>LIQL01000011.1 GCA_001418405.1 Streptomyces diastatochromogenes | reverse complement strand
GCCCCACCGCGCACGCCCGCGCCCCGGCACGCCCACCCGTGCCCGATACGCCCTGATACGACCGCCCTGCCCGCAAGGAGTCCGCCCCGATGACGTCCACGGTGCCCCCCGCCGTCCCGCACACCACCGCGCAGCCGCCGATCACCATGTTCGGCCCGGACTTCCCCTACGCGTACGACGACTTCCTCGCCCACCCGGCGGGCCTCGGCCAGATCCCGGCGACCGAGCACGGCACCGAGGTCGCCATCGTCGGCGGCGGCCTCTCCGGCATCGTCACCGCGTACGAGCTCATGAAGATGGGCCTCAAGCCCGTCGTCTACGAGGCGGACCAGATAGGCGGCCGGCTGCGCACCGTCGGCTTCGACGGCTGCTCCGCCGCGGCCGACGAGAGCGTGCTCAACTGCGAGCTGGGCGCGATGCGCTTCCCGCCGTCCTCGACGGCGCTCCAGCACTACATCGACCTGGTGGGCCTGACGACCACGCCGTTCCCCAACCCGCTCGCCGAGTCCACCCCCTCCACCGTCGTCGACCTCAAGGGCGAGTCCCACTACGCCGAGACCGTCGACGACCTGCCCCCGGTCTACCGCCAGGTCGCCGAGGCGTGGAACGCCTGCCTGGAGGAGGGCGCCGACTTCTCCGACATGAACCAGGCCATGCGCGAGCGCGACGTGCCGCGCATCCGCGAGATCTGGGCGAAGCTCGTCGAGAAGCTCGACAACCAGACCTTCTACGGCTTCCTCTGCGACTCCGAGGCGTTCACCTCCTTCCGGCACCGCGAGATCTTCGGCCAGGTCGGCTTCGGCACCGGCGGCTGGGACACCGACTTCCCCAACTCCATCCTGGAGATCCTGCGGGTCGTCTACACCGAGGCCGACGACCACCACCGCGGCATCGTCGGCGGCTCCCAGCAGCTGCCGCTGCGCCTGTGGGAGCGCGAGCCGGCCAAGATCGTGCACTGGGCCCCGGGCACCTCGCTGTCGTCGCTGCACGGCGGCGCCCCCCGGCCGGCCGTCACCCGGCTGCACCGCACCGCCGGCAACCACGTCACCGTCACCGACGCCTCCGGCGACATCCGCTCGTACAAGGCCGTGGTCTTCACCGCGCAGAGCTGGATGCTGCTGTCGAAGATCGACTGCGACGACGACCTGTTCCCGATCGACCACTGGACGGCGATCGAGCGCACCCACTACATGGAGTCCAGCAAGCTCTTCGTGCCCGTGGACCGGCCGTTCTGGCTGGACAAGGCCGTCGACGACGAGGGCAACGAGACGGGCCGCGACGTGATGTCGATGACCCTCACCGACCGCATGACGCGCGGGACGTACCTCCTCGACAACGGCCCGGACCAGCCGGCCGTCATCTGCCTCTCCTACACCTGGTGCGACGACAGCCTGAAGTGGCTGCCGCTGTCGGCGAACGAGCGCATGGAGGTCATGCTCAAGTCGCTCGGCGAGATCTACCCGAAGGTCGACATCCGGAAGCACATCATCGGCAACCCGGTGACCGTGTCCTGGGAGAACGAGCCCTACTTCATGGGTGCGTTCAAGGCCAACCTGCCCGGCCACTACCGCTACCAGCGGCGCCTGTTCACCCACTTCATGCAGGAGCTGCTCCCGGAGGACAAGCGCGGCATCTTCCTCGCCGGCGACGACATCTCCTGGACGGCCGGCTGGGCCGAGGGCGCCATCCAGACCGCGCTGAACGCGGTGTGGGGCGTGATGCACCACCTCGGCGGCGGCACCGACGCGGCCAACCCCGGCCCGGGCGACGTCTACGACGCGATCGCGCCGGTGGAGCTCCCGGAGGACTGAGCCCCGTACCGGTGGGCGGGCCCGCACGACGCGGGCCCGCCCACCGCCGTCACAGGCCGGCCGCGCGGATGCGGCCGTGGAGTTCGGCGGCCCGGTCGGCCAGCTCCGCGCCGTCGCGGCAGTGCACCTGGAGGTCCACCAGCACCTCCCGCGCCCCGGCGTCCGCGGCACCGGCCAGGTCGGCCAGCACCTGCTCGTGACTGCCGGTGTACGGCGGGCGCCCGGCCTTCGGCAGCGGCGCGTCGGTCAGCTCGACCCCGACCCGCAGCACGACGTCCAGCTCCGCCGCGTCCCGACCGTGGCGTTCGGCCGCGCCGGTCAGCCGGGCCAGGAGCGGGGCCAGCCGCTCGCCCGTCAGGTGGGCCGGGAGCCAGCCGTCGGCGCGCCGCGCCACCCGGTCCAGGGCCCGGCCGCCGCCCCCGGCGAGGTAGACGGGGATCGGGCGGGCCGGTTTGGGCCCGACCGAGGCCGGGGCGATCTCCGTCCAGCGCCCCCGGTAGGCGACCGGATCGGGGCCCCATACGGCGGCGCAGACGTCCAACAACTCGTCCAACTGGGCGCCGCGGTCGGCGTACGGGGTGATCCCGGCGGCCCGGTACTCGTCCTGCGACCAGCCCGTTCCCAGCCCCGCCAGCACCCGTCCGCCACTGGCCGCGTCCAGCGACGCCAGCGTCCGGGCGAGCGGGAACGGCGCGTGCAGCCCGGAGACCAGCACGCTGCTGCCCAACCTGACCCGGTCGGTGACGGCGGCGGCCAGCGCGAGGGCGACCAGCGGGTCGGCGCACCGTTGGTAGAAGTCGGGCCAGGGCAGGTCCGGCACGCCGTAGAGCCCGTCGAGCGGCGCGCGCGGGAACACCGTCCGCTCGAACACCCAGACGCTGTCGAAACCGATCTCCTCCGCGGCGCGGGCCACCTCCCGCACCGCGCGCCGCGGGTCGTACTGCGGCATCTGGGGCAGCCCCAGTCCCAGTCGTAACGTCATGGGCGCACCTTACGACGCGGTGCCCGGCGGCGGAACGAAGCCGACGCCGGACGTGGCGGGCCCGCTCCCGTCGCCGCACCGGGCCCGCCGGCTAGCCCAGCGGGGTCAGCAGACAGCGGCCGATCAGCCCGACGCTCGCGTCCAGCCGGTCGGCGAACTCCTCCACCACCTCCGGCAGCCGGCGGACGCCCCACATCATGCGGGCCGCGGCCCAGGCGCCGTCACGGGCCCGGTCCAGGCTCCAGGAGCCGATCAGGTGGGTGAGCGGATCGGCGACGTCCAAGAGGTCGGGGCCGGGCATCAGGGTCTCCCGGATGCCCTCCTCCAGGCCGGTCAGGATCGTGCCGATGCGGTCGAAGTCGCCTTCCAGGGACGGGGGTTCGCAGTCCAGTGCCCGACAGGTGTCCACGACGGCCAGTGCGAGGTCGTGCCCGATGTGGGCGTTGATGCCGGCCAGTGCGAACTGCAGCGGGCGGACCCGGGGATGCCCGCGCAGTTGGAACAGCGGCCGCCAACAGGCCGGCGGTCGCCGCCCGGTGGCGTCGGCGTCCACCGCGGTGAAGTAGCGGCGGGCGAACTGGACGTCCAGCTCGCCGGCGGCCGCCGGGTCCTCGAAGGCGCCGCCCCCCACCCGTTGGGCGACGGCCTCGGTGACGGTCAAGTAGACCCGGTTGAACACGGCCACCCCGTCGTCGGCGGGCAGCGCCCGGTCCAGCGCCCGCATCCGGGCCAGTACGTGCGCCACCCCCGCCTGCTCCGCGGGTCCGGTGGGGCTCGCGGCGCCGTCGGCGGGTCCTGCGGCGGTGCGCTGCGGGCCGTTGCCGCCGTGCTGCTGAAGGGTCGTCATCCGCTCAGCGTGACATCGGGGCGACCTCGAATACGGCGAAGACCATGGCGAGTTGACCGGATCGGCGTAATAATCGGCGCGCCGTCCTGAGGCACTTCCCGTCCGTCGTGCGCCGTGCGCTTCCCGCGCTCTCCGTACCGCGGTGATCCGCGCTGCGCATTTCCGGCCGGGCGGCCGACGGCGGAGCAGTCCCCGGTACCTCCCGCACACCCGGCGTCCCTTGAGAAATCAATATCCACTCGGCATCCCAGGAAACGCCGCCTGAACGCGGCGCAGAATTCCGGAGGTTGATCCGTGTCCCGAAGACTTGCCGCCGCGCTGGTCACGCCGCTGCTCGCGGTCTCCGCGCTGGCCGTGGCCGCCGCCCCGGCCCAGGCCGTCCCCGCCGACAAGCCGCAGGTGATGGCCAGCTTCACGCAGACCAGCGCGGCCAGTTACGGCAACTGGCTGGCGGCCCGCAACGCTCAGGGAAAATGGGCCGCCTACGCTTTCGACTGGTCCACCGACTATTGCTCCAAGTCGCCGGACAACCCCTTCGGCTTCCCTTTCAAGCTCTCCTGCGCCCGGCACGACTTCGGCTACCGCAACTACAAGAAGGCGGGCACTTTCGCCGCCAACAAGCCGCGTCTGGACAGTGCCCTGTATGAGGATTTGAAGCGGGTCTGCGCCGGTTATTCCGGCGCGAAGAAGACGTCCTGCAACGGGCTGGCCTGGACGTATTACCAGGCCGTCAAGAAGCTCGGAAAGTAACCCCGGCGACGCTTCGGGGGCGCGCCCCGACCGGCCGCCCGCGCCCCCGAAGCAAGCCCGGGTCCCGCCGGCCGCGGTCGGTGCCCTCGTGCGCGGCGGCTGCGCGGCGGACGTCGTGGTGGAAGCGGTCGGTGCTGCGGATCGCCGGCCGATCGCGGTCAAGTTTGTCCTAAAGCCGCGGTTCGGTTATGAATCCCCTCGGCTCTGTGACGTGCAGGGCGTCGCAGAAGTGGAGAGCGTTCATGGTCGGCTTGCGGTGGAAGGTTCACGGGGACGGGCGGCACCTGAAGCCGGGGGAGGTCGTCAAGCCGGGGGAGCGCTTGACGTGGGGACGCACGATCGCGCTGGGCGCGCAGCACGTCGTCTCGATGATCGGCGCGTGCTTCGTCGCCCCGGTCCTCATGGGGTTGGACCCGAGCCTGGCCCTCATGGCCTCGGGCGTCGCCACCGTGCTCTTCCTGGTGGTGACGCGCGGGCGCATCCCGAGCTACCTGGGGTCGTCGCTCTCCTTCGTCGGCGTGTCCGCGGTGATCGCCGGTCAGGGCGGGGACGCCGGCACCCTGACGGGCGCCATGCTCGTCGTCGGCGCCTGTCTGGCGGGCTGCGGCATCGTCATCCACGTCCTCGGGGCCCGGGTGATCCATGCGGTCCTCCCGCCCGTCGTGACGGGTGCCGTCGTGATGCTGATCGGCTTCAACCTGGCACCGGTGACGGCCTCGACCTACTGGCCGCAGGACCAGTGGACGGCCCTGGCGACCATGATGTTCACCGGCCTCGCCCTGGTCGTGCTCCGGGGTTTCTGGTCACGGGTCGCGATCTTCCTCGGCCTGGTCTTCGGCTACGTGCTGTCGTGGATCCTCGACCGCACCACCGGAATGATCCATGCGGCCAACGGCGCGGGGAAGGTGACCGACCACTGGCGCATCGACTTCTCCGGTGTCCAGAAGGCCGACTGGATCGGGCTGCCGACGTTCCACGCACCGAACTTCTCGGCCTCCGCCGTGCTGGTGGCGCTCCCGGTCCTGGTGGCCCTCGTCGCGGAGAACACCGGGCACGTCAAGGCGGTCGGGGAGATGACCGGTGACGACCTGGACGACAAGATGGGGCTGGCCATCGTCGCCGACGGCACGGCAACGGTCCTGTCGACGGCGGTCGGCGGTCCTGCCACGACGACGTACGCCGAGAACATCGGGGTGATGGCGGCGACCCGGGTCTACTCCACCGCGGCCTACTGGGCGGCGGCCGGCTTCGCCGTCCTCTTCGGCCTGTGCCCGAAGTTCGGCGCGGTGGTCGCCGCGATCCCCGGCGGGGTGCTCGGCGGCATCACCGTCATCCTCTACGGCATGATCGGCTTGCTGGGCGCGCAGATCTGGATCCGGAACAAGGTCGACTTCACGGTTCCGTTGAACCTCATTCCCGCCGCGGCCGGCATCATCATCGCGATCGGCGGCGTCTCGCTGAAGTTCACGGAGCACTTCGAACTCAGTGGCATCGCACTGGGCACGCTCATCGTGCTGACCGGCTATCACGGGCTGCGCTGGCTTTCCCAGGCGGCCGGCCAGGGCCGCATGCCCCTGCTGGACGCGGGGACCAGCGACTACGACAGTTCTGCCGACCGCAACGATCGATAGGAGACGGACGATGACCCGCGAGGAGTCGGACCGGACCGGTTACCGGGAGGTCGCGGCGCGCATCCGCGCCGACGTGGAGGCCGGCGTCTGGCCGACCGGCCGGCCGATCCCCGGCATCGACCGGCTGAAGGACCGCTACGAAGTGGCCCGCCAGACGGCCAACCGCGCGGTCCAGCACCTGGTGTCGGAGGGGCTGCTGTACAGCGAGGGGCGCCGCGGCACGTTCATCCGCCCCGCGGTCCCCGCGCGGACGGTGGCCCGGGACCGGCACGTCCGCCGCGACGCGCGGGGCTACTTCTTCGGCCCGAACGCGGCGGATTGGCGCGGCGTCGGCACTCCGACCCAGGAAGTGGGCCCGCCGCCGGCCGACGCGGCGGAGCTGCTCGGCGTCGCCGCGGGCGAACCCGTGCTGATCAGGGACCGCGCCATCGGCCCGCCGGACGCCTCCCACCCCTGGCAACTGGCGACGTCCTACCTCCCGATGACGCTCGTCGACCGACTCCCGGTCCTCGGTGCGGACGAGACCGGGCCCGGGGGCATCTACGACCGGATCGAAGAGCACTTCGGTGCCGCGCTCTCCTGGGAGGAGACGGTGGCCGCCCGGCCCGCCGACGACCATGAGCAGCGGCACCTGCGGATCGGGGCCGGCCTGCCGGTCCTGGTGGTCACGCGGGTGTCCCGGGTCGGGGAGCAGGTCGTGGAGGTGAACCGCACCCGGATGTCCGCCGATCGCTTCACCGTGACGTATGCGGTGGCGCGCGACGAGCAGACCGCGCGCTGGCCGCGCGCGGGCGGGCGGGACTAGGGCGTGTCCGACGGGCCGGGGCCGGAGCGGCGGGACCTCGGCCCGGCGGGCGTCGCCCCGCCACCCGTCGGCCTGCTACTCCACCGCGTACAGGAGCCGGTACTCCGCCCCGTCCGCCCGGAAGCGCAGACTGCGCTCGCCGGGCGTGTCCGTGATCCACTGCTCCCCGAGTCCGCCGCCCCCGCCCGGGGTGCCGGTCTCCCCGAGGGAGACGGCGATCGTCCCCGTGAAGTCGCAGTCGTACTTCACGGTGTACATCCGGTCTCCCAGCACCGTTCCGTTCCAGACGGTGCCGCGGTCCTGGACGACGAGCCGCTGCTCGTCGAAGCCGCCCCAGCCCTCAGTCGTGACGCACGTGAGCTTCTCCAGATACAGCTTGGCCATGCCGTCCCCTGTGAACGATCCTTCTCGACCCTGCACATCCTGTCGATCGGCAATAAACGATCACTAAACGAACGGGCGCGGCGACGGGCTCGTTAGGCTCCGAGGGCATGGGCTTCACCATGATCGCTCGCGTCAGCATGGGCCATGCCCTCGTCCTGGTGTCCCTCTTCACCCTGATCGTCATCGGCTCCCTGCTCGTGGCACGGGACGCCCTGGTGCTCCCCGGCACCGAGGGCATGCCGGAATACCGTGACCTCGCCTTCCACGCCAAGGTACTGGTCCCCCGCCCCGTTCCCTGGCCGCTCCTGGCCGTCCCCGGTTACGGGGCGCTGGTGGGAGGGCTGGCCTGGCTCGTCGAGACCGTGACCGCCTGAGGGGCCGGGCGCGGCGGGCGGTGCGGCGGCGGGGGCCTCGTCGGGGACCGTCGTGCACGGGCGGACGCAAACCATTCTAAGCAGCCGCTTACTATGGCTCGGGCTCGTCGCGCCGGACCGCCGGCGCCGCCCGCACCGGACCACCCACTCGGAATTCCCAGGAGCACCACCCGTGACCGTCGAACCCCTCCAGGCCGCCGCCCCCGTCCCCTACGGGCAACTGGTCCCCGTCACCGTCCACTTCGACGACCTCGACGCGCTCGGCATGCTCCACAACTCCCGCTACCCGCTGCTCGCCGAACGCGCCTGGGCGGAGTACTGGCACGGCCTCGGCTTCGGCTTCGACGGTGACTGGGCGACCGCGGGCGACATGTGCAACGTCATCAAGGAGATGAAGGTCTCCTACGAGCGCCCGGTCACCCGCGCCGGCCACTACGCCGCGCACCTGTGGGTCGAACGCCTCGGCCGCACCAGCCTGACCTACGGCTTCCGGCTCTGCTCCGCCGACGGCACCGAGACCCACGCCCAGGGCCACCGCGTGCTGGTCCGCGTCGACCCGCAGACCCTGCGCCCCACCCCGTGGTCGGACCGGGCCCGGACGATCGCCGCGGACCTGCTCCGGCCGGAGCAGGCGGACGACGAGGCCGCCGCGGCCTGAGCGGCGGCGCTCAGGAGGGTTCCAGGCCGCTGCCGCGGTCGGCGGGTGCCGGTGCGCCCGTCGACGCCGTCCGGGCCGGCACCCGCAGCACCCGGGCCCCCGCCACCAGGCCGCAGGTCAACACCGCCACCAGGGCGAACGAGCCGGTCAGGGACGTCGCCTGGGCGATTCCGCCGATCGCGGAGGGGGCGATCAGCCCGGAGGTGTAGGTGATCGTGGCCACCCCGGCGATGGCCTGGCTGGGGGCCGGGCCGCTGTGCCCGGCCGCCGCGAACGCCAGCGGAACCACCACCGCGATGCCCAGGCCGACCAGGCCGAAGCCGGCCAGCGCCGGCGCCGGATGGCCGGCGGTGACGATCAGCAGCCCGCCGACGGTGGCCAGCACCCCGCCCGCCCGGACCGTGCGCACCGGGCCGAAGCGGGCCACCACCCTGTCCCCGGCCAGTCGCGCGACCGCCATGGTGCAGGAGAACGCGGTGGTGGAGGCGGCCGCCAGCCCCGCGTCCGTGCCCAACCGGTCGCGGAGGTAGACCGCCGACCAGTCCAACGAGGCGCCCTCGGCGAACACCGCGCAGAACCCTATGACGCCGATGACCAGCGCAGACCGGGGCGGTAGCGCGAAGCGCGGCGGCGGATGCTCCTCGGGGCCGCTGCGCAGGTCCAGTACGCCCTGGCAGGCGAGCGCCCCGAGCACGGTCAACACCAGTGCGGCGCCGGCCAGATGGAGCCGGGCGTCGGTGCCGCTGTGCGCGGCGACGGTGCCGACCGCCGAGCCGAGCAGCGCGCCCAGGCTCCACATGCCGTGCAGCCCGGACATGATCGGCTTCCCCCACCGGTCCTCGGTCTCCACGCCCAGTGCGTTCATCGCCACGTCCGCCGTGCCCGAGGTGCCGCCGTAGACCAACAGCGCGCCGCACAGCACGAGGAGGTTGGGGGAGAGGGCGGGCAGCGCCAGCGACAGGGTCCACAGGGCGAGCAGGGCGCGCAGCGCCGCGCGGGCGCCGAAACGGTGGCTGATCCGGCCGGCCAGCGGCATCGCCAGCGACGCGCCGATCGCCGGGAAGGCGAGGGCCAGCCCGAGTTGACCCGGTGGGATCTGGGTGTGGTCCTGGATCCAGGGGATGCGGGTGGCGAAGTTTCCGGTGACCGATCCGTGGACGAGGAACACCGCGGCGATCGCCCAACGGGCACGGCGCAGCCGGTGGTCGGGAAGCGGGGGCAGCGGGGCGCGGGGGGTGGCGTCGGGAACGCCGTGGCCAGCCATGGCCGGTAAACTATCAGGAACCCTGCCTGATAATAAGGGTGACGGCTCGTGAGGATGGAAGAATCCAGCCATGCATGCACCGCTCGCGGCAGCCGCCGGCCGTACCGCCTCCCCGGCCACCGCCCGGCTCATCAACGACCGACTGGCCCTCCAACTCCTCCAGTCCGAGGGCCCTTTGACGGCAGGTCAACTCAAGAACCTGACCGGACTGTCCCGCCCCACCGTCGCGGACCTCGTCGACCGCCTCCAGGCCGCCGGACTGGTCGCCGTGGTCGGCGAGAGCGGTGCCCAGCGCCGCGGTCCCAACGCCCGGCTCTACGGGATCGTCGCCGACCGCGCCCACCTGCTCGGCCTCGACCTGCGCACCCGCACCCTCACCGTGGCGGTCGCCGACCTCCTCGGCCGGGTGCGGGCCGAACGCACCGTGCCGGTCGGCGAGCCCGCCGCCGACCGGCCGGCCGCCACCCCGGCAGACGCCACCGCGGCGGCCCTCGCCACCGCGCTCGCCGCCGTCGACGCGACGCTCGCCGAGGCCGGGGCCACCGCTGCGCACGCCCTCGCCATCGGCGCACCCGGCCTGGTCGACCCGGTCACCGGGCGGCTCGGCGGCTCCGCCCCCACCTGGCACGCCGCGCTGATCGGCGCCCTGCGCGACCGCCGGACCGGCACCCTGCTGCTGGAGAACGAGGTCAACCTCGCCGCCCTCGCCGAACAGCGCGACGGCGCCGCCCGCGACCGCGACACCTTCGTCCTGCTCTGGCTCGGCCACGGCACCGGCGCCGCCGTGGTCCTGGACGGCGCGGTGCGGCGCGGTGCCTCCGGCGGCGCCGGCGAGATCGGCTTCCTGCCCGTCCCGGGCACCGGCGGACTGCCCTCCGCCACCGGCTGCGACGGCGGCTTCCACTCCCTGGCCGGCTCCGCCGCGATCAGTCGGCTCGCCGCGGAACACGGCCGCCCGGCGCCCCCCGCCGACGGCCCGGAACGCACCGACGCCCCGCCCGCCGAAGCCCTGGTCCGCAACGCGGTGGCCGCGGGGGACGCCGCTGCCGGCTTCCTCGACGACCTGGCCGCCCGGATCGCGCTCGGCGTGTCGGGCGTGTGCGCGGTGCTCGATCCCGGGTGCGTCGTGCTCGGCGGCGAGATCGGCCGGGCCGGCGGCGCGCCGCTCGCCGAGCGCGTCGCCGACCACCTCGCCCGGCTCTCCCCGCTGCGCACCGACGTCCGGGCCGGCACGGTCGGCGGCCGGGCGGTGCTGCGTGGCGCGGTGCTCGCCGCCCGGGACGCCGCGCAGGACGACCTGTTCGGCCCCGCCGGCTGAACCCGCCGGGCACGGCCCGGGCCCCGTCGCGCCCCTGGCCCGCGCCGGCCAACGGCTCACCCGCGGGTCCGGGCCGCCAGGAACTCCCCGTAGGTGCGACGGCCCACGGCGTGCTCGGGCGTGAGGTTCTCGCCGCGCCGCAGCGCAGCGACCGTCGGGCCGGGCAGCCACACCGGCAGCGGCAGCCGACGCCGCCCGCCGGCCCGCAGCGTCATCCGGACCACCTCGTCGGCCGTCAGCACCTCGGGCCCGCCCACGTCGGCGACCCGCCCGGCCGGCCCGAGCAGCGCCAACTCGGCGAGCCGGTCGGCCACTTCGCCGGAGTCCACCGACTGGAAGCGGATCCCCGCGGGCACCGGGAGGACCGGCGAACGGGCCCCCGCCTTGACCAGGTGCAGCAGCAGGTCGTGGAACTGCGTCGTCCGCAGCACCGTGAAGCCGATCCCGGACTCCGCCACCAGCCGCTCCACCGCGAGCTTGGCGCGGTAGTAGCGCAGCGGGATCCGGTCCACGCCGACGATCGAGATGTAGATCAGGTGCCGGACGCCGGCTCCGCGCGCCGCTTCGACGAGCCGTCCGGCCGCCTCCGCGTCGCCGCCGGCGAGGGTGGAGGCGCAGTGCACGACCGTGCCCACGCCCGCCACCGCCTCCGCCAGCCCGGTGCCGTCCCGCAGGTCGACCGCGTACGACCGCGGGCGGGGTCGCGCGACCCCGGTGTGCGGGTGGCGGCTCAGCGACCGCACACCGTGGCCGGCGGCCAGCAGCCGGTCGACCACGGCGCGCCCGAGGGTGCCCGTGCCGCCGGTGACCAGGATCTCCGTCGTGTCCGTCATTGCGGACCCTCCTTGCATGCGGGGAGAAAAGGCAGAAAAGGCAGAAAAAGCAGAGAAGGCAGAGAAGGCGGAAAGGGAAGGTAGGGGTACCGATCCATGACGGGGCACCGGACGTGACGGTGACGGGCGGCGCGCCCACGTCCTGTGAGACAGCCCACAGCGCTTCGCTCGCATGGGCGACGATCGGCCGTGGCAGACTGGAGCTGTACTGACATAAGCAGCAGCGCACTCCGGGGTCGGTGTAATTCCGAACCGGCGGTTATAGTCCGCGACCCGTCCGCAGCCAGCGGCCGGTTGAGCAGGTGAAATTCCTGCACCGACGGTGAAAGTCCGGATGGGAGGCAGTGCGCGGCGGGCCAGCTTGAGGTACACCGCCGTCGGCGGCGCGTCCGGACGTCTCGTTCGGTCGGGCCGTTCCGTGCCGACCCGGTGTCCTTCGGCTTCAGCGTCCGCTCCTGTCGTCCAGACAGCCCCGGAGTCCGTGCCCTATGAGGCAGGAGGACCCGGTGGCCACCTCAGCCCCCGTGGAGACCGCGGCGATGCGCCGGGCCATCGAGCTCGCCGCCCGCGGCCTCGGTCACACCAGCCCGAACCCGGTCGTCGGTTGTGTCGTCCTGGATTCCGCGGGCCGCACCGCGGGCGAGGGCTGGCACCAACGGGCCGGCGGACCGCACGCCGAGGTTCACGCCCTACAGGCCGCCGGCGAGCGCGCCCGGGGTGGCACCGCGGTGGTCACCCTGGAGCCCTGCAACCACACCGGTCGCACCGGCCCCTGTGCCCAGGCGCTGATCGACGCCGGCGTCGCCCGCGTCGTCTACGCCGTCTCCGACCCCAACCCCTCCGCCACCGGCGGCGCACTGACCCTGGCCGAGGCCGGGATCGACGTCGAGGGCGGGCTGCTCGCCGACGAGGCCGCCGCCGGCAACGAAGCCTGGTTGACCTCGGTGCTGCGCGGCCGCCCGTTCGTCCTCTGGAAATACGCCGCCACGCTGGACGGCAGGATCGCCGCCGCCGACGGCACCAGCCGCTGGATCTCCTCGCCCGAGTCCCGCGCCGACGTGCACCGGCTGCGCGCCGCCGCGGACGCCGTGATCGTCGGCTCCGGCACCGCCCGCGCCGACGATCCGCAGCTCGGCGCGCGGGTCTCCGGGCTCGCGGACGACGCGGTCAGCCAGCCGCTGCGGGTGGTCGTCGACTCAAGTGCCAGCGCCGTCAAGGCCGGTGCCCGGGTCCTGGACGGCACCGCGCCGACCCTGATCGCGGTCGCCGAGGACGCGGACGCCGCCCACCTCGAAGGGCTCGCCCCGCTCGTCCGGCTGCCGCGCGCACCGCAGGGGCGCGGCCTGTCCATCCCCGCCCTGCTCCAGGCCCTCCAGGCCCGCGACGTGCGGTCCGTACTGCTCGAAGGCGGGCCGACGCTGGCCGGCGCCTTCCTCGCCGCCGGGGCCGTCGACAAGGTCGTCGGCTATCTCGCGCCGGTGCTGCTCGGCGCCGGCCCGTCCGTCGTCGGCGACGTCGGAATCACCACCCTCACCCAGGCGTTGCGGCTCGACGTGACCGACACCGACCGGCTCGGCCCCGACCTGCGCATCACCGCCACCGTGTCCCACCCCGCCACTGCCGGGACGCGGCCCCGGCCCGTCACCGCCCGTGCAACCAAGGGCTCCGCCTCCGCACTCCGTCCCGAGGAGAACTGACGTGTTCACCGGAATCGTCGAAGAACTGGGTGAGGTCGTCGCCGTCGAGAACCTCGGCGACAGCTCCCTCTTCCGCCTGCGCGGCCCCGTCGTCACCGAGGGCGCCAAGCACGGCGACTCGATCGCCGTCAACGGCGTCTGCCTGACCGTCGTGGACACCGCGGACGGCGAGTTCACCGCCGACGTGATGGCCGAGACCCTGCAGCGCTCCAGCCTCGGCGCGCTGACCATCGGCTCCCGGGTCAACCTGGAACGCCCGATGGCCCTCGGCGGACGGCTCGGCGGCCACCTCGTCCAAGGCCACGTCGACGGCACCGGCACCATCGTCGAACGCACCCCCGGCGAACGCTGGGAGCTGGTGAAGGTCGCGCTGCCCGCCCAACTCGCCCGCTACGTCGTCGAGAAGGGCTCCATCACGGTCGACGGCGTCAGCCTCACCGTCGTCGACGCCGCCGACGACCACTTCACCATCAGCCTCATCCCCACCACCCTCGCCCTGACCACGCTCGGCATCAAGGCGCCCGGCGATCCGGTCAACCTGGAGGTGGACGTGCTCGCCAAGTACGTCGAGCGGCTGCTCGGCCGGGGCGACGGGGACGCCGACGACCTCGCGGAGATCAAGGAGATGGACCGGTGAGCGTCCTCGACTGGCTCAACGGCCCGGCCTTCACGGCCTTCGGCCAGCGGGTCATCTGGTCCGACATGATCGGCAACACCGTCGGCCTGGCCGCCCTCGCGCTCGGCTGGCGACGCTCGATCTGGACCTGGCCCACCCAGTTCCTCTCCGGCGTCATCCTCGTCGCGGCCTACGCCTCCGCCCACCTCAGCGGCGGCGTGGGCAAGCAACTGCTGGTCATCGGCGTGGCGCTGTGGGGCTGGCGGCAGTGGCAGCGCGGCCGGCGGCAGGCCCAGGACGGCTCGATCGCCGTCCGGTTCGCCACCTGGCGCGAGCGCGGGCTGCTGATTGGCGGCACCGCCCTCGGCACGCTCGCCGTCGGCGGCCTGTTCGCCCTGGTCCCGCAGCTGTCCTGGAACCCCTGGCCGGACGCCTACATCTTCGTCGGCACGCTCGCCGCGATGGTCGCCCAGGCCCGCGGGCTGGTCGAGTTCTGGTTCGCCTGGCTGCTGGTCGACGTGGTCGGCGTCCCGCTGGCCTTCAGCAGCGGCCTGGCCTTCTCCGGGCTCGTCTACGTCGTCTACCTCGCGCTCGTCGCCTGGGGCATGCGCGACTGGTGGCTCCGCTCGCGGACCGCCGCCGCCGAACGCCCCGCACTGGAAGGAGCCGCAGCATGACCGCACTGCAGAGCTGGTACGGCGAGACCGGGGCCGGCGCGCTCACGCTCGACCCGATCGAGCGGGCGATCGCCGACATCGCCGCCGGCCGGCCGGTCGTCGTGGTCGACGACGAGAGCCGGGAGAACGAGGGCGACCTGATCATCGCGGCCGAGAAGGCCACCCCGGAGATCGTCGCGTTCATGATGAGCGAGTGCCGCGGTCTGATCTGCGCCCCCATGGAGGGCCCCGACCTGGACCGCCTCGACCTCCCGCAGATGGTCGACCGGAACACCGAGTCGATGGGCACCGCCTTCACCGTCTCGGTCGACGCCACCGCCGCGCACGGCGTCAGCACCGGCATCTCCGCCGCCGACCGCGCCACCACCCTCAGGCTGCTGGCCGCCGGCGGCTCGACCGCCGGCGACTTCGTCCGGCCCGGCCACGTCTTCCCGCTGCGCGCCAAGCCCGGCGGTGTGCTGGTCCGCAACGGCCACACCGAGGCCGGGGTGGACCTCGCCCGCCTGGCCGGACTGCGCCCGGCCGCCGCCATCGTCGAGATCGCCGGCGAGGACGGCACCATGCTGCGGCTGCCCGAGCTGGTCCCGTTCGCCCGCAAGCACGGGTTGGCGATCATCTCCATCGAGGACCTGATCGCCTACCGCCGGTCCGCCGAACCCACCGTCCGTCGCGAGGCCACCACCCGGCTGCCCACCGCGCACGGCGAGTTCACCGCCCACGGCTACCGCTCCACGATCGACGGCGTCGAGCACGTCGCCCTGGTCGCCGGCGACCTCGGCGACGGCGAGGACGTCCTGGTCCGGATCCACTCCGAATGCCTGACCGGCGACGTCTTCCAGTCGCAGCGCTGCGACTGCGGCCCCCAGCTGGCGGAGTCGCTGCGCCGGATCGACGAGGTCGGCCGCGGCGTGGTGGTCTACCTCCGCGGCCACGAGGGACGCGGCATCGGACTGCTGTCCAAGCTGCGCGCCTACGAGCTCCAGGAGCGCGGCCGGGACACCCTCGACGCCAACCTCGAACTGGGGCTGCCGGCCGACTCCCGGGACTACGGCGCCGGCGCCCAGATGCTCCGCGACCTCGGCGTGCGCTCGCTGCGCCTGATGACCAACAACCCCGAGAAGACCGCCGCCCTGGTGCGCCACGGCCTCACCGTCACCGGCCGCGAGCCGATGCCCGTCCAGGCCGGCGAGCACAACCTGCGGTACCTGCGCACCAAGCGCGACCGGATGGGCCACGACCTGCCCTGGCTGGACGGCGCACCGAGCACCTGCGCCAACCAGTGACCACCCCACCACCACGTCAACCGAACACCGACGCATCACCCGTACGAGGAGAAGCATGAGCGGCAAGGGCGCACCCGAACTGACCGTGAAGAACTGTGGCGACCTGCGGGTGGCCGTGATCGCCGCACAGTGGCACCAGCAGGTCATGGACGGCCTGGTGGACGGCGCGCTGCGGGCCCTGGGCGACCTGGGCATCGACGAGCCGACGCTGCTGCGGGTGCCCGGCACCTTCGAGCTGCCGGTCGTCGCCAAGGTCCTCGCCGGTCGCGGCTACGACGCGGTGGTCGCGCTCGGCGTGGTGATCCGCGGCGGCACCCCGCACTTCGACTACGTCTGCCAGGGCGTCACCCAGGGCCTGACCCAGGTCGCGGTGGACACCGGCGTTCCGGTCGGCTTCGGCGTGTTGACCTGCGACACCGAGGAGCAGGCACTGGACCGTGCCGGACTGCCCGGATCCGTCGAGGACAAGGGGCACGAGGCGGTCACCGCCGCCGTCGCCACCGCCGCGACGCTCCGCACCGTCGCGGAGCCCTGGCGCTGAGCCGCCCCGCTCAGTCACCGGTCGCAGGCGCCCCGGCCCACCGGCCTTCGCACGAGGCGCTGCGCGTCGCAGCGACGTCACCGCGTAGGGTAGGCGCCATCATGTCCAACAAGACGTTCGAGGAGCTCTTCGCCGAGCTCCAGCAGAAGGCCGCCACGGGCGACCCCGCCACCTCCCGCACCGCCGAACTGGTGCAGGCCGGTGTCCATACGATCGGCAAGAAGATCGTCGAAGAGGCCGCGGAGGTGTGGATGGCCGCGGAGCACGAGTCCCACGACGCCGCCGCCGAGGAGATCTCGCAGCTCCTCTACCACCTCCAGGTGATGATGGTCGCCAAGGGGATCTCCCTCGACGACGTCTACGCCCACCTCTGATCCAGCCACCCCCACGCACGTCCCCAACTCCCTTAGCTGCAAAGGAAATCGCTGTCATGCTGCGCATCGCTGTCCCCAACAAGGGTTCACTGTCCGAGCCTGCGTCGGCGATGCTCCATGAGGCCGGCTACCGCCAGCGCAAGGACCGCCGCGAACTGGTCCTGGTCGACGCGGAGAACGACGTCGAGTTCTTCTTCCTGCGCCCCCGCGACATCGCGGTCTACGTGGGCTCCGGCAAGCTCGACATCGGCATCACCGGCCGCGACCTGCTGCTGGACTCCGGCTCGCCGGCCGAGGAGATCCTCCAGCTCGGCTTCGCCGGCTCCACGTTCCGCTACGCCACCCGTCCCGGGACCGCCAAGGACGTCAGCGAGTTCGGCGGGATGACCATCGCCACCTCCTTCTCCGGCCTGGTCACCAAGCACCTCGCCGACAACGGGGTGGACGCCTCCGTCGTCCACCTCGACGGCGCGGTCGAGACCGCCATCCAGCTCGGCGTCGCCCAGATCATCGCCGACGTCGTGGAGACCGGCACCACCCTGCGCAACGCCGGCCTGGAGATCATCGGCGAGCCGATCCTGAAGTCCGAGGCCGTGGTCATCCGCGGCACCGGCGCCCCGGACGACGACCCGAAGGTCCGCCAGTTCCTCCGCCGCATGCAGGGCGTCCTGGTGGCCCGCCGGTACGTGATGATGGACTACGACATCCGCGTCGACCAGGTCGAGAAGGCCGTGGCGCTCACCCCGGGCCTGGAGTCCCCGACCGTCTCCCCGCTGCACCACGAAGGCTGGGTCGCGGTCCGCTCCATGGTTCCGGCCAAGGACGCCCAGCGCATCATGGACGAGCTGTACGACCTCGGCGCCCGGGCGATCCTGACCACCGGCATCCACGCCTGCCGGCTCTGACGCACCGCCGCCAGCGCCTCCACCCCTCCTGACGGAAGACGACACGTGTCCGCGCCCGCGTCCCCCGCTGCCGCCCTGCCCGCCCTCCCGGTGACCTTCCGGCCGTCCCGCACCCGGGCCGTCCTGTACACCGTCGGGATCGCCCAGCTCGCCGCCCTCACCGCGATCGCGGTGCTGCTGCCGGAGCTGAGCGGCGGCGAGCGGATCAGCTTCGTCGGCACCGGGGTGCTCGTGGGCGCCGTCCTCCTGCTGCTCAGCCGCCCCCGGGTGGTCGCGCGGCAGGAGGGCGTCACGGTCGTCAACCTCACCACCCGACGCGACCTGGCGTGGGCCCAGGTCCTGCGCGTCAACCTCCGTGCCGGCGACCCCTGGGTCCATCTGGACCTCGCCGACGGCACCAGCCTGCCCGCGATGGGCATCCAGCCCGGCATCGCCCGGGAGCAGGCCCTCCGCGACGCCCGTGCGCTCCGCGACCTCGTCGAGCGGCACGGTGCCGTCGACCACACGGCCCGCTGACCCTGCCGCAAGGCGGGCCCCGCTGTTTACTCTGTTCTCCGGGGTGCACCCGCACCCCTGCCCCTGAGTGGGACCCAACGACCCGAGGAGTGACTCCCTCCGGCAATGGACGGATCGTCCTGTAGTACCTGCGCCGCCCCTCCCGAACCTCCGCATACGACGGAGGCGGCGGCATGACCGGCCCCCTGCTGCTCCTCCTTGCGGCACTCGCACTGATCTTGGCCAACGGCTTCTTCGTGGCCGCCGAGTTCGGCCTCGTCACCGTCGAGAAGGCGGACGCCGAACGGGCCGCCGCCGACGGCGACCGCCGGGCCGGCACCGTGGTCTCCGCACTGCGCGAACTCTCCTTCCAGCTCTCCGGCACCCAACTCGGTATCACCATCACCTCCTTGGTGGTCGGCATGCTCGCCGAGCCGGCGCTGGCCGAACTGCTGTCCGGCCCGCTGCTCGCACTCGGCCTGCCCAAGGGCGCCGTCCCGGGCATCGCGGTGGTCATCGGCATGTTGGTGGCCTCCGCCGTCCAGATGGTCGTCGGCGAACTGGTGCCCAAGAACTGGGCGGTCTCCAAGCCGCTCCAGGTCGCCCGCTTCGTCGCCGGCCCCCAGGACGCGTTCTCCCGCTTCTTCCGGCCGGTGATCACCATGCTGAACACCGTCGCCAACCGGCTGGTCCGCGCCCTGGGCGTGGAGCCGACCGACGAACTGGCCTCCGCCCGCACCCCCGGCGAGCTGGTCTCGCTGGCCCGGCACTCCGCCCGGGCCGGTGCGATCGAGCAGGACACCGCGGACCTCTTCGTCCGCACCCTCTCGCTCGGCGACCTCACCGCGGAGAACGTGATGACGCCCCGCGTCCGGGTCAGCGCCCTCCAGGCCAACGCCACCGCCGAGGACGTCGTCAACCTCACCCGGGCCACCGGCCTCTCCCGCTTCCCCGTCTACCGCACCCGGCTCGACGAGATCGTCGGCATGGTGCACCTCAAGGACGCCCTGGCGGTCCCCGCCGAGGAGCGGCTGCGCATCCCGGCGGCCCGGATCGCGGTGCCGCCGCTGCTGGTGCCCGAGACGCTGCCGGTGCAGCCGCTGCTGGAGCGACTGCGCAGCGAGCAGCCGATCGCCGTCGTCGTCGACGAGTACGGCGGCACCGCCGGCGTGGTCACCCTGGAGGACATCATCGAGGAACTCGTCGGCGAGGTCCGCGACGAGCACGACCGGGTGGACCTGCCCGAACTGGGTCAGGCACCGCCCGAGGACGGCCGCCCCGCCTGGGACGCCGACGGCGGCTGCCGGGTCGACACCCTGCGCCGCATCGGCCTGGACGCCCCCGACGGCCCGTACGAGACGGTCGCCGGCCTGGTCGCCCACATACTCGGCCGGATCCCGGCCCCCGGCGACACCGCGGAGCTCGACGGGTGGCGCCTGCGGGTGCGTCTGGTCGCGCACCACCGCGCCGAGCGGATACGGCTGGTCCGGCTGGCGACCCCGGTCGTTCCCGAGGCCGCCCGCGAGCGGGTCACGGCCGGTGCGGAGGTGGCCCGATGACCGTGGCCCAGCTCCTCTTCGCGCTGCTGCTCGTGCTGGTCAACGGCTTCTTCGTCGGCGCCGAGTTCGCCCTGGTCTCGGTCCGCCGCAGCCAGGTCGAACCGCTCGCCGCCATGGGCTCCAAACGGGCCCGCCGGGTCCTGCACGGCCTGGAAAACCTGCCGCAGATGATGGCCGCCGCCCAGTTCGGCATCACCGTCTGCTCCCTGACCCTCGGCGCGGTCGCCGAACCGACCGTCGCCAGCCTGCTGGAACCGGTCTTCGAGGCCGTCCACCTGCCCGCGGCCCTGGTCCACCCGCTGGGCTACGCCCTCGCCCTCGCGCTGGTGGTCTTCCTCCACCTGGTGATCGGCGAGATGGTCCCCAAGAACCTGGCGATGGCCGCGCCGGAGAAGACCGCCCTGTGGTTCAGCCCCGGACTGGTCGCCTTCGCCCGATTGTGCCGCCCGGTCACCGCGCTGCTCGGCGCACTGGCCCGGGGCGTGCTGCGGCTCTTCCGCGTCGAGCCCAAGGACGAGGTCGAGGCGGTCTTCACCAGTGAGCAGCTCACCCACCTCGTCGAGGACTCCGGGCAGGCGGGCCTGCTCGACCCGGTCGAGCAGGAACGGCTCTCCGACGCCCTGGAGCTCGGCAGCCGCCCGGTCACCGACGTGCTCCTCGACCCCGCCGGGCTGATCACCGTCGAGCCGACGGTGACGCCCCGCCAGGTGGAGGAGCTGACCGTACGGACCGGCTACTCCCGCTTCCCGGTCTGCGCGCCCGGCGGCGCCTACATGGGGTACCTGCACGTCAAGGACGTCCTGGACCTGGAGGACCGGAAGCGGGCGGTGCCGCAGCGGATCTGGCACCCGATGACCACGCTGCGCGCCGAACTGCCGCTGGACGACGCCCTGACCGCGATGCGCCGGGCCGCCTCGCACCTCGCCGCGGTGGCCGACGCCAGTGGTCGGGTGCTCGGCCTGGTCGCCCTGGAGGACGTCCTGGAGATGCTGGTCGGTGAGGTCCGCGATCCGGCGCACCGCACGGAGTCGACGGCCGGCCCGGCGCCCCGCGCGGGCACGGAGCGGGTCGGCGCACCGCAGGACGGGGCGCCACTGGCGACCGAGGACCCCGCGCTGGCCGGCTGACGCCGGACGGACACGCGGACGTGGGGGCGCGCCGGACGACCGGCGCGCCCCCACGCGCGTCCGGCTGTCGGTGCCCTAGAAGTCCATCCCCTTGGGCGGTGCCTGCGGATCGGGCCCGCGCCCCGAGAGCACCTCGCCGTAGGCCTGCATCAGGTCCGCCAGGCGGAGGGTGGCGAGGTCGTCCCGGGTCGGCGTGCCCTGCCAGGTCGACAGCCGCAGATCGCGGTAGGCGCAGCTCTTCTCGTACAGGGTCCGCAGGAACCGGCCGTTGCCCAGCTCGTCGATCCAGCCCTGCTCGACGACGTGGCCGTTGATGCTGCGCAGTTCGTCGCGGGCCTCCTCGTCCCAGCGGTCGCCGTTCTCCGCCGCCAGCACTTCGCCGATCTTGGTGAGTTCCAGCGGGCGGTAGCTGGGGAAGTCGACGCGGCTGGTGAACCGCGAGGACAGCCCGGGGTTGGCGGCCAGCAGCCGGTCCATGCCCTCGGGGTAGCCGGCCAGGATGACCACCAGCCGGTCGCGGTTGTCCTCGGCGCGCTTGAGCAGGACCTGCAGCGCCTCGTCGCCGTACGCGTCGCCCTTGCTGTACCCGGAGTTGGACAGGCTGTACGCCTCGTCGACGAAGAGCACCCCGCCGAGCGCCGAGTCGATCAGTTCGTTCGCCTTGACCGCGGTCTGGCCGAGGAACTCTCCCACCAGATCCGCCCGTTGGGCCTCCACGAGATGGTCGCCGCCCAGCAGCCCCAACGCGTAGAAGACCCGGCCGAGTATCCGGGCCACGGTGGTCTTGCCGGTCCCCGAGGGGCCGGAGAAGACGAAGTGCCGCTTCGGGGGCGCCACCGGCAGGCCCTGGCCGGCGCGCAGCCGCGCCATCCGCAACTGCGCGGAGAGCGCCCGCACGTGCCGCTTGACCGGCTCCATGCCGACCATCCGCTCCAGCTCCGCCAGCGCCTTCTCCAGCAGCACCGGATCGGCCGGTCCGGTGGGCAGGAGCGGGCCGTCGCGACGGCCCGGCGGAACGGTCTTGCGGCGCGCCGCTCCGCCGTCCCCCACGGGCGGCCCGGTCGCCTCGGGCGGCGGCGCGGTCGGCTCGTCGGCCACCAGCAACTCCCGGCCGTCCACCGGGTCCAGCGGCGCCAACGGGTCGAGGTCGCCGCCGGCCTCCTGCACCGGGCCCTGGGCGGACACCGTCGCCAGCCCGGCGCCCTCGTCCAGCCCGTCCGCCTCCGCGATGGCCGCCAGCCGGGCCGCGGTGTCCATGAACGTCGGATCGACCCGGTGCACCGCGCGGTAGAGGGGGAGCGCGGCGGCACTGCGCCCGGTGCCCTCGTAGGCGCGGGCGAGCCAGTACCGCAACTCCTTGCGCTGCGGCTGCTCGCTGCGGCAGCGCATCAGCGCCGCGGCCAGCAGCGGTTCGGCCTGCCCGTACATCTCCAGCCGGACCCGTGCCATCCCGCCGAACAGCCCCGCCTCGATGCCCAGCACCGGATCGCCCAGCAGCGGTTCGGTGTGCCGGACGAGCTGGTCCCAGTCCTTGACGAGATAGGCGCGGCAGGCGTGCAGGAACCGGACCTGGGGGTCGGTCTCCACCGGGGGGCAGCCGGCCAGCGCCTGGTCCAGCTCGGCGACGTGGCGGCCGTCGAGCCAGTGCGAGGCGTGCGCCAGCAGCAGGTCACGGCCGGTCTCCAGCACCGGCTGGACCCACCAGCCCAGCCAATACCACGAGTTGAGGGAGCGCCGGTGCCGGGCGCGCTGCTCGCCGAAGCGGTCCCGGTGCTGGTGCATCCGCAGCAGCGCCATGGTGGTGTCCGCGCGCAGCGCGTGCAGTCCGAGCCAGGCGTCGGCCATCGACGGATCGAGTCGCACCGCGGACCGGAACTCCTCCTCGGCCTGGGGGTAGGCCCCCATGGTGTAGGCGTCGACCGCGCGCAACCACGCGAGTTCGGCCGGGGCGGGCGAACCCTGAGCGCCGACTTCCATCCCGTCCCCCCACAAAACGTCCCCCCGTGGTGTACCACCGGACGTGTGCCGGGCCGTGGGTCCAGGGCCTGCTCGGTCCTGGCCGAACCGGCGTGCGGCGGGCGGGAGTTGCCCTGCCACGCACCCGGGTCCGGGTCCTGCGGTGGCACAGACTCGCATCGTACCTGCGCTGTCGGTGCAGGTCGTAGAGGGCCGCACGAGGTGGAAGCAGGGGCGGACGAGGGGGCGCACCGGCGCGAAGAGAACGGTGACCCAGGGTGAGGAAAATGCCGCCCGGCGAGCGCCGCGGCCGGTGTTCCACACAGGACGAAGCCCCCGATCACGGGGGAACAACCGGGGGCTTCGCGTCTGCAGGCGGTCCGTTGAACCGCACATTCAGAACGTAAGTCCTGTACGCCCCCTAGGTCAAGCCGAGTTGGCGCACTCGGCGGGTCCCGGTCAGTGCCCGTCGGCGTGTCAGCCATGGTCGGCTACGCAGGGTGAAATCCGGGCCCGCTCACGGCGCGTCGGCCGGTCCCACAAGCACCTCGTACCCCATCTGCCCCTGGCGTACCAGGAGATCGGCGTGCGGTCGGGACGGATCCGCCGCGAAGTGCGCGCGCTCCGCCGGAATCCAGCCATCCCAGAACGTGGAGAGCCCCGGACCGTCGCGGAGTTGGCCTCGTTCCCATGCCTGCTCGCGCGTCAGTTCCATCCACAGCAGGCACGCGGTGTACGGGCGCAGCGCGCGCCGCCCGGTGCCCACGCCCTCGACGAGCACCACCGGCTCCGGCGGCAACTCCCGCACCGCGTCGAACTCCCGCCGCACCCAGTCGTAGACCTCGTAGCGCGCCGGCTCGCCCCGCGACAGCGGCGCCAGCACCTGCTCCCGGAACCGGCCGCTCCAGGCGAACAGCTCCTCGTGGGTCGCGAGGTCGTCGGTGTGCACCACCGGGGCACCGCCCAGCGCCGCCGCCAACCGCCCGGCGAAGGTGCTCTTGCCGGATCCCGCGTGCCCGTCCACGGCGATCAGCCGCACCGGGCCGCACGACGGCGGCAGGGTGCGCAGCCGGGCGGCCAGCGAGGTCAGTACCGGGTCCGGGGTCGGGGTCATCCCACCAGCGTACGCCAGTGGTCCACACCAATATTCGTGGCGCGACGCGCGTCGGACCGCCTTCCTAAGCCCGTCCGCAACGGCAATAGTTGAGCCCACCCGCACCACCCCGCACCGCGATCCGTCCGCACCGACTGGGGGACCTCACATGACCAGCTCCGCGCCCCGGCGCACCGTCCTGGCCGCCGTGCTCGCCGCAGCCGCGGGCGCCGCCGCCCCGTCCCTGGCCGCGGCCGCCGGCGCACC
>LIQL01000109.1 GCA_001418405.1 Streptomyces diastatochromogenes | reverse complement strand
CGGCCGGGCCCGCGCTGGACGTCTTCCTCGCCGACGAGGCGGCCCGGATCACCCGGGACTACGGCCGGTCCGCCCGCCCCGACGTGGTCGCGAGCTTCGCGCTGCACCGCTACGCCTGGCCGGCCTGCCTGCTGATCACCGTCCCGTGGTTCCTGCACCGCCGGGTGCCGCACCTGTCCGCGGGCGACGTCCGCTTCCACCGCGAGCTGGGCCGGATGGCCGTACGCGCGGGCTCTTTCGGATGCCTCCCGGACGACCCGGCGGCGGCCCTGCCCGGCGCCCGGGTGGTGCCGGACGAGGAGGCCCTGCGCGCCGAGCTCCGTGCCGCGGTCGCCACCCACCTGGGGCCCGTGCTGGACGGTTTCCGCACCCGGATGCGGCGCGGCCCGCGGGCCCTGTGGGGCATGGCCTCCGACGAGATCGTCGAGGGGCTCTGGTACGTCGGGCACCTGCTGGGCGAGGAGCGGCGGGCCGTCAGCGAGCTGGCGCGGCTGCTGCCGGGGGCCACCGCCCCGTACGCGGCCGGCGCCGGCTTCCGCGAGCTGACCGGGCCGGACGGCGCGGCGCTGTCCACCCGCGACCGGGCCAGCTGCTGCATGTACTACACGCTGCGCCCCGAGGACACCTGCGTCACCTGCCCGCGCACCTGCGATGCGGAGCGCATCAGCCGCCTCACCGCAACCTCCTGACCCACCCACCACCCGCAGGAGTGACGGCACTTCGCACGGAACTCCCCTGCGGAGCACGGGAGTTCGAACCCCAGGTCGCTCAACTGACCGCTCCGGCACCCCTTGGCGTTCTCTTGCTCGGAAATCCCGTGCGGCCGGGTCCGGTTCCGCCAGGATGGCGCGCGCCTCGCGAATCCGCGTAAGCGCCGCAACCTGAGCAAGGGGTCCCGGAATGAGAATGACCGACATATCGCTGAATTGGCTGATTCCAGCCCTTCTGCTGCTCGCCGGGGTCATGACCGCCGCCGTCCTCCTGCTGCGCGGGCGCCGCGCGGACCGGCGGGCCGGCACCGACGACTCCTGGGAACGCAGCGAGGAGCGCCGCCGCCGCAAGGAGACCGTCTTCGCCTCCGCCTCCTACGTGCTGCTGTTCTGCTGCGCCGCGGTGGCCGCGGCACTGTCCTTCCACGGCCTGGTCGGCTTCGGCGTGCAGAACCTCGGGCTGACCGGCGGCTGGGAGTACCTGGTCCCGTTCGGGCTCGACGGTGCGGCGATGTTCTGCTCCGTCCTGGCGGTGCGCGAGGCCAGCCACGGCGATGCGGCGCTCGGCTCGCGGTTGCTGGTGTGGACGTTCGCCGGCGCCGCCGCGTGGTTCAACTGGGTGCACGCCCCGCGCGGCCTGGACCACGCCGGCGCACCGCAGTTCTTCGCCGGCATGTCCCTGTCCGCGGCGGTCCTCTTCGACCGGGCGCTGAAGCAGACCCGCCGGGCGGCGCTGCGCGAGCAGGGCCTGGTGCCCCGGCCGCTGCCGCAGATCCGCATCGTGCGCTGGCTGCGGGCGCCCCGCGAGACCTTCGCGGCCTGGTCGCTGATGCTGCTGGAGGGTGTCCGCACCCTGGACGAGGCGGTCGAGGAGGTCCGTGAGGACAAGCGGGAGAAGGTACAGGGCCGGCTGCGCAGGCGGGAGCAGGGCAGGCTCGAACGGGCCCGCATCAAGGCCCTCAACCGGCAGCACCGGTCGTGGGGCAGGGGCGGGGCGCGTCAGGTCGCCGTCACGGTGGGCGCACCGGCGGTGCCCGCGGCGCCCACCACGGAGAAGGCCCCGTCGGCCGGTCCGGACCCCGCCGGGCCCGCCGACCCGGCACCCCGGAACCCCGGCGAACCGGTCAAGCGGCCGCGCCCGGCCCTCAAGGCCGTGTCCGGCGCCGACGCGGACGGATCCGCGCCCGGTCGACGCGGCGCCGTGGACCTCACCACCGAGGACGAGACCCAGACGATCCCGCGACTGGACTCCCTGGAGGAGAAACTCGCCGAGATCGAGAGGCAGTTCGGCTGACCGCCGGCGGACCGCGCCGACCCCACCCCCGGCTCCGCGTCAGGCCGGTCCGCCGCCCAACTCGAACCACACGCACTTGCCGCCCCCCTCGGACCGGATGCCCCACGCGTCCGACAGGGCCCGCACCAGCATCAGCCCCCGCCCGGACGTCCCGTCAGCCGTCGGCTCCCGCGGCTCGGGGCGACGCTCGGCACAGTCCCGCACCTCCACCCGCAGCCGGTCGGTGACCCACGCCGTGACCACCGCCCCGCCCTCGGTGTGCAGCAGGGCGTTGGTGATCAATTCGCTGGTCAGCAGCGCCGCCACCTCAGGGTCCGCCGGGGCCTCGCCGTCCGGCGGCACCCAGCGGCACAGTAACTCCCGCAGCTCCCTGCGGACTTCGCCGACGGCCTGGAGATCGGCCTGCCGCACCTTCCGTTCCAGCGCGCGGGTCGGCCGCTCCGCGACCGCCGCGCCCCCGCTCCCCCCGTCCGCTCGCCGCCGTCTGTTCCGGTCCTCGCGTCGCACAGGCTGACGCATGCTCTCCCCCGCCCCCAACGAACCACCAGCGCTCTGCCTCGAACAGCCTCACGGTCAGCATTCCCATCGGGCCCGCCGCCATGCTTCCGCTTGGCCCCCGCCGGCGCACGCCCGGCGCACGGACCCCGGCGGGCCGGTCTGCGGCGCCCGCGCGGAACGCGCCCTCACCGGGCGTGGTGGGAAGGCGTTCCGCGACCGGCCGGAGCGCGCCGGTCCGCGGACCGGTCGGCCGGCTGCCGGGGCGGTGCGCCGCACCGAAGTGCCGCGCGCCGTACGGGAGTCCGGAGCCGCGCCGGCACCGACGGGCCGAGCTCCCCGTGCGCCACGGCGCTGCGTCCCGCGGGTGCTCACACCCGCGGGACGTTCCGGAGGTTGGACCGCGCCAGCTGCACCATCCGGCCCACCCCGCCCGCCAGCACGATCTTCCCGGCGGAGAGCGCGAAGCCCGACACCATCTCGGCGCTGATCTTCGGCGGGATGGACAGCGCGTTGGGGTCGGTGACGACGTCGACCAGCGCCGGCCCCTCGTGCCGGAACGCGTCGCGCAGCGCCCCGCGCACCTGCTTGGGCTTCTCCACCCGCACGCCGTACGCCCCGGCCGCCCGCGCGATCGCCGCGAAGTCGGGGTTGCGGTTGGTGGTGCCGTACGCCGGCAGTCCCGACACCATCATCTCCAACTCCACCATTCCCAACGAGGAGTTGTTGAAGAGCACCACCTTCACCGGCAGGTCGTACTGGACCAGCGTCAGGAAGTCGCCCATCAGCATCGAGAAGCCGCCGTCCCCCGACATGGAGACGACCTGCCGGCCCCGGTCCATGAACTGCGCGCCGATCGCCTGCGGCAGCGCGTTGGCCATCGAGCCGTGGCTGAACGAACCGATCACCCGCCGGCTGCCGTTCGGCGTGAGGTACCGGGCCGCCCAGACGTTGCACATCCCGGTGTCCACGGTGAAGACCGCATCGGCGGCGGCCTCCTCGTCGAGCACCGAGGCCACGTACTCCGGGTGGATCGGCATGTGCTTCTCCACCTTGCGGGTGTACGCCTTGACCACGCCCTCCAGCGCGTCCGCATGCTTCTTCAGCATCCGGTCCAGGAACGTGCGGTTGCCCTTCTCCCGCACCTTGGGGATCAGGCACCGCAGCGTCTCCCGGACGTCGCCCCACACGGCGAGGTCCAGTGCGGTGCGGCGGCCCAGGTGCTCGGGGCGCACGTCCACCTGGACGATCCGCACGTCGTCGGGGAGGAAGGCGCTGTACGGGAAGTCCGTGCCGAGCAGGATCAGCAGGTCGCACTCGTGGGTCGCCTCGTAGGCCGCGCCGTATCCCAGCAGCCCGCTCATCCCGACGTCGTACGGGTTGTCGTACTGGATCCACTCCTTGCCGCGCAGCGCGTGGCCCACGGGCGCCTTCACCCGCTCGGCGAACTCCATCACCTCGGCGTGCGCGCCCGCCGTCCCGCTGCCGCAGAACAGCGTGACCTTGTCGGCCTCGTCGACCATCCGGGCCAGGGCGTCGATCTCGTCGTCCCCGGGCCGCACCGACGGCCGGGAGGTGACCAAGGCGTGCTCGACGGCGCGTTCGGGCGCGGCTTCGGCGGCGACGTCCCCGGGCAGCGAGACGACCGCGACGCCGCCCTGCCCCACGGCGTGCTGGATCGCGGTCTGCACCACCCGCGGCATCTGCCGGGGGTTGGAGATCAGTTCGCTGTAGTGGCTGCACTCGGCGAACAGCCGGTCCGGGTGGGTCTCCTGGAAGTAGCTGGTGCCGATCTCGCTGGACGGGATGTGCGAGGCCAGCGCGAGCACCGGGGCCATGGAGCGGTGCGCGTCGTAGAGCCCGTTGATCAGGTGGAGGTTCCCGGGCCCGCAGGATCCGGCGCAGGCCGCGAGCTTCCCGGTGAGCTGCGCCTCCGCGCCCGCGGCGAAGGCGGCGGCCTCCTCGTGCCGGACCTGGATCCAGTCGATGGCGGAGTTGCGGCGGATGGCGTCCACCACCGGGTTCAGGCTGTCCCCGACGACCCCGTAGAGCCGCCGGACCCCGGCCCGCACCAGGATGTCGATGAACTGCTCGGCTACGGTCTGCTTGGCCACGGGAGGAGCCTCCTCGATCGACGGGGCGAACGGTCGTGCGGAGCGGACTGCGGGCGGGCGCGTGCGGCGGGAGCGGGCGGGACGGCGGGGCGCGCAGGCGAGCGGCCGCCCGGGACCCGGCCCGCCTGGTTGCTCCTTCCCATGAACCCATGGGGGGACGCGGGGCGCCTGCGGGAGATCGGGGCTCGTCGGTGCCCCCGGGGTGCGGACCGTGGCGGGT
>LIQL01000108.1 GCA_001418405.1 Streptomyces diastatochromogenes | reverse complement strand
CGGCCCGGGCACCGGCCGGCCCGCCGCCCCCGCCGGTCATGCCGGAGGGCGCCCCGAAGGCCGGCAGGGGGCGTCGCCGGCTGCTGTGGGCCGCCGCCCTCGCCGTCGTGGTCGGGGCCGGTGCCACCCTCGGGTTCCTGACCACGGGCGGGGACGCCCCGGCCCTGCAGACCCACGCCCCGCGCACCCCGCGCGTCGCCTTCCATCCCTGGCGCACCACGATCGTCGAGCGTCCCTCCGGTCACGACGCCGAGATGCCGTACTGCACGGCCGGTGCCGGTGCCGTCTTCTGCGGCCAGTCCGGGCTCCCCGCCGCCCGCCTCTCCCCCGACTCCGGCGCGGTGACCTGGCGGCACGAGGGTCCCCCGGCGGGCCCGGAGGCGATCTCCCCGACCGCCCCGGTCCTCTCCGGTGGCTTCCTCTACGTCTTCACCGCCGACGGCAAACGCTTGCTGGCCCTCGATCCGGCGCCGCACGGCAACGGCGCGCCCCGCTGGAGCCTGGACGTCTCCGGTTACGAGGGCGGCGCCGCGGTGGTCGCCGACCGCATCCTCCTGACCGCCGCCGACGGCACCGTCACCGCCCTGGACACCACCACCCACGCCCAGCGGTGGCGCAAGCGCTTCCCCGGCCACCGCCTCCCCCGGTTCCGCACCTACGGCGACCCGCGCACCGCCTACGCCGCCGAAACCCTCACCACCGGCCCGGCCCCCGCCACCCGGCTCACCGCCCTCGACCCGTCCGACGGCACGGTCCGCTGGTCCCACCAACTCCCCGGCACCCTCACCCTGGCCGGCCCCAGCGCCTCCGGCGCGCTCTTCCTCACCGTCGGCGACCCCACCTACGACGGCGACGTCACCGGCGTGCTCCGCTACGACCCGGCCACCCGCCGGACCCGCACGCTGCCGCTGGCCGCGCCGCTGCGCGGGGTGGCCGCCGCCGTCCACGGCGAGACGGTGTACCTGTTGGCGGAGGGCGGCGCCCTCCAGGCGGTCGGCGAGCGCAGGTGGGGCACCGAGACCTCGGTCAGCCGCGGGTCGTCCCCCGTCATCAGCGGCAACCACCTCTTCTTCACCGCCGCCGACGGCCGGCTGCTCGCCGTCGACACCACCACCGGCGCCCTCCTGGGCCAGACCCGGCCCCGGCTGTCCGCCGCCCGCCACAACGGCTTCCTCCAGGCCGTCCCGGCCCCCGCGCTGGACCCCGCCCACGGTCGCGTCTACGCGGCGTCCCCGGACGGCACGGTCTTCGGCGTGCCGACGGCCGACCCGGGCACCTGGTAGGCGCCGCGTCCGGCCCGGTCCCGCACGCCAGGCCGACGCCGCCCGCCGGCACCGCAGCCCAACACCGCCCGCCGACAAAAAAAACTGGCCGCCCCCGACGCGAGCGCGGGGGCGGCCAGTGGCGTCACGGCGGTCAGCCGAGCTTGCTCACGTCCCGCACCGCGCCCTTGTCCGCGCTGGTGGCCATGGCCGCGTAGGCGCGCAGGGCCGCCGAGACCTTGCGCTCGCGCTGCTTCGGGGCGTAGACGCCGCCGAGCGCCTCGCGCCGTGCGGCCAACTCCTCTTCGCTGACGAGGAGTTCGATCGAGCGGTTGGGGATGTCGATGCGGATGCGGTCGCCGTCCTCGACCAGGGCGATGGTGCCGCCGGAGGCCGCCTCGGGGGAGGCGTGGCCGATGGAGAGGCCGGAGGTGCCGCCGGAGAACCGGCCGTCGGTGACCAGCGCGCAGGTCTTGCCCAGGCCGCGGCCCTTGAGGAACGACGTCGGGTAGAGCATCTCCTGCATGCCGGGGCCGCCCTTGGGGCCCTCGTAGCGGATGACGACGACGTCGCCCTCCTTGATCTGCTTGCCGAGGATCTTGTCGACGGCCTCGTCCTGGGACTCGCAGACCACCGCCGGGCCCTCGAACGTCCAGATGGACTCGTCGACGCCGGCGGTCTTCACCACGCACCCGTCGACCGCGATGTTGCCGCGGAGGACGGCGAGGCCGCCGTCCTTGGAGTAGGCGTGCTCGACGGAGCGGATGCAGCCGCCCGCGGCGTCCACGTCGAGCGTCTCCCAGCGCTCGGACTGCGAGAAGGCGCTGGCCGAGCGCTGGCAGCCGGGGGCGGCGTGCCACAGCTCGACGGCCTCGGCGGACGGCGAACCGCCGCGCACGTCCCAGGTCTTGATCCACTCGGCGAGGGTGGCGGCGTGCACGGAGTGCACGTCCTCGTTGAGCATGCCGCCGCGGTACAGCTCGCCGAGGATGGCGGGGATGCCGCCGGCGCGGTGCACGTCCTCCATGTAGTACGTGCCGCCGGGGGCGACGTTCGGGGCGACCTTGGCCAGGCACGGGACGCGGCGGGAGACCGCGTCGATGTCCGTGAGGTCGTAGTCGAGGCCGGCCTCCTGGGCGGCGGCCAGCAGGTGCAGGATCGTGTTGGTCGAGCCGCCCATGGCGATGTCGAGGGCCATGGCGTTCTCGAAGGAGGCGCGGGTGGCGATGTTGCGCGGCAGGACGGACTCGTCGCCGTCCTCGTAGTAGCGCTTGGTGATCTCCACGACCGTGCGGCCGGCGTTCTCGTAGAGGGCGCGGCGGGCGGTGTGGGTGGCGAGCACCGAGCCGTTGCCGGGCAGCGAGAGGCCGATGGCCTCCGTCAGGCAGTTCATGGAGTTGGCGGTGAACATGCCGGAACAGGAGCCGCAGGTCGGGCAGGCGTTCTCCTCGATCCGCAGCACGTCGGCGTCGGAGATGCTGTCGTTGGCGGCGTCGACCATCGCGTCGATCAGGTCCAGCTTGCGGACGGTGCCGTCGACGAGGGTGGCCTGGCCGGCTTCCATCGGGCCGCCGGAGACGAAGACCACCGGGATGTTGAGCCGCATCGCGGCCATCAGCATGCCCGGGGTGATCTTGTCGCAGTTGGAGATGCAGATCAGCGCGTCGGCGCAGTGCGCCTCGACCATGTACTCGACCGAGTCCGCGATCAGGTCGCGGGACGGCAGGGAGTACAGCATGCCGCCGTGGCCCATCGCGATGCCGTCGTCGACGGCGATGGTGTTGAACTCGCGGGGCACCGCGCCGGCGGCCCGGATGGCGTCGGAGACGATCCGGCCGACGGGGGCGAGGTGGGTGTGGCCGGGCACGAACTCGGTGAAGGAGTTGGCGACCGCGACGATCGGCTTGCCGATGTCCTCGCTCGCTACGCCCGATGCCCGCATAAGGGCGCGGGCGCCCGCCATGTTGCGGCCATGGGTAACGGTGCGGGACCTCAGCTCGGGCACGATGGTCACTCCCTCGGGTTACGTACGTACGGCAGCGGTGCCATACAGCAGCTGATCCCGAGATTACGCTCTTGATCCAAGATCCGGACACTGTCTCCGGTATGTGAGATGCCCGACCGCAGTGCGGACGGCCCCCTTCGTCACGACGGTGCGTCGCGGTGCGGCTACTTGCCGGGCACCCAGGTCGGGGACGCCAGGTGGAGGCGGGTGAAGGCCAGCGCCTCGGCCAGGTCGGCCTCGCGTTCGGCGGCGGACATCGCCCGGCGGGTGTTGACCTCGACGACCACGTGGCCGTCGAACCCGGTGCCGGCCAGCCGCTCCAGCAGCTCCGCGCAGGGCTGGCTGCCGCGCCCCGGCACCAGGTGCTCGTCCTTGGCGGAGCCGTTGCCGTCGGCGAGGTGGACGTGGGCCAGCCGGTCGCCCATCCGCTCCACCATCGCCATGGCGTCGTGGCGCGCGGTGGCGGTGTGCGAGAGGTCGACGGTGAAGTGCCGGTAGTCGTCGTTGGTGGGGTCCCAGTCCGGGGCGTAGGCGAGCATCTCGCGGTCGCGGTACCGCCAGGGGTACATGTTCTCGACCGCGAACCGGACGTCCGTCTCGCCCTCCATCCGCCAGATGCCGCGGACGAACTCCCGCGCGTAGCCGCGCTGCCAGCGGAACGGCGGGTGCACCACGACCGTGGACGCCCCCAGCTTCTCCGCCGCCGTGCGGGCGCGCTGGAGCTTGACCCACGGGTCGGTGGACCAGACCCGCTGGGTGATCAGGAGGCAGGGCGCGTGCACGGCCAGCACCGGCACGCCGTGGTAGTCGGAGAGCCGGCGGAGCGCCTCTATGTCCTGGCTGACCGGGTCGGTCCACACCATGACCTCGACGCCGTCGTAGCCCAGGCGCGCGGCGATCTCGAAGGCCGTCGCCGTCGACTCCGGATAGACCGAAGCCGTGGACAGCGCGACCTTCGCGTCAGGGATGCGCACCACTGGCTCTGTCACGAGGGACAGCGTACGGGCCGGATTCCCGCACGGGGCAGGACGTGAGGACCGCCACGGCGGCCCGACGGGACGCCTGTGACACCGGAGACCCCGTACAACGCCTGTGGCGTCCCGGATCCCCACTCACGATGTGATCTCCGCCGCATCGCCGGGGAGGGGGCGGGCTGCCGCGCTCCCCGGCGGCGCCCCCGCGAGGGCCGCGCGCCCACCACCGCGGCGTGCGGGCCGCCCGTCCCTACGGCACCGGCAGGTGGTCCAGCCGCCGCAGGATGACGCCCTCCCGCAGCGCCCACGGGCAGATCTCCAACGTCTCCACGCCGAACAGGTCCATCGCCGCCTCGGCCACCAGCGCCCCGGCCAGCAGCTGCCGCGCCCGCCCCTCGGAGACCCCCGGCAGCGCGGCCCGCTCCTGCGCGTTCATCCGCGCCAGTCGCGGCACCCACTCCTCCAACTTCTTGCGGGACAGCTCGCGCTGCACGTACAGGCCCTCCGCCGAGCGCGCCGCGCCCGCGATCCGGGCCAGCGCCTTGAAGGTCTTGGAGGTCCCGACGATCTGGTCGGGCGTGCCGTAGCGGGAGAAGTCGCTCACCACCCGGGCGATGCCGGCGCGCACCTGGCGGCGCAGCGCCCGGACGTCCTCCGGGTCCGGCGGGTCGGCGCGCAGCCCGCTGCCGGTCAGCCGGCCGGCGCCGTACGGCAGGGAGACGCCCACGTCCGGGTCCTCGTCCAGGCCGTAGGCGATCTCCAGCGAGCCGCCGCCGATGTCGAGGACGAGCAGCCGGCCGGCCGACCAGCCCAGCCAGCGGCGGGCGGCCAGGAACGTCAGCCGCGCCTCGTCCTCACCGGAGAGCACCTGGAGGGTGACCCCGGTCTCCTCGGTGACGTGGCGCAGCACCTCCTCGCCGTTGGTGGCCTCGCGGACCGCGGAGGTGGCGAACGGGAGCACGTCCTCGACGCCCTTGTCCTCGGCGACCTGCATCGCCTCCTGGATGGTGCGCACCAGGCGGTGGACCCCGGCCTCGTTTATGGCGCCGTCCTCGTCGAGGAGTTCGGCCAGGCGCAGTTCCGCCTTGTGCGAGTAGGCGGGCAGCGGGCGCGCGCCGGGGTGTGCGTCGACCACCAGAAGGTGGACCGTGTTCGAACCCACATCGAGGACACCGAGTCTCATACGGGGAAACCTACTGCCGTGACGGGAGACACTGGGTGCCGGCCGTACGCTGGACCCGTGGCAAAGACGAAACAGGCGAAGCACGAAAAAGCCCTGAAGAAGGAAGAAAAGCGGCGCGCCAGGGCCGCTGCGGCCGCGCGGTCCGGCGACGGGGCCACGGCCGACGAGGTCGGCCTCGACTTCGCCCGCGCCTGGGTCACCTTCCCCGACCCCGGCGACGACGAGCAGCTCTTCCGCTGCGACCTGACCTGGCTGACCTCCCGCTGGACCTGCATCTTCGGCAGTGGTTGCCAGGGCATCCAGGCCGGCCGCGCGGACGACGGCTGCTGCACGCTCGGCGCGCACTTCTCCGACGAGGAGGACGAGGAGCGCGTCGCGCAGCACGTGGCGCGGCTCACCCCCGACCTGTGGCAGTTCCACGACGTCGGCACCGACTCCGGGTGGGTCGAGGAGGACGAGGACGGCGAGCGGCAGACCCGCCGCTGGCAGGGCTCCTGCATCTTCCAGAACCGCCCCGGCTTCGCCGCCGGCGCCGGCTGTTCGCTGCACATCCTCGCGCTCCGCGAGGGCCGCGAGCCCCTGGAGACCAAGCCGGACGTCTGCTGGCAGCTGCCGGTGCGGCGCACCTACGACTGGATCGACCGGCCGGACGACACTCAGATCCTCCAGGTCACCATCGGCGAGTACGACCGCCGCGGCTGGGGCCCCGGCGGCCACGACCTGCACTGGTGGTGCACCTCCGCGACCTCCGCGCACGGCGCCGGCGACCCCGTCTACGTCACGTACCGGCCGGAGTTGACCGAGCTGATGGGCGAGGCCGGTTACGCCAAGCTCGTCGAGCTGTGCGAGCAGCGGTTGGCCGCGCAACTGCCGCTGGCGCCGCACCCGGCCGACCCGAAGCCGCCGGCCGCCGGCACCGAGTAGCCGACGGCGCCCCGGCCCGGCGCGCCCCGGCGCCC
>LIQL01000107.1 GCA_001418405.1 Streptomyces diastatochromogenes | reverse complement strand
CCGCCTGACCCGACCGCACCCCGCGGGACCCCCGGGCCCGGAAGCGCGGTGGCTTCCGGGCCCGGGGGTCCCGCGGGGTGCGGTCGGGTCAGGCGGCGAGGCGGGCCAGCGCCGCGTCGATGCGGGCGAGGGTGCGCTCCTTGCCGAGGATCTCCAGGGACTCGAAGAGCGGGAGACCGACGGTGCGGCCGGTGACGGCGACCCGGACCGGGGCCTGGGCCTTGCCGAGCTTGAGCCCGTGCTCCTCGCCGGCGGCGAGGACGGCCTGCTTGAGGGGCTCGGGGCCGGCGGTCCAGTCGGCGGCGGCCAGGTTGGCGCGGGCGGTGGTGAGCAGGGCCACCGGGTCGCCCTTCATCGCCTTGGTCCAGGACGCCTCGTCGTCGACCGGCTCCTTGCGGAAGAGGAAGTCGACGTTGGCGGTGATGTCGGAGAGGACGGTGAGGCGGGTCTGGGCGTGCGGGGCGATGGCCTCCCACGCGGTCCGGTCGAAGTCCTCCGGGGCCCAGTTGGCGAACGGGGCGGTCAGCCAGGGCTCGCAGGCCGCGATGAAGTCCTTGAGGTCCAGGCGGCGGACGTGCTCGGCGTTGATCGCCTCGGCCTTCTTCAGGTCGAAGCGGGCCGGGTTGGCGTTGACGTCCGCGATGTCGAACTTCTCGATCATCTCGGGGATGGTGAAGAGGTCCTCGTCGGCGGAGAACGACCAGCCCAGCAGGGACAGGTAGTTCAGCAGGCCCTCGGGGAGGAAGCCGCGCTCCCGGTAGAGGTTGAGGTTGGCCTGGGGGTCGCGCTTGGAGAGCTTCTTGTTGCCCTCGCCCATGACGTAGGGCAGGTGGCCGAAGGCGGGGATCGCCGAGGCCAGGCCCAGCTCGATCAGGGCCCGGTAGAGGGCGATCTGGCGGGGGGTGGAGGAGAGCAGGTCCTCGCCGCGCAGGACGTGGGTGATGCCCATCAGGGCGTCGTCGACCGGGTTGACGAGGGTGTAGAGCGGCGCGCCGTTGGCGCGGACGATGCCGTAGTCCGGGACGTTGTCCGGGGTGAAGGTCAGCTCGCCGCGGACCAGGTCGGTGAAGGTGATCGGCTCGTCGGGCATCCGGAAGCGGACGATCGAGGAGCGGCCCTCGGCCTCGTAGGCGGCCTGCTGCTCGGCGGTCAGGTCGCGGCAGGTGCCGTCGTAGCCGGAGGGCTTGCCGGCCTTGCGGGCGGCCTCGCGGCGGGCGTCGAGCTCTTCGGTGGTGCAGTAGCAGGGGTAGGCGTGGCCGGCGGCGAGCAGCTTCTCTGCGACGTCCTTGTAGAGGTCCATCCGCTGCGACTGGCGGTAGGGCTCGTGCGGGCCGCCGACCTCGGGGCCCTCGTCCCAGTCGAAGCCGAGCCAGTGGAACGCGTCCAGCAGCTGGTTGTAGGACTCCTCGGAGTCGCGGGCCGCGTCGGTGTCCTCGATGCGGAAGACCAGCTGGCCGCCGGTGTGCCGGGCGTAGGCCCAGTTGAACAGGGCGGTGCGGACCAGCCCGACGTGCGGGTTGCCGGTCGGGGAGGGACAGAAACGTACGCGGACGGGGGTTCCGGGGGTCGCGTTAGCCACGCTTGATCACCTTGTTGGTGAGAGTGCCGATGCCTTCGATGGTGACGGCGACCGTGTCGCCGACGTTGAGCGGGCCGACCCCGGCCGGGGTGCCCGTGAGGACGACGTCGCCGGGGAGCAGCGTCATCGCCTCGGTGATGTGCACGATCAGGTCCTCGATCGGGCGGACCATGTCACCGGTGCGGCCGAGTTGGCGCTGTTCGCCGTTGACGGTGCACTGGATGGTGAGGTCGCTCGGGTCGAGGTCCGTCTCGACCCAGGGGCCCAGGGGGCAGGAGCCGTCGAAGCCCTTGGCCCGGGCCCACTGCTTCTCGCGGCGCTGGACGTCGCGCGCGGTGACGTCGTTGGCGCAGGTGTAGCCGAGGATGACGTCCTTGACCCGCTCGCGGGGCACCTCGCGGCACATCCGGCGGATGACGACGGCCAGCTCCGCTTCGTGGTGCACCTCCTGGGAGAAGGAGGGGTAGGCGATGGGGTCGCCGGGGCCGATCACCGACGTCGACGGCTTGAAGAAGGTGACCGGCGCCTCCGGGACCTCGTTGCCCAGTTCGGCGGCGTGCTCGGCGTAGTTGCGGCCCACGCCCACGACCTTGTTGGGGAGGACCGGCGGCAGTAGCCGCACCTTGTCGAGGGGGACCTTTTGGCCCGAGCGCTCGAATTCCGCGAACGGATGCCCCTTGATGACGTCGAGTTCGTCGCGTTCGAGGACGCCGAAGCCGACGTTGCCGTCGATGGAGAATCTGGCGATGCGCACGGGTTGCCGTTGCCCCTCATGATCATTGGCCGGAGTTGACACTCCAGGCTATCGCGGGGACCTGGGCGAACCGCCGTCCGTTCAGGCCGGGACGTCCTGCTTCGGGAGCTCGTTCAGGACGGTGCGGCGGGGGTTGGCGGTCTGGCGGGGCAGGTCGACGGTGTGTTCCTGGGTCTCGGGGGCGTCGAGTTCCTCGGCGTCCTTCAGGTGGGCCAGGGTGGTGCGCCGCGGGTTGGCTATGTTGCGGAACATCATCGTCGTCTTCACTGCGGTATGCCTCGCGTCTGGTCGGGAAGAGTTGCCGAACGTTGCATTTCTGCGCGTTGTCGTTTTACGCAACCGTGTAAAGCGTCAGGCTAAGCGCGCTATTCCCTGCGGATCAGCGGGAAAGTCGACGATCTCCCTGTGAGTTTCCTCACGAGGGATGTGACATATGCCGCATTTTCCTTGATCAACATCAGTGGTCGAAACGGACATTGCCGGATTGAACAGCAGGTTCCGCTCCTGATCACCGCACCTGGGACAGGAGGCGAGTGCGGGCGACTCGCGGGCAAAAGTCCGAAATCTGGCGCAGCGTCTTCTACCGGTCGTGACGTGCTCCGCACGGTGCGTCACCCGGGGCAAGGCGGCTGGCTCCGCTCTTGTTGGAGATCCTGCACTGTGCTGGAATTCCACGGACCGCCGCACTTTTCCACCGGCGCGCAGGGTGCGAAGGAGCGCCGCGCGGTGGTGCCGCTCTCTCGGCCAGAGGGGACGGCCCGCCGGTCACTCACGACCGCCACGGGGGGCTTCGCGGTCCCCCTTCGACTCGACACCGTCCCGCCGTTTGCGCGGTGGGACGCCTGGTCCAGAGGTTGCGAAGCTAGTGCAGGGACGTTTCAAGAGGGATGGCAACGCTGCGGCGGACCCGGAGCTGCGCGGCGGGACAGACCGCGGCCAGACTCCGGGCGAAGACGCCGCGGACGGCGGCAAGCCCAAGAACGGCCCCAGCGGGCCCGGCAGTCGAATAGCGCTGCGCAACTGGCGCATCAGCACCCGTCTGGTCTCCCTGCTGGCGCTGCCCGTCGTCGCCGCGACGACCCTGGGTGCCCTGCGCGTCAACACCGAGCTGGACAACATCGACCAGCTCGACAAGATGCAGCTGCTCACGGAGATGACCCGGCAGGCCACCGAGCTGGCCGACGCCCTCCAGGTCGAGCGGGACAAGTCCGCCGGGCCGCTGGCCGGCACCGGCAACGTCAAGGACGACGCCAGCGTGGTGGCCCCGCGCGAGGCCACCGACCGCGCGAAGACCTCCTTCAACCAGGCCACCGGCGACATCAAGCCGGACGACGCCACCATGGCGGGCGTGCGGGCGACCATCCTGGAGATCGGCCGCCAGCTCAACACCCTCAACGACATCCGCTCCCACGCCTACCAGGACGACAACAACGCGGCGCAGACCGTCTCCGCCTACAACCAGCTGATCGCCTCCCTGCTGGACCTCTCGCAGGACATGGCGCAGGCCACCAGCAACCCGGAGATGATCCGCAGCACCCGTGCGCTGGCGGCGTTCTCGTCCGCCAAGGAGTACGCGTCGATCCAGCGCGCCCTGGTCAGTGCCGGTCTGGCGCACCCGGGCGGGCCGCAGCTGTCGGCCAACGACCGGCAGGCCGGCCGGAGCGCCGAGGACAACGAGAAGGCCGCCCGGGACCGCTTCTCCCAGATCTACAGCGGCAACGCCGGGGCGCTCACCCGCGGTCTGGACGGCAACAACGACGAGATCAAGGCGGCCTACGCGTTCGCGCACCGCGCCTTCGCCAGCCCCAACGGCATCCGCAGCCAGGAGTACAAGTACCTCGACTGGTACGACTCCGACACCGTCAAGATCGACGAGATGTCGCGGATCGAGACCTCGCTGCTGTCCGAGATGGACCAGAAGTCCCGCGAGCTGCGCAACGCCGCGACCCAGGACGCGATCATCAACGGTGTGGTGATCCTGCTGGTCCTCGGCGTCTCGCTGGTCGGCGCGTTCGTCGTGGCCCGCTCCATGGTGCGGTCGCTGCGCCGGCTGCAGGACACCGCGCAGAAGGTCTCCCAGGACCGGCTGCCCGAGCTGGTCAAGCAGCTGTCCGAGGCCGACCCGCAGGACGTGGACACCTCCGTCCAGTCGGTCGGCGTGCACAGCCGGGACGAGATCGGCCGGGTGGCCGCGGCGTTCGACGAGGTCCACCGCGAGGCGGTCCGGCTGGCGTCCGAGCAGGCGCTGCTGCGGGGCAACGTCAACGCGATGTTCACCAACCTCTCGCGCCGCTCCCAGGGCTTGATCCAGCGCCAGCTCTCGCTGATCTCCGAACTGGAGTCCCGCGAGGCCGACCCGGACCAGCTCTCCTCGCTCTTCAAGCTCGACCACCTCGCCACCCGCATGCGCCGAAACGGCGAGAACCTCCTGGTCCTCGCCGGTGAGGAGCCGGGCCGCCGGTGGACCCGGCCGGTCCCGCTGGTCGACGTCCTGCGCGCCGCCGCGTCCGAGGTGGAGCAGTACGAGCGGATCGAGCTGAACGCGGTCCCGCAGACCGAGGTCGCCGGCCGGGTCGTCAACGACCTGGTGCACCTCCTGGCCGAGCTGCTGGAGAACGCCACCTCGTTCTCCTCCCCGCAGACCAAGGTCAAGGTGACCGGTCACGCGCTGCCCGACGGCCGCGTGCTGGTCGAGATCCACGACACCGGCATCGGCCTCTCCCCCGAGGACCTGTCGGCGATCAACGAGCGGCTGGCCAGCCCGCCGACCGTGGACGTCTCGGTGTCCCGGCGGATGGGTCTGTTCGTGGTCGGCCGGCTGTCGCTGCGGCACGGCATCCGCATCCAGCTGCGGCCGTCCGACTCCGGCGGCACCACCGCCCTCGTCATGCTGCCGGTCGACGTCGCCCAGGGCGGCAAGAAGCCGGCGCCGAGCACCGCCAAGAGCCCGGCCGAGGGCGGTGGCGCGCCCACCAGCCGGCTCGCCGGGCTCCAGCCGCGCGGCCAGGTCGCTTCCGGCCCCGGCGGGCGGCCCGCGCTGCCCGGCCGCGGCGCACCGGGCGGTACACCGGTCGGTGCGCCCGGCGGTGCGCCGGGTGGCGCCCCGAACGCCTTCGGCTCGCCGGCTCCCGGCGGCCGCACCGCACCGACCGCCCCGGCCCGCGACGACGCCGCGCCGGCCGCCGGCGGTGCCCGCCCCGCGCTGCCGGTCCGCGGCGCGGACCCCCAGCGCGGTGCCGACGACGGCCGCACCCCGACCGTGGCGCCGCCCGCCGGGCTGCCCCCGCGCGAGGAGCGCCCGCAGCTGCCGGCGCGGAACTCCCAGGCGCCGGCCGCGCCCGAACTGCCGGGTCGCGGGGCCGGTGCGGTGCCCGCGGGCACCGAGCGGCCGGGCGGCGCGCCCCTGGGCGTGCGCCGCGACCGCGGAGCCGACGACGACTGGCCGCTGGCGCCCCGCGAGGCGCAGGACGGGCCGCGGGGCCACGAGGAGCCGGAGAGCACCGGCAGCTTCGAGCGGCCCGCGCCGGCCGCCGGCCCCGGCGACACCGCCGCGTTCGCCCGGCCCGACTTCAACGCGCCGCGGCCCGGCGCCGCCCGGGACGACGTCCCGTCCGCCGGCCGCGAGCCGGCCCGGGCGGCCGGCGGCCCCGGGGACACCGGGCAGTTCCGCCGACCGGACGCCGACACCGGGCAGTTCGAGACAGGGCAGTTCAACACCGGGCAGTTCGAGACCCGCGGGCAGCCGGAGACCACCGGGCAGTTCCCGCGGCCGAACGCCGACACCGGGCAGTTCCCCCAACCCGTCGGCGACACCGGGCAGTTCGACACCGGGCAGTTCGACGCGCGCCAGCCGGAGACCACCGGCCCGTTCGAGACGACCGGTCAGTTCCCGCGTCCCGAGGGCGAGCAGACCGGGCAGGTCCGGCAGCCCGACGTCGACCGGGCCCCGGCGGCCCGGGCCCCGTTGGCTGCCGATCCGCTCGGCGACCCGCTGGGCGGCGGTCCGCTCGGCGCCCCGGACGACCGCGCCGACGACGCCCGGACACCGATCTTCGACACCATCGAGTCCAACTGGTTCAACACCCCGGCCTCGGCGGCCGCCGGTGTGCCACCGCTGCCGCGCCGCGAGGGCGGCCAGGACGGTGCCGCGCCGGCCGGTGGCGCACCGACGGACCGCGTGCCGACGGGCGGTGCCCGCGAGGGCGCACCGGCCGACCCCGACGCGCAGTGGCGGACCTCGCCGAACGACGAGGCGTGGCGGCAGGCGGAGCAGATCCGCCAGCCGGCCTCGGGCGGCGTCACCACGTCCGGTCTGCCCCGTCGGGTGCCGCGCGCCAACCTGGTCGCCGGCACCGCGCAGCAGCAAGCCCCGCAGGGCGGTCCGCAGGTCTCCCGCGCACCCAGCGACGTGCGCGGCCGGCTGACCAATCTCCGTCGGGGCATTCAGCAGGGCCGACAAGCCGGGACGTCGTCCACCGGCAACCACGGCATTGTCGATCCCACTCACCAGCAGGAGCGTTAGTTGAGTCCGATGAGCCAGGCGGCGCAGAATCTGAACTGGTTGATCACCAACTTCGTGGAGAACACCCCCGGGGTGTCCCACACGGTGGTGGTCTCCGCGGACGGACTGCTCCTCGCGATGTCCGAGGGCTTCCCCCGCGACCGTGCCGATCAGCTGGCGGCGGTGGCCTCCGGCCTGACGTCGCTGACCTCCGGCGCGTCCCGCATCTTCGAGGGCGGGACGGTCAACCAGACCGTGGTGGAGATGGAGCGCGGCTTCCTCTTCATCATGTCCGTCTCCGACGGATCCTCGCTGGCCGTACTGGCGCACCCCGAGTGCGACATCGGCCTCGTCGGCTACGAGATGGCCCTCCTGGTCGACCGCGCGGGCAGCGTCCTGACGCCCGACCTGCGCGCCGAGCTCCAGGGCAGTCTGCTGAACTGAGTGCCCGCGGCGTCCGCAGCGCCGCACCGCAGCCGGTGACCCCTCATCCATCCACGCCGTACCCCCCACCGGCCCAACCCGACGACAGTCAGTTGTCCCGTCCGGAGGACCCATGACCCCGCCACCCGCCACTTCCGGCCCGTACGGCGCCTACAGCTCAGCGCCGTACGGGAGCGAAGGTGACCAACCGCTGGTGCGCCCCTACGCCATGACCGGAGGCCGGACCCGGCCGCGCTACCAGCTCGCCATCGAGGCGCTGGTCAGCACGACGGCCGACCCGTCCCAACTGCCCGGCCTGCTGCCCGAGCACCAGCGGATCTGCCACCTGTGCCGCGAGGTGAAGTCGGTCGCGGAGGTCTCCGCGCTGCTGCACATCCCGCTCGGCGTGGCGCGGATCCTGGTGGCGGACCTGGCGGAAGCCGGGATGGTGGCCATCCACCAGCCGGGCGGCAGCGGCGAGGCCGGCGGCACGCCGGACGTGACCCTGCTGGAGAGGGTGCTCAGTGGACTTCGCAAGCTCTGACGCCGGGCCCGACCAGGGCCAGGCCCGTTCCACCACGTCGGCGAAGATCGTGGTGGCGGGCGGCTTCGGCGTGGGCAAGACCACGTTCGTCGGCGCCGTCTCGGAGATCAACCCGCTGCGCACCGAGGCCGTGATGACCTCCGCGTCGGCGGGGATCGACGACCTGAGCCACGTCCAGGACAAGACGACCACGACCGTGGCGATGGACTTCGGCCGGATCACCCTCGACGAGGACCTGATCCTGTACCTCTTCGGTACGCCGGGCCAGGACCGCTTCTGGTTCATGTGGGACGACCTGGTCCGCGGCGCCATCGGCGCCGTCGTCCTGGTCGACACCCGCCGCCTCGCCGACTGCTTCCCCGCCGTCGACTACTTCGAGAACAGCGGCCTGCCGTTCGTCATCGCCCTCAACGGCTTCGACGGCCACCAGGTCCACACCCCGGACGAGGTCCGCGAGGCCCTCCAGATCGGCCCGGCGACGCCGATCATCACCACCGACGCGCGGCACCGCGGCGAGGCGAAGAGCGCGCTCATCACGCTCGTCGAGCACGCGCTGATGGCCCGGTTGCGGTAACGCCCGCCGGACGGCCCGCACGCCGTCCGGTGCGGGCCGTGCGGCAGGCGTCGACGGGGGTTCCTGACGCCTGCCCACGGCCGGTTCCCGCTGTCGGGGAACGTGATCTGTGTCCTTCGACACGCCTGTTCGGGCCTTCATAACGTTTCGACAGTGAATCGGGTCGACTTCGACACCGCACGCGCATGTGCGGCTTCGCTGCGCTCACATTTCTCCCGCCATTTGGCGCGCCTCGCCCTTAACGCCCCTTTTATCTGGCGCTCTTGGAGGGCCCCTCCGCCTCTGCCCGGTGTTTGGAACGCACAGCCCTGACGTGCTGAAATTCGCTGAACTCCGGAGTAGTAACGCCCAGAAGAAACGGCACTGCACGACCGTGCCGTCGCCGAGAGGTTGTTGGTCGAGTGAGGCGAAGCACGACGAGCCCCGAGCCGCAGGAACCGCGGCGGGGCAACTTCACGCCGCCACCCCGCGAGGGTGGCGCTCCGGCTTCCGACGCGCCCGAGAACCCGGCCGCGAAGCCCCCGGTCAGCGGCGGCAAGTACGCGCCCCGCAACTGGCGGGTGGCCACCCGGCTCAACGCCATCCTGCTGATCCCCGTCCTCGTCGGCCTGCTCTTCGGCGGCCTGCGGGTCAACAACTCGTTCGCCACCTGGCAGGACGCCCAGGACGCGGAGAACACCGCCAAGCTCGTTCGCGCCGCGCTTTCCTACAGCAACGCCCTGATCGACGAGCGGGACCGCACCGCCGCCCCGCTGCTGAAGGGCCACAAGGACGACCCGGCGGTCCAGGAGGCGCGGGACGCCACCGACGCCGCCGGTCGGGCCTTCCAGGCCGCCGCCAAGAACATGCCGGACAAGCCGGGCCTGAAGCGCCGGCTCGCGCTGTTCGAGAAGACCGAGCCCAAGCTGGCGCAGCTGCGGCAGGTCGCCTTCACCGCGAAGCTCCCCGGCGTGCAGACCGAAGAGGGCTACGTCGAGATCCAGCACCCGCTGATGGAGTTCGCCAACGAACTCGGCCTGGGCACCGGCAACATCACCTCCTACGGGCGCACCGTCTACGCCGTCGCATTGGCGAAGGCCGCCGAGTCGCTGGAGCGCGCGATCGGCACCCACCTCCTGGTCGACCCGGCGTCCCCGCAGGGCGGCAAGGAGCACAAGCTCCAGTTGACCGCGTTCGCGTCGTACCGCTACCTGGAGGGCATCGCCATCGGCGAGTACACCTCCGGCGGCACCCCCGAGGACGTGGCACGGCTGAAGTCGGACGCCGCCAAGCTCCAGCAGTCCGCACAGCAGCAGGTGGCCCGCGCGAAGTCGCAGGCGGAGGCGGCCGGCCAGACCTTCCACGCCCCGCCGTCGATGGACCAGATGTCCACCCTGATCGCCTCCGGCGCGGCACCGGACGAACTGGCCCTCAAGGGCGTCACGCCGGACGCGTACTTCCAGGCCGCCACCGGCAAGTTCGACATGTACCGGTCCATCGAGAACGACCTCGCGGACAAGGCGGTCAACGAGGCCGCGCAGATCTCCTCGGACGCCAAGCAGTCCACCTTCATCGACTCCGGCATCGTGCTGGCCGCGCTCGCCGTCGCGTTCGTGGTGGCCGGGCTGATGGCCCGCCGGATGAGCCGCAACATGCGGGAGCTGCGCAACGCGGCGTTCGGCGTCGCCGAACAGCGGCTGCCGATGCTGGTCGACCAGCTCTCCCGCACCGACCCGGGCCGCGTCGACACCCGGGTGGTGCCGATCCCGATCGCCACCACGGACGAGATCGGCGAGGTCGCCCGCGCCTTCGACCAGGTGCACCGCGAGGCGGTCCGGCTCGCCGCCGAGCAGGCGCTGCTGCGGGGCAACGTCAACGCGATCTTCACCAACCTCTCCAGCCGCAACCAGGGCCTGATCGAGCGCCAGTTGGAGCTCATCACCCACCTGGAGAACAACGAGGCCGACCCGGACCAGCTGGAGAACCTCTTCCGGCTCGACCACCTCGCCACGCGCATGCGGCGCAACGGCGAGAACCTCCTGATCCTCGCGGGCGAGGAGCCCGGCCGCCGCTGGAACCAGCCGGTGCCGCTGATCGACGTGTTGCGGGCGGCCACCTCCGAGGTCGAGTCGTACGAGCGAATAGAGCTCAGCGGCGTCCCGGAGAGCGAGATCCACGGCACCGCCGTGACCGACCTCATCCACCTGCTGTCGGAGCTGTTGGAGAACGCCACCACCTTCTCCTCGCCGCAGACCAAGGTGAAGGTGGCCGCGACCCGGCTGCCGGACGGCCGGATCATGATCGAGATCCACGACAAGGGCATCGGGCTGACCCCCGAGGACTTCGCGGACATCAACCACAAGCTGGCCAACCCGCCGAGCGTGGACGCCGCGATCTCCCAGCGCATGGGCCTGTTCGTGGTCGGCCGGCTGGCCGACCGGCACGGGATCCGGGTCCAGCTGCGCCCCTCGGGCGAGCAGGCCGGCACCACGTCGCTGGTCATGCTGCCGGAGGCGATCACGCACGGCGGTGGCGGCGACGAGCAGGTCGACGACACCTTCACCGTCTCCCGGATCGTCCCCGAGCACCAGGAGAACGCCTACGAGGGCGACCACCGCACCGCCGCCGAACTGGGCTTCGACGACGGGCTCCACGGGCACCCCGGGACCCCGTCCGAGAGGGACCCGATGGGCCGCTCGCTGCTGCGCGAGGAGCGCCGGGCGGCGCTGGAGGCCCAGACGACCGGGCAGCCCGCCTCGGAGCCGGTGGACCACCGTCCGCTGTTCCGCGACGAACTCCCCGTCGACGCCCCGCAGGACCCCTTCGCGCCGTACCAGCAGCAGCCTCCCGCCGCGTATGCGGAGCCCGGTCAGCCGCTCTACGACGACCGCTCCTACGGCGCCGAGGCGTTCGGCGATCCGAGCACCGCGGAGACCACCGGCCAGTACGCCTACGCCCCCGAAGACACCGGTCAGTACCCCTACGCCCCGGAAGACACCGGCCAGCTCGGCGGCTGGGGCGAACCCCCGGCGTTCGACGGCCACTTCGGAACCGAAGCGGAATCTGACCGGAATGCAACTGCCGCTCCCGCTGATGCGTCTGAGCGCGTAACATTCGACCGTCCCGGCCCCACCGCGAGCGTGATCCACTCGTTGACCGACGCCGGTCTTCCGCGCCGCGGAGCCGACTCGCCTCACGGTCAGCAGGAATCCGCACCGGAGGCCGGCCAGGACGAGGGCTCCACCTGGCGCAGCGAGAACGACGAGCGCTGGCAGCGGGCGGGGCGACTGCGCCAGCCGACGGCGGGCGGGGTCACCGCTTCCGGCCTCCCCCGGCGGGTGCCCAAGGCCAACTTGGTCGAAGGCACCGCGGAGCAGAGTACGCAGGGCGGCCCCCAGGTCTCCCGCGCTCCGGAGGATGTCCGCGGCAGGCTGAGCAATCTGCGCCGCGGTGTCCAGCAGGGGCGCAGCGCCGGTACCGGCACGGACCCCTCCTCGGGGGTCCCCCAGAATGACCAACAGGGCTTCGGCCCCGGCAGCACCTACGATCAGGAGCGTTAGTGTGAGCCCGATGAGCCAGGCGGCGCAGAATCTGAACTGGTTGATCACCAACTTCGTGGAGAACACCCCCGGGGTGTCCCACACGGTTGTGGTCTCCGCGGACGGTCTCCTCCTCGCGATGTCCGAGGGCTTCCCCCGTGACAGAGCCGATCAGCTGGCGGCGGTGGCCTCCGGCCTGACGTCGCTGACCTCCGGCGCGTCCCGCATCTTCGAGGGCGGGACGGTCAACCAGACCGTGGTGGAGATGGAGCGCGGCTTCCTCTTCATCATGTCCGTCTCCGACGGATCCTCGCTGGCCGTACTGGCGCACCCCGAGTGCGACATCGGCCTCGTCGGCTACGAGATGGCCCTCCTGGTCGACCGCGCGGGCAGCGTACTGACGCCCGACCTGCGCGCAGAACTGCAGGGGAGCCTTCTCAACTAGCAGACAGGCAGTGCGTTTCCCGCCACCGCACCATAGGGTTCGGTGGCGCGACCGGCGTCAGATAGGCAAGTTGGAGGAGGAGACGTGGCAACGCCCCCGAGCGGCTACCCGTATGGATCCGGACAGCAGTCCGGGCCCCAGGGCGAGACCCATCACAACCGCTTCAACTTCCCGTCTGCGCCCAGCCGCAGGCCGCAGCGGCCCCAACCGCCGCAGCCGCCGCAGCACCCCGCTCAGCAGCAGGGCCCGTACCGTTCCCAGCCTTACGGGCCCCGGCCGACCGAGCCCTCGCCGTACGACCAGCCGCAGCCGCCGCGCATCCAGCCGGTGCAGCCGCCGCGGCCGGCGCCCGAGCCCGCCCCCACCGGCGGGATGAACAACCCCCTCGTGCGCCCGTACGCGATGACCGGAGGCCGGACCCGGCCGCGCTACCAGCTCGCCATCGAGGCGCTGGTCAGCACGACCGCCGATCCCGCGAAGCTGCAGGGCCAGCTGCCGGAGCACCAGCGCATCTGCCACCTCTGCCGCGAGATCAAATCAGTGGCCGAGATCTCGGCCCTCCTCTCCATCCCCCTCGGCGTCGCCCGGATCCTCGTCGCCGACCTGGCGGAGGCCGGACTCGTCGCCATCCATCAGCCCGGCGGGGACGAGACCGCCGGCGGACAGCCAGATGTGACACTGCTCGAAAGGGTGCTCAGTGGACTTCGCAAGCTCTAGCGGTGCAGCCCGCTCCACCACCTCGGCGAAGATCGTGGTGGCGGGCGGCTTCGGCGTGGGCAAGACCACGTTCGTCGGGGCCGTCTCAGAGATCAACCCGCTGCGCACCGAAGCCGTGATGACCTCCGCGTCGGCGGGCATCGACGACCTCACGCACGCACCGGACAAGACGACCACGACCGTGGCGATGGACTTCGGCCGGATCACCCTGGACCAGGACCTGATCCTGTACCTCTTCGGTACGCCGGGCCAGGACCGCTTCTGGTTCATGTGGGACGACCTGGTCCGCGGCGCCATCGGCGCCGTCGTCCTGGTCGACACCCGCCGCCTCGCCGACTGCTTCCCCGCCGTCGACTACTTCGAGAACAGCGGCCTGCCGTTCGTCATCGCCCTCAACGGCTTCGACGGCCACCAGCCCTACACCCCGGACGAGGTCCGGGAGGCGCTGCAGATCGGCCCCGACGCGCCGATCATCATCACCGACGCCCGGCACCGCAACGAGGCCAAGAGCGCGCTCATCACGCTCGTCGAGCACGCGCTGATGGCCCGGCTGCGCTAGCGCCGGGCGTTCGGCGCTCCCGCCCGACCCTGCGAAAGGCCCCCGCACACCTGCCAGGTGCGGGGGCCTTCGGCATGTCCGGGGGCCGGTGGGTCAGCGCAGGGTGGTGCCGACGGCCGTGAGGAACAGGGCGAGGGAGACCGCGCCGGCGTCCGGGTGGCCGTGGCCGAGGGTTCCCATGCGGGCCGCGCGACCGCGGGCGGGGGTGAGGTGGGCGGAGTCCGCGGCGCCCCGGGTGGCCGCCTCCGCGGCGGCCTGCCACGCCTTGGCCAGTCCCTCCGCGGCACGGGCGCGCAGTTCCCGCCGGAACGGGTCGAGGGCGTCCAGCATGGTCTTCTCCCCCACCTGGGCGCCGCCGAGTTCGCCGACGGCCCGTTGGGCGGCGTCCACCGCGTCCGCGAGCAGCTCCGCGCCGGCGGCGTCCCCGGAGGCCCGGGTGAGGGCGGCGCCGGTCTCGGCGAGCAGCACGCCGTACAGCGCCCCGGACGCGCCGCCGGAGGCGTCGGCCAGGGCCAGTCCCGCGGCGAGCAGGGCGGCGCCGGCAGACCGCGGGTCACCGGCCGGTCCCGGCTCGGCGTTGCGGGCCGCCGCGGCGGCGGCGCGCAGCCCGCGGACGATGCCGATGCCGTGGTCCCCGTCCCCGGCGACCGCGTCCAGCCGCCCCAACTCGTCCTCGTTGGCGGCGACCAGTTCCAGCGCGGCGTGCAGCGCCAGCGTCACGGGCAGCCCGCCGCCGGGGGCGACGCCGTCCCGAAGGGAGCCGGGGTGTCCGGTCGTGGCGGCAGCCGGCTGCGGCTCGCCCGCTCCCGCCCCCCGCTCGTCGTCGCCCTCCCCGGGCGTCTGCGGCAGGCGGCGGAAGGCCGGGGTGTCGCACGGGGCGTCGTAGAGCTCGGCGAGTTCGTCGTCGAGGAGCATCAGCGACAGCGAGACGCCCGCCATGTCGAAGGAGGTGACGAACTCGCCGACCTCGGGGCGGAACGGGTGCAGCCCGGCCGCCCGCAGCCGGCGGTTGACCTGCCGGTAGACCACGAAGAGTTCCTCGTACTTGGTGCGGCCGAGGCCGTTGAGGAGGACCGCGACCCGGCCGCGGCCGCCGGCGGGGGGCTCGGGCAGTTCCGGGAGCAGGTTGCCGACGAGTTCGTCGGCGAGTTCGGCGGCGGTCAGGTGGCGGGTGGTGCGCAGGCCCGGTTCGCCGTGGATGCCCATGCCGAGTTCGGTGGTGCCGGCGTTGACGGTGAACAGCGGCTCGGCCGCGCCCGGGAGCGTGCAGCCGGCGAAGGCGGCGCCGAAGGTGCGGGTCAGGGCGTTGGCGCGGGCGGCGATGCGGGTGACCGCGTCCAGGTCGTCGCCGCGTTCGGCGGCCGCGCCGGCGACCTTGAAGACGAAGAAGTCGCCGGCCACGCCGCGTCGGTCGCGGGACGGGTCGATCGGCTGGCCCTCGACCGGCGGGGGCCCGCTGGCCACGTCGTCGGTGACCAGTACGGTGCGGGTCGCGGTGCCCTCGGCGGCGAGCCGGCGGGCGGCCAGGCCGAAGTGCATGACGTCGCCGGCGTAGTTGCCGCAACTGAGCAGGACGCCGGCGCCGCCGTCCGCGGCCCGGGCGGTGCGGTAGACCTGCTCGGCGCTGGGGCTGGCGAAGACGTCGCCGATCGCGGCGGCGTCGGCCAGACCGGGGCCGACGAGGCCGGCGAAGGCGGGGTAGTGGCCGGAGCCGCCGCCGATGACGAGTGCGACCTTGCCGGGGCGGGGCGCGTGCCGGCCGACCACGCCGTAGGCGTCCGGGACTCGGCGCACCGTGCGCGCGTAGGCGTCGGCGAGTCCTTCCAGCCAGTCCTCGCGGAAGGTCTCGGGGTGGTGTCCGAGGCCGGCGTGTTCGGTGGTCATCAGGCACACTCCTTTGTTTCTGTCCCTGTTGGATTTAACACCCAGATCACAGATACGTCACCCCTGGCAGCCATATAAGCCCGTAACTATGTGAGAAGTGCCGCCAAGAAACCCTTGCATCACACCTTGCATGTGAAGTTCACAGGATTCATGCTGCTCCCATCACACCCGCCCCACCCGCAACCGCCGGAGGCGCGCCATGGCACCCCCCACTCTCCTCGACCGGATCGGCATCCCCAAGGCACTGGTCTTCGGCTATCTCGGCGTGTTGCTGTTCATGGTCGGCGACGGGGTGGAGTCCGGCTTCATCGCTCCGTTCATGGCCGACCACGGCGCCGGCACCGAGGTCCGCGCCTCGTACGTGATCACCGCCTACGGCGTCACGGTGATGCTGGCCTCCTGGCTCTCCGGCGCCCTCTCCGACCTGTGGGGCCCGCGCCGGGTGATGCAACTGGGCCTGGCCGTCTGGATCGTCTTCGACGTCCTCTACCTCACCCTCGCGCTCGGCCCCCAGAACTACCCGCTGATGCTGCTCTTCTACGGCCTGCGCGGCTTCGGCTACCCGCTCTTCGCGTTCGGCTTCCTGGTCTGGATCACCGCCACCGCGCCCGCGGCCCGGATGGGCACCGCGGTGGGCTGGTTCTACGTCGCCTTCACCGGCGGGCTGCCGACGCTCGGTTCGCTCGTCGCCGGCGCCACCAACCCCTGGTTCGGCCCCATGGGCACCCTCTGGATCGCGCTCGGCATCATCGCGCTGGGCGGCGTCTGCTGCCTGCTCGGCGTCCGCGAGCGCACCGGCTTCGCGAGGCTCGCCCCGCCCGGCGTCAACCCCGTCCAATCCCTGCTCTCCAGCCTCTCCATCGCCTGGACCCACCCCAAGGTCGCCGTCGGTTGCGTCGTCCGCATCATCAACACCGCACCGGAGTTCGGCTTCCTGGTGTTCCTGCCCACGTTCTTCGGCAAGGAACTGGGTTTCGGCGAGGGCCGCTGGCTGACGCTGCTCGCCGTCATCTACGGCACCAACGTCTTCTGCAACCTGCTCTTCGGCGTCATCGGCGACAAGATCGGCTGGCGTCGCACGATCGCCACCTTCGGCGGCCTGGGCTGCGCGGTGACCACCCTCGCCCTGTACTTCGTCCCGCTGGCGGTCGGCCCGCACTACGGGGTCGCCCTGGGCGTCGGCATGCTCTACGGGGTCACCCTCGCCGGCTTCGTCCCCATCTCCGCGCTGGTGCCGGCGCTCGCCCCCGAGAACAAGGGCGGCGCGATGGCCCTGCTCAACCTCGGTGCCGGCGGGGCGGCGTTCGTCGGGCCCGCCATCGTCAGCGTGTTCCTGGACCCGCTGGGCCCCGCCGGCGTCGTCCTCATCTTCGCCGGGCTGTACGTCGTGGCGGCGGTGCTGACGCTGTACCTGAAGCCGACGGAGGTGCGGGGGTCGGAGGCGCCCGAGGGGGCCTCCCCCGTTGCGGTGGCGCGGAGTTGAGGGTTCCGCCGGTCCGGCGGGTCGAGGGCGGCCCGCCGGACCGGCCAACGCCCCGGCGGCGGCCCCTCACGCGCGCGACGGCCCCCACACCGGAAGTGTGGGGGCCGTCGCCTGGTGCGCTAGTGCCGGCGCTGCGTCACCGCTGCCAGCTGGTGGCGCCGTGGAAGCCCAGCTGCCGCTCCAGGCGGCGCCAGCGGGCGGCCGTGGGGCGCGGGCCGGTCGAGCCGGTCGAGCCGGTCGTCGGCCGGTGCGCGGCGCGGGCCAGCAGGACGGCGGTCAGAGCGGCGAGCTCCTCCTCGCTGGCCTGGCCCTTCTCGACGCGGATGGGAGCGGCGGTGACGGCACTGGCAGGGTTCACTGCGGTCTCGATTCTCCGTGGAGGTGAGAGGGGAAGGACGGTCGGGGCGGGGACTACTGCGGCGGGTTGCCGTGCTTGCGGGCCGGCAGGTCCGCGTGCTTGGTGCGCAGCATCTCCAGGGCGCGAATCAGCGTGTGGCGGGTGTCCGACGGGTCGATGACGTCGTCGACCAGGCCGCGCTCGGCCGCGTAGTAGGGGTGCATGAGCTCGGACTTGTACTCCTTGACCATGCGGGTGCGCATGGCCTCGGAGTCGTCCGCCTCGGCGATCTGCTTGCGGAAGATGACGTTGGCCGCGCCCTCGGCGCCCATCACCGCGATCTCGTTGGTGGGCCAGGCGTAGGTCAGGTCCGCGCCGATGGACTGGGAGTCCATGACGATGTACGCGCCGCCGTACGCCTTGCGCAGGACGATGGAGATCCGCGGGACGGTGGCGTTGCAGTACGCGTAGAGCAGCTTGGCGCCATGCCGGATGATGCCGCCGTGTTCCTGGTCGACGCCGGGCAGGAAGCCGGGGACGTCCAGGAGCGTGACGATCGGGATGTTGAACGCGTCGCACATCTGGACGAAGCGGGCGGCTTTCTCGGACGCCTCGATGTCCAGGACGCCGGCCAGCGACTGCGGCTGGTTGGCGATGATGCCGACCACCCGGCCGTCGAAGCGGGTCAGCGCACAGATGATGTTGGTGGCCCAGCGCTCGTGGACCTCCAGGTACTCGCCGTCGTCGACGATCTCCTCGATGACCTTGCGCATGTCGTACGGCCGGTTGCCGTCCGCCGGGACGAGGTCGAGCAGGGTCTCGCAGCTGCGGTCGGCGGGGTCCTCGCTTGCCACCGCCGGCGGGTTCTCCCGGTTGTTGGCGGGCAGCAGCGACAGCAGGTAGCGGACCTCTTCGAGGCAGGTGACCTCGTCGTCGTAGGCGAAGTGCGCCACCCCGGAGGTCTCGGCGTGCACGTCGGCACCGCCCAGACCGTTCTGGGTGATCTCCTCACCGGTGACCGCGCGGACCACGTCCGGGCCGGTGATGAACATCTGCGAGGTGTCCCGGACCATGAACACGAAGTCCGTCAGCGCCGGCGAGTAGGCCGCGCCACCGGCGCACGGGCCGAGCATGACGCTTATCTGCGGGATGACACCCGACGCCTTGGTGTTGCGCTGGAAGATGCCGCCGTAACCGGCGAGCGCGGACACGCCCTCCTGGATGCGGGCCCCGGCACCGTCGTTCAACGAGACCAACGGGGCACCGGCCTGGATGGCCATGTCCATGATCTTGTGGATCTTGGTGGCGTGCGCCTCGCCCAGCGCGCCGCCGAAGATCCGGAAGTCGTGCGCGTAGACGAAGACGGTCCGGCCGTGGACCGTGCCCCAACCCGTGATCACACCGTCCGTGTACGGCTTCTTGGCCTCCAGGCCGAAACCGGTGGCACGGTGCCGGCGCAGCGGCTCGACCTCGTTGAAGGAACCCTCGTCCAGCAGCAGGTCGATCCGCTCGCGGGCGGTGAGCTTGCCCTTGGCACGCTGCGCTTCGGTGGCTCGCTCGCTGGGGCCTCGCCGCACCTGCTCACGGATCGCGTGCAGTTCGGCGACGCGCCCGCGGGCATCGTTGGCGCCGGCGGGCACATCTTCGACAGTGGTCATGTATCGACGGTACGTGGGCGAGGGCCCGCACACCGATGTCGGTTTCGTACAACGTCGAGCGCGATTTCGTGGGCAGGCAGTACAGAACCGCGCTGCACGCGGCGCGACTACTGGGCCGTGGCGGGGTGGACGCGGTGTCCAGCGTCTGTGCGGTGCCGACAAACGCCACCCGGGTGATGGTGTGTCGTTCGATGGTTTGCGGCGGGCCGGGCCGGTCAGCGCAGCAGCACGGTGCAGGTCAGGGTGGCGCAGCCGGTGCCGGGGTCCAGTCGCAGGTGGAGGGCGTCGTCGGCGGCCAGGACGGTGACGTCCGGGTCGTGGCGCAGGACCGCGCGGACCGGCCGGGACCAGATGAGTTCCAGGGGGTCGCCGGTGCGGGTGGGGGCCGCGGCGCACACGGTCGCGGTCCGGTCGTGCCGGCCGGGGGTGCGCCGTTCGCGGACCAGGACGCTGGCCGGGCCGTCGGCGGTGAGCGGGCCCGCGGTGCCGGCCCGCCAGAAGTTGGCGGCGGTTACGCCGAGCGGGTCCACGGCGATCGCCTGGCGGTCGGCGTCGTTGGCGAGGACCCTCAGCCAGTGCCGGTCGGCGGCGCGGGCGGCGAGGGCGCGGCGGGTGGCGCCCGGCATCAGGAGGTAGGCGTGGGCGGCGTCGGTGGGGTCGGTGCCGTGGTCGTGCCAGAGGGTGACGTAGCGGCGGGTGTAGGGGGTGGTGGTGGAGGTGGTGTTGATGTCGGACCAGTGGCCGGTGCGGTCCTCGCGGAGCAGGTGGAGGGCGGCGCCGCCGGGGAAGACGTAGCCGCCGTGGCCGGCGAGGTGGGCCCAGTGGGCGCGCCGGCGGACGGTGCGGTGGCCGGGGGCGGTGGCGGGCGTCGTGGTCACCACGTCCGCCCGACGCCGAGCCGGTCGGTGCCCGGCGCGGACAGGTGCAGCACGCGGAAGCGCGCCCCGCCCGCGGACTCGGGGACGGGGTCGGCCCAGAGGGTGAAGTGCACCAGCTCCCAGCCGCGGGGGTCCAGGCCCAGGGCGGTGGTGTGCACGCCGTCCGCGGTCGCCAACTCCGCGTGCTCGGCGAGCGCGTCCTCCACGGCGCTCGCCACGTCGACGCCTTCCGGGAGCGGCACGGTCCGCTGGGTGAAGGAGTCGGGGACGCGGTCGGCCGCGGGCCCCGGGCGGTGGTACAGGCCCTGCCAGGTGCGGACCGTCGGCCGCCCGAAGTCGCGGACCACGCCGCGGAACCCGTCGCCGGTCAGGAAGCGGTTCATGCCCTCCTGGTCGGCCCAGAGGTAGAACGGGGCGTACTGGTTGACCGGGGAGCCGTCGGTGCCGCGCTCCCGGATGCCGTATGCCTTCAGGCCGAGGCCCGCGAAGTCGTCCAGCAGGTGGCCCTTGGTCCGCACGCGGCGGCGGATGACCGCCATGTCGTAGTCGGCGGGCAGCGTGACGCGGTATTGCATGGCGTGCATGGGGCTCCGTAGGGGAGGGGGACGGTGCGGATGCGTCAGGGGGTGACGGGCGGGGGTGGTGTGGCGTGCGTGGCCAAGAGGGCCAGCAGGCCGTGCACCGCGGCGTCGAACGGCGCGGGGTCCTCGGCGGCCCGGGCCAGCACGTAGCCGCCCTGGACGACGGCGGCGACGCTCGCCGCGATGGCAGCCGGGTCGAGGCCGGCGGCCAGTTCACCGCGGCGTTGGCCCTCGGCCAGGACCTCGGTGATCCGACGCCGGAGCCAGTCGAACATCGCGTCCAACGGGGCTCGCAGCGCGGGGTCCTGCACCACGTCGCGGTCCTGCGTCATCCGACCGATCGGGCAGCCGCGCAGTACCTCCCGCTCCCGCAGGAGGTAGGCCGCCACCCGGTCGTACGCCGTGCCCGGGGCGGTGAGGATCTCGTCGGTCGCCGTGCGCATGTCCTCGGCGGTGCGCCGGATCGCCGCCAGCGCGAGGTCGGACTTGCCGGCGAAGTGGTGGTACATGCTGCCCTGGCCCACCCCTGCGCGCTGGAGGATCGCCTTGGGGCTGGTGCCGACGTAGCCACGCTCCCACAGGAGTTCCCGGGTGCTGGTCACGAGTCGTTCCTGCGTGCTGGACGGGGCGGTGCCGACCGCCGTGCCGTCGTCCTGGTTGCTGCCCATACCGCGACTGTACATACCAGTAGTTACAAAGATCAAGAGCCGAGCTGGGGCGACGGGGTTCGCGTACCTCCTGCTCCCGTGGGCGTACCTCCGCCGGCGTACGGGGAGTGCCGCCGGGCGTACGACGACGCGCGGGCCCGCGCCGAGGAGTCTCGAAGGCAGGCAGTCGGCGCGCCGCCACCCGGTCCACGGGCGGCCGGCACCCGGCACGTCCCGTCAAGGAGTGGACCCCCATGAACGCACTGGCAGCACACTGGTCCGGCGGCGGCCCGGGCCCCTGGATCCTGTTCGTCCCGCTCGTCTGGGCCGCGGTGGTCGCCGGCGTGGTGACCCTGCTGCGCCGCACCGTGTGGCGGCACGGTGGCCCCGGTCGGGCCTTCCGCGGCCCGTGGCCCGGTGCCCGGCCCGCGGCCGGCGGTGACGCCCCGACCCCGATCGCCGTCCTCGGCCGCCGGTTCGCCGCCGGCGAGATCGACGAGGAGGAGTACTGGCGCCGGCTGTCCGTACTGGAGGAGCACTTCGGCGGCGGCCGCAAGGCCGGCCCGGCCTGACGCGCGGCGCCCGCGGTCAGCCGACCCGCGCGCTCCGACTCCGGGGCCGGGGGTCGGCACCCGCCTGCTCCGCCGGGGCGGGGGCCCAGTGCGGGTGCAGCGCCCGAGCCTCCTCCGGCGCGCTCGTCAGCGCGGGGAGGGTGAACCAGACGACCTTGCCCTGGGCGTGCGGGCGCACTCCCCAGTCCTCGCTGAGCGCCGCGATCAGGGCCAGCCCGCGACCGCAGGTCTCCCAGCTGGCGGCGGCCCGCAGGCGCGGCATCCGGGGATCGAGATCGTGCACCGAGACCGTCAACTGGTCCAGCAGCACGCACAGTTCGACGGTGCACTGCTTGCTGGGCCGGGCGTGCCGGTGGACGTTGGCGAGGAGTTCGGTCACCCCGAGGGCGGCCGGATCGACCAGGGCGTCGAGGTGCCAGTACCGCAGCTGCGCGGAGACGATCCTGCGCACGTGCCCGATCCGGGCCGGGACGGCCTGGACTTCCACCGTGCAGTGTCTGCTGGGCTGCCTGATCACGACCGCGACTCCCTGATGAGGCCGGGCACCCCTCGTACCGGGGAGGGGCGAAGATCGGAACCGGCGATGCCCGCTTCCCAACAGCGTCATCGCTGGTGAACCCTCAGTGATACGTGTCCAGAGTCGTGCAGCCGGTGCACCCCCGCAACCGCACCACCCCGGCCGCACCCGGCGTTCACGCGCGTGGCCGACGCGCGGCCTCCACCGCGTTGAGGAAGCGGTCGCGGGCGCCCAGGGTCAGCGAGTAGCGGTTGCCGTTGAGGACGGCGAGCGCGCGGTCCCGGGCCGCGAAGAACGGTTTGTGGGCCTCCACCGCGCCGAGCGGGGCGCTGTCGATCTCCGTGCCGTAGCTGGTCAGCAGCGACAGCCGGCCGCCGCTGATGCGGACCTGCCCCGCTCTGGTCAGTGACCGCAACGCCCGCTCGATCCGCACGCCGGTCGCGTTGTACTCCGACTCCGCCATCGTCACCACTTCCCGATGTCGTGGGCGGGTGCCGTCCACCGCCCCCCTAGGGAAGTTTGCCGCCACTGCGCGCCGTTCACCAGTGCCGTATGGGGCGCAGAGGCGCACAACACCCTTCCCCCAGGCCCTCCTTGGGGGCCCTCAAAGGGTTGTTTATGCAGGTGAGAAGCGTGCGCCGGGTGGTTATAGTCGAAACCTGCCCGGCCTTGCGGGCGGGCCCGTACACCCTGGAGGAGCGCGCCGGTGAGCACCGCACAACAGCCGCAGAGCCGGCCCGGACACCCTGGATCCCAGGACGCGGCTCGCACGCCGCACCCGTCGGTCCTGCCGACCGTCGACGTGGACCGCTCGGATCCGGACTACCGGGACTGGCTCAAAGAGGCCGTCCGCAAGGTCCAGGCGGACGCCAACCGCACCGCCGACACCCACCTGCTGCGCTTCCCGTTGCCCGAGGAGTGGGGCATCGACCTGTACCTCAAGGACGAGTCGACGCACCCCACCGGCAGCCTCAAGCACCGGCTGGCCCGCTCCCTGTTCCTCTACGGGCTGTGCAACGGCTGGATCCGCCCCGGGAAGCCGGTGATCGAGTCCTCCAGTGGTTCCACGGCCGTCTCCGAGGCGTACTTCGCCTCGCTGATCGGCGTCCCGTTCATCGCGGTGATGCCGGCCACCACCAGCCGGGAGAAGACCCGACTGATCGAGTTCCACGGCGGCACCTGCCACCTGGTCCAGGACCCGCGGACGGTCTACGAGGTGTCCGCCCGGCTCGCCGCCGAGTCCGGCGGGCACTACATGGACCAGTTCACCTACGCCGAGCGGGCCACGGACTGGCGCGGCAACAACAACATCGCCGAGTCGATCTACGAGCAGCTGCGGCTGGAGCGCTACCCCGAGCCCACCTGGATCGTCGCCACCGCCGGCACCGGCGGCACCTCCGCGACCATCGCCCGCTACGTGCACTACATGCAGTACGACACCCGGATCTGCGTCCCCGACCCGGAGAACTCCTGCTTCTTCGACGGCTGGCTCACCGGCGACGCGGCGACCGACTGCGCGACCGCCTCCCGTATCGAGGGCATCGGCCGGCCGCGCATGGAACCGAGCTTCGTGCCCGGTGCGATCGACCGGATGATGAAGGTCCCGGACGCGGCGAGCGTCGCCACGGTCCGCGCACTGGAGCGGGCGATCGGCCGCAAGGCGGGCGGCTCGACCGGCACCGGGCTGTGGAGCGCCCTGAAGATCGTCGCGGAGATGGTCGCCGAGGGCCGGACCGGGTCCGTGGTGACGTTGCTGTGCGACCCGGGCGACCGCTACCTCGACAAGTACTACTCCGACGACTGGCTGGCCGAGCAGGGGCTCGACATCGCCCCCTACACCCGGACCGTCGAGCACTTCCTGGCCACCGGTTCCTGGGACGCCTGAACCGGACCCGGCCCGCGCGTCAGCTGCCGGCGAGCCGCCGGTCCAGCGCCCGCACCGAATCGCGGAAGGAGCGGGCCAGGGCCGGCCGGGCCATCGGCATCAGCCAGCGGAACGCCGCCGGACCGTCCGCCGCGAACGTCCACCGCAGCCGGGTCCCGGTGCCGGCCGGCGTCAGCCGCCAGTCCTCCACCAGGGCGCGCAGCACGGGGGCGTTGGTGCTGTCGACCCGGTAGGCGTAGCGCGCGCCCGGGTCGCTCACCAGCACCGTCTCGTCGAAGTGCGTGCCGCCGGTCAGCAGCACGTCGCGGCCCTGGCCGTCGCGGGTCGGCGCCGCCCGTGCCACACCGGTGAACCAGTCGGCCCAGCCCGGTACGTCGCCCGCCAGCGCGGCGTAGACGGTCTGGGGCGGCGCGGCGGTCTCGGCGGTGAACACCAGCCGCAGCGGGGCCGATTCGACGAAGTCGAGCTCGACGGGGCGGAGCCGTCGGGACATGGGACGAGCACCTCCTAGGGGACGGGGCTGACCTGCGCCGGACACCCTAGCTGACGCGAAATCAGTCGTCCGCTTCGGCCACCGGCTCGCCCGCCACCACCAGCTCCGTCGGCCGGTCGGCGAACTCCGCCCGCGCCGCGGCGGACAGCCCGGCATCCGTCACCAGCACGTCCACGTCGTCCAGTGCGGCGAACGAACTCAGGCCGACCGTGCCCCACTTGGTGTGGTCGGCGACCACCACCACCCGGCGTGCGGAGCGCACGAAGTGCCGGTTGGTCTCCGCCTCCGCGAGATTGGGGGTGGACAGCCCCGCCTCCACCGATATGCCGTGCACCCCGAGGAAGAGCAGGTCGAAGTGGAGGGAGCGGATCGCGGCGTCCGCCACCGGGCCGACCAGGGTGTCCGAGGGCGTGCGCATCCCGCCCGTCAGCACCACCGTCGCCGCCTCGGCCGGCGGGCGCCCGTCGCCGCCGCTGGCCGCGGCCCGCTGGGCGTTGTAGAACACGTCGGCCACCCGCACCGAATTCGTCACCACCGTCAGCTCCGGCACCTCCAGCAGCCGCTGCGCCAGCGCGTACGCCGTCGTGCCGCCGGCCAGGGCGATCGCGCTGCCCGGCACGGCCAGTTCGGCCGCGGCCTTGGCGATCTCGGCCTTGGCGCTCGGCTCCAGCCCCGACTTGACCTCGAAGCCCGGCTCGTGCGTGCTGGGCTCGCTCACCGGGAGCGCACCGCCGTGCACCTTCTCGATCATGCCCTGGCGGGCCAGTGCGTCCAGATCGCGACGGACCGTCATGTCCGAGACGTTCAGCCGGCGGGTGAGTTCGTTGACCCGCACGCCGCCCCGCCGCCGCACCTCTTCGAGGATCAGCGCCCGCCGCTGCTCCGCGAGGAGATTCTGGTTGTCGCCCACCGCGGCCCGTCCCTTCCGCCCCGGCTCACCGCCCCGGGTCCCTGCGCCGGCTCTGCGCCGCCTGCGATCTCTGGTGCCCTCATCCTCGCACGAGGGTCCGACGGCGGCCCCGGTCCGGGGACGCCGCGTCCACCGGGCACAACCGCCGCGCCGGGAACCGCAACCCGGGTGCGCGGGCTCCCAGAAGGGGGGAACAATTCCAAGGAGGGCGCACCGCACGACCGACCGCACCCGCCCGGAACCACACCACGCACCGCACCGCACTGACATCGGGGGAGAGCCAGTGGAGACCGCGGCCACCACACCACCACCCGCCCGCACAGCGCAGCCGGGCCCGCAGACCGCACCGTCACCCACCACCGCACCGCAACCGCAGCTCGCCCTGGAACTCCTCGTCCACGGGGTGGGCGGCACGACGCCGCAGGAGATGCTCGGCGACCCGCGCGTCCAGCGGATCACCGGTGACGACACCGCCGCCTGCTACCGCCGCACCGACGACGCGGACGCCGAGCAGCGGCCCGAGGACTTCCGGACCCGCCCCGTCCGCGAGGCGTACTGCTGGTCCAACCTCACCTCCGGCAACGGCGCCCGCGCGCTCTGGCTGATCCTGCTGCCCTTCATGGTCGCCAACCTCGCGCACTGGATGCGCCCGGCCGCCCCGCCCGACCACCGCGGGCAGCGGATCTACGACCTCCTGGTGCGGCTGCTCGCCCTGAGCCTCACCGTCCTGCTGGCCGCGGCCGCCTGCGAGGTCGCCCTCGACCTCAGCGCCTGGCAGTGCGCCGGTACCCCGGTCTGCGTCACCGGCAAGTCCTGGCTGGGCTTCCTCAACCCCGCGGCCGGGGGCTGGTGGAGCACCCCGGGCCGCCGGCTGGTCCTCGCCTGCGTGCTGCCGCTGACCGTCATCGGCTTCCTGTGGTGGCTCTCACACCGCACCTGGAGCGCCTACGAGTCCGCCTCGCCGCCGCCGCGGCGCCCCGGCGCCTCCCGCGACACCCCCGCCCACGAACGCACCGCGCTCGGCCTCGACGGCTTCTGGTACGGCCGCCGGCTGGTCGCCCGGCTGCGCGCCGCGCACACCACGGCCGGGGTGCTGACCGTCACCGCCGCCCTGCTCGTGGCGTCCCTCCGCGCCGACCGGCGGGCCGGCGCCGGCGCGCTCACCGCCGTCGGCCAGACCCTGAGCGGGCTCCTGCTGCTGCTCGCCGCGGTCACCCTGGCCGTCGTCTGGCGCACCGCCCGCAGCGAAGCGGCCCGCGACGAGGAGTCCGACCGGTTCGCGGTCCGGGCGCTGCCGTACGCCGCGCTGGCCGCGTTCGCGCTCACCGCCGGCTACGCGGGCTGGGCGCGCCCGGCGGCCCACAGCGCCGGCCCGCTGCCCGGGGTCGCGGCGTTCGGCGGGATCGCCGTCTGCCAGGGCGTGCTGGTACTGGCCCTCGCGGTGACGGCCTGGTTCCTCCAGCGCGCCTCCCAGGACGAGGCCCGCACCGCACTGCGCGGCATGGGCGGCCCGGCCGTGGCGCTGCTGTCCTGCGCGGTCGCCGGGGTGCTGTCCGGGGGCGTGGCCCAGCGGTTCGCGGACTGGATCGACGGGCCGGCCACCCCCGGTCAGCTGCACGCGCCGATCCCCGGGCCGCCGGTGCTGCTCTCCTGGCAGGCGTCGGTCCTGCCCGCCCTGTTGCTCGTGGTCGCCGTCGTCGCCGCGCTGGCCGGGATCCGGGTGCTGGTCGTCCGCAAGCAGGTCGCCGCGGACGTGCCCGGTCTCTACGACCCGCGCGAGCGCCCCGACGTGCTGCGCACCGAACGCATCGCGGGCACCATCGCCCGCGCCGGGCTCACCGACGCGGCCCCCGTCCTGGTGGCCGCCATCGCCGCCGTCACCCTCCTCCTGGGCGCCGGTGCGGTGGCCGGCGCCTGGATCACCGACCTGGCCCCCGGCCGGGCCGCCGAGGGCGCGGCGCCGTTCGTGCACGCCGCCGCCGAGACCGCCGAGGCCCTCGGCTCCTGGTTGATGGGCGCCGGGGTGATCCTGCTGCTCACCATGGGCCGGCGCGCCTACCGCGACCATTCCGCGCGCCGCACCATCGGCATCCTCTGGGACGTCGGCACCTTCTGGCCGCGCGCCGCACACCCCTTCGCGCCGCCCTGCTACGCCGAGCGCGCCGTCCCCGACCTGACCTGGCGGATGGCCACCTGGACCGAGCAGTGCGACGGCCGGTTGGTGCTCTCCGGCCACTCCCAGGGCAGCGTGCTGGCCGCGGCCGCCGTCTGGCAACTGGACCTCGTCACCCGCAGCCGGGTCGCCCTGCTCACCTACGGCAGCCCGTTGGAACGCCTCTACGGCCGCTGGTTCCCCGCCTACTTCGGCCCGCCCGCGCTCACCGGCCTGCACCGCGAGATGGACGACTGGCGCAACCTGTGGCGCTTCACCGACCCGATCGGCGGCCCCATCCGGCTCACCAGCGAGGACGGCCGGGCCGTCGACGAGGGACCGCTGCGCGACCCGCTCGCCTTCGGGCGCACCCTGCAGAACCCGCTCCCCGCCCAGATCCTGGGCCACGGCGACTACCAGGCCGACCCGGTCTTCGACCGGGTGCGCGCCGACCTGCTCGCCCGGCTGGAGCCGGGCATCCCGGGCAGCCGCACCAACGAGGCCGATTCTCAGGGGAGTTCGGGCAGGTCCTCGGCGTAGAGGAGGGTCAGGTCGTCGGTGCTCGGGTCGTCGAGCGCGGCGACCCGGCCCGCGTGCCGCTCGACCATCGCCTCGAACGTCTGCCGCGCGGTTCGGCCGTTGCCGAACGACGGGCCCTTGGGCAGTGTGGTGAAGTACTTGAGCAGCGCCTCGCCGGCGCCCTCGGCGAGGCGGTACTCGTGCTCCTCGCCCTGCTGCTCGACGATCCTCAGCAGCTCCTCCGGGGCGTAGTCGCCGAACCTGATGGTGCGGGAGAAGCGCGAGGAGATACCCGGGTTGACGGCCAGGAACCGCTCCATCTCCGCGGTGTAGCCGGCCACGATCACGACCACCGCGTCCCGGTGGTCCTCCATCAGCTTCACCAGGGTGTCGATGGCCTCCTTGCCGAAGTCCCGCCCGGAGTCCTCGGGGGAGAGGGCGTACGCCTCGTCGACGAACAGCACCCCGCCGCGCGCCCGGTCGAACGCCTCCTGTGTGCGGATCGCCGTCGAACCGATGTGCTCGCCCACCAGGTCCACCCGCGACACCTCCACCAGGTGCCCGCGCTCCAGCACCCCCAGGGAGTGCAGGATCTCGCCGTACAGCCGGGCCACCGTGGTCTTGCCGGTGCCGGGGGAGCCGGTGAACACCAGGTGCCGGCGGGCCGAGGCGGCCTTCAGACCGGCCTCCTGCCGGCGCCGCCCCACCTCGATCATGTTGATCAGGGTGCGCACCTCCCGCTTGACGCTGTCCAACCCCACAAGGGTGTCCAGCTCGCCCAGCACCTCCTCGGAGGGCCGGCCGGGCACCGGCGTCTCCGCGGGCTCGGCGGCGGCCGGGGCCGAGCGCGGTGCCGGGACGTTGCCCAGCAGCCCGGCCGTCTGGGTCGCCTGCTGCACGGTCGGCGCGGTCACCGTCGGCGCCTGCGTGGTGCGGCTCTCGTCGCTGGTGCAGTCCTCGACGGTGGGGCCGGCGCCGGTGCCGTGCGCGTCGGCGAACTCGTAACCGCCGCGCGCACAGCGCTCCGTGCGGCACCGGGTCAGCGTCGTCCGGCAGCCGTCGATCACGTGGAAGCCGAAGCCGGAACTGCCGGTGACCCGGCAGTTGTGGAAGGTGCCCCGACCCTCCGCCGAGACGTAGAAGCCGGCCTCGGCCGGCGAACTGACCGTGCAGCCCTCGATGTTCGGGTCGGCGCCCTTGGTGACGATGACGCCGGTCTGCGCCCCGTCGATCGTGCAGTTGGCGAGCGTGCCGCCGCTGCCGTGGTCGCGGAACCACGCACCGGTCGAGGTCTCCCGGATCCGGCAGTCGTCGAGTTGGACGGTGGCGCCGTCGCTCACCGACACCGCGGTGTTGCGGACCTGCGCGAGGTCGCAGTCCACGACGTCCGCCCGGGAACCCCGGTCCAGGACGAACAGCGCGTCGGGGACGTCGTGCACCCGCGTCGAGTCCAGCACCGCGGTCGCGCCGTCGCTGACCCACACCGCCGGGTAGTCGCCGGTGCTGTCGTGGATCTCGCACTGGTTGGCGTCCACCCGGGTGCCCGGGTCCCACACCGACAGGCCGTTCCGGCCGAAGTGCCGCACGGTGCTGCGGGTCAGCGTCAGCACCGAACGGGACCGCAGGTCCACGGCGTTCTCCGGGACGTCGTGGATGTCGCAGTCGGCGAGGGTCAGCACCGCATCGGTGTCCAACGTGACGCCGTCGGCCGTGGTGCGGTGCACCGTGCAGTCGGTGAGGTGGCCGGTGGCCCGGGCCGCGACCTGGATGCCGGCGCCCTTGATCTCGTACAGCTCGCAGCCGACCGCCTCGATCGCGGTGCCGTCGCCGGTCAGCGACAGCCCCGCGCCCGAGGCGTGGTGGATCCGGCAGTTCTCCAACCGCGGATGGGCGCCGCCGCGCACCGCCACCCCCGCCTGGCCGGCCGCCATCACCTCGCACTCCTCGAAGAGCCCGCCGGCGCCGTCCAGGACGCTGATGCCGACCCCACCGGCGTTGTCGACCGTGCAGCGCCGCACCGTCGGCCGGGCCCCGCCGCGCACCTCGATCCCGGCCGCCGACCGGGTCACCACCCGGATGTCGGCCAGTTCGGGGGCGCCGTCCTCCACGAGCAGCGCCGGCGACGCCGAGTCGGTCGCCTCCAGGTGCAGGTCGTGGACGGTGGCCGAGGCCCGTATCGTCAGCGCCACCCCGTCGGCCGGCGCGATCCGCACCGACCCGCGCGCCCCCTCCGGACCGCGCAGCGTCACCGCCCGCTGGAGCACCAGGTTCTCCCGGTACGTCCCCGCCGGCACGGTCAGCACGTCGCCGTCCCCGGCGGCTTCCACGGCGGCGGCGAGCGAGCTGTACTCACCCGTGCGGCGCCGCCAACGCGATGTTCCGGAGTGCGTCACCTGGACCGAGCCCTGAGCCATGGCGGTGTCGTGTCCCCACTTCGTACGGCAGATGTCGCCCCGGCCGCCATCCGTCCGCGGATGTCCGCTTTGAGGTCTGCGGGGCACCAGCCGAGAGGCTGGATGCACCACCGTAGCGCGCTCGGGGGGCGCCGGTTGACACGGTCCACCGCCTGGTCAGCCACGCCTCAACTCCCGGCGCCGGCCCGGCCCCAGTCCTGCCCGGCGCGGGCCCAGGCCGCGTCCCAACGCCGGAACCGACGGGCCATCAGCCGCCGTACGACCAGCCGTCGGCCGCCCTCGACCAGCGCGCCGGCCGCCGCCGCTGCGCCCCCGCCGGCCAGCACCGCGTGCGCCGCCGCGGTGCCCTCGTCCATCGGCCGGGTCACCGCCCGGCCCTGTGCGTCGGCCCAGATCCGGAACCGGTCGCCGGCGTCCGCCGGGTGCGGCGCGGTCACCTCCCCGCTCCACCGGCGGCCGTCCGGTCCCGGCCAGTGGGCGAGGACCCGCAGGTGCGCGTCGCGCTGCGGGGCGGTCTCGGGGTCGGGGTCGGCGGGGACGTCGGACGCCGGCCCGTCCGCGGTCGCCCACACCAGGTGGCGCTGGTGCTGCTGGAGCCGGACGGCCTCCAGGAGCGCGCCGTGCGCGGCCCGGCCGGTGAACCAGCCGGCGGCGGGCGCCCCGACCGCGATCAGCACGGCGGCGGCCAGCGCCAACCAGGCTTCCAACCGATCGGTCCCGCGGCGCAGCGGATTGCGCCGCCAGCGCCAGATGCCCTCGACCGCCCGCATCGTGCCCCCTCTCGTCGTCCGTGCACACCACGGCGCGGGATGCCGGTGCGTCCCCGTCGCGAACGCCGCCCCGGCCGCCCCGCCCGTCCGCCAACGACCGTGCCGCCGCGGCCGGTTGCCGGAGTCGGCGCCGCGCGTGGCGCCGCGCCCCGAACGCCCGGCGGCGCCGTCAGGACAGCCGGACCGCCACCGTCACCACCGCGCCCCGCCGGTCCGCCGTGCCGGTGCCGGGGGCGACCGCGAACCGGTCCGCCACCAGCCGCGCCAGCCAGAGCCCCCGCCCCTTCGGGGCACCGTCCAGGCCCGGCAGCAGCTCCGGGATCACCGCTTCGCTGAAGCCGGGGCCGGCGTCGCTGATCCGGCACTCCAACTCGTCGCCCACCCGCTGCAACACCAGGCGTCCGGAACCGCCGGCGTGCTCCACGGCGTTCCCCGCGATCTCGTCCACCGCCAGGACGAACTCCCCGCGCCGCGGTTCGTTCAGCCCCTCGCGGGCGGCGCACTCCTCGACCAGCAGCCGCAGCTGCGGCAGCAGCCGTGCGGTGAAGCGCCGCTGCAGCAGCCGGCGTCCGGGCTCCTCGGCCGGTACCTCCGCCTGACCGTGTCCGGCCGGTTCCGGGTTCAGCACGGCCCTACCACCTCCCTCGCCGCCAGCCGCGGCACCGCTTCGGCGCCGAGCCGGCGCAACGTCCGGTGCTGCCCGCGGTCGCAGCACACCTCGACCAGATCGTGGCCCGTGGCGCCCCGGACCAGGGTGAGCAGACCTACCGCGCAGCCCACCGACAGGAAGTGCAGCCGCGTCAGGTCCACGGTGAGCCGGCGGACCGCCGCCGTGCGGGCCAGCGCGATCTCCAGCGACCGGACGAACCCGGCCCGGTTGGCGGCGTCCGCCTCGCCGACGAAGGACACCGCCCCGTCCGGCCCGGACACCGCCCGCAGACTGCCCAGCCGCTCCAGTACGGCGCGCGGGTGGGCCCGCTCCATCGCGGTCACCACCGCCGGGTCGAACCGGCGGCGGTCGTACGCGCAGACCTCGGTGTACGGCCGCCCGGCGAACAGTGCGTGGGCGCCGGTCTCCCGGCGGGCCACCGCGGCCACGTCGGCGCCGAGCGCGGCCACCCAGCCCATGTCGATGAAGGCCCGCAGGCCGCTGTACCCCTCGGCCCGCGCCCGGTCGACCGCCGTGTGCAGCCGTGCCATCTGACGGTCGGCGGTGAACTCGGCGTCGGGTGCGATCAGTTCCCGCATGCTGGTGACTCGCAGCTGGCCGCACTCGCGCGCCCGGACGGTGCTGCGGCTGGGGAAGTCGATCCGGGCCAGCACCTCTTCTTCCGGCACCGTCGGACACGGCAGGACCAGCACCTGCTCGCCGCGGGCCAGCCCGAGCCGGACGAAGGCCGTGACGGCCTCCCAGCGCACCTCGTCGTCGCCGTAGCCGACGAAGGCGTGGTCCCCGGGGCGCAGGCGTTGGACGGGGATGAGGCGATCGCTCAACGCGTCCCTGGCAGGCATCGGCACAACAGCTCTCTGTCTCCCCCCGCGGCCCGTCCCGTCGGCGGCGCTGAGCGCTCACTGTAGGCAGCCGCCGACCGGCCCGCAACGGAGCCGGCGGCGGTCGCGCGCGGACCGTCAGTCGAGTATCTCGAACGGGTCGCCGACGCGGAGCGTGCCGGCTCCGCGGGGGATCAGATTCTGGCCGAACACCAGACTGCCACCGAAGCGTCGGTGGCGGGCGAGGGTCCGCAGCGGCTCCTTGCCGCGCTCGGCGGTCAGCTGGTCGGTGGTGGTCACCACGCAGCGACCGCTGGGCTTGGCCACCTGGAACTCGACCGCGCCGATCCGCACCCGCCGCCAGTGGTCCTCCGCCCAGGGCGCGGTGCCCTCGATCACCACATTGGGCCGGAAACGGTTCATGGGCAGGGGCCCCTCGGCGGCCCGGTCGCCGCCGGCGATGAGGGAGTTGAGGGCGGTGAGCGAGGGGGTGGTGGTCAGCAGCAGGGGGAAGCCGTCGGCGAAGCTGACCGTGTCGCCGGGCTCGCCGTACTCCGGGTCCACCGGGCGGCGCTTCTCCGGGGCGTCCATGTGCACCAGCCGGCACGCGACGCCCAGGAAGCCGTGCCACCACGCGGCCGCCTCCGGGCCCGCGGGCACCGCCTCGACCACGTCACTGAAGACCTCGACCGCAACCGTGCCCACCGGCTCGGGAACCTCGACCACCAGCGCCGGCATGCCCGGTGCGGTGAGCCGCAGGGCGCCGCCGGACAGTTGCTCGGCCCGGGCCAACGTCATGCGCGGCTGCTGGCGTTGGGTGATCTGCCGGCCCTCGGCATCGACCACCAGCCACCGCCGGTCCCCGGCGAGCCCCCACGGTTCCACCACCGCTTCGCCGGGACCTGACCCCGTGAGGGCCTTGACCGGGTAGACGTGCAGCGACTGGACCTGTGGCGTGGGCATGCCCCCATCCTGCCAGCCGCTTCGCACCTCCGCTCGATCGGTCGGCTCAGTACCCGCGCGGGTACTGGCGGCCGTACCCCGGGTCGTCGAACGGCGAGGCGGGCCGCGGTGCGACCGGGGCGGCCGGACGCATCGCCTCGTACCCGGTGCCCGGAGCCGGGCGCTGGTGCTGCTGCGGGGGCGGGTAGCCGCGGTTCCCGGCCTGCTGCGGGATGTAGGGCGCCGGGGCGTGTTGCAACGGTGCGACCGGTTGCGCCGCGGCGCCCGGATACCCGTGGCCGGCCGCCGGAGCGGAGGGCGCCGCGGGCAGCGCCGGCAGCGCCGAGGGCAGTGCCGGGAGCGAGGACGAACCGGTCTCCCACGGGGAGGGGTTCACGCGGATCGGGGCGATCTGCGGGGTGCCCCGCTCCGCGACGAGGCTGTCGTAGATGGGGGTGTCCGGGAAGGAGGGCGATGCGTAGTAGCCGCCGCTGTAAGTGGAGCGGGGGGAGGTCATGCCTCATAAGTTAAGCCCACGATGTGTCGATTGGGGAGCCTGACAAGAGGGTTGTTTTACGGGTTCGGAGCGGCCCCGGGTCACCAAAGTGAGCGAACTTGTGAAAATCGGTCGCGATCGCCCGTAGGGATCGTGTAAAGACCCTGCTTCCCGAAGATGAACAGGGGGCGTTCGGGGCGTTCCGGGCCAAGTAGGTTGGAGGCAGCCACCGCTGACGGGGGCACGGACGCTCCACGACGACGGGGACGACAGGAAGGTGCGGCGATGTCGATGCTCAAGGGCGGCAACGTTCCGGTTCCGGCGCCGGCGGTCCGGGTGGAAGTCGGCTGGCGGCCGGCGCCCGGGACGCCCGACGTGGACGCCTCGGCGCTCCTGCTGGTGTGCGGACGGGTCCGCGGCGACGCCGACTTCGTCTTCTACAACCAGCCGGAGCACGCCTCCGGAGCGGTGCGCCACGAGGGCAAGCGGCCGGCCGGCGCGGCGATGACCGACGTCCTGCACGTCGACCTGGCCGCCGTCGAGCCGGCCGTCGACTCCGTGGTGCTGGCCGCCTCCGCCGACGGCGGCACCTTCGGCGGCGTGCCCGGGCTCCACGTGCGGGTGCTGGCCGCCTCCGACGGTGCCGAACTGGCCCGGTTCGAGAGCCGGGACGCCACCACCGAGACCGCCTTCGTGCTCGGCGAGTTCTACCGCCGGCAGGGCGGCTGGAAGTTCCGCGCGGTGGGGCAGGGGTACGCCAGCGGGCTCGCGGGGCTGGCCACGGACTTCGGCATCAGCGTGGCGGACGCGCCCCCGGCCGCGTCGACGCCGGCGCCCGCCCCGGCACCTGCCCCGGCACCTGCTCCGCCACCGCCGGCCGCCCCGCCGGCGGTACCCCCTGCGCCGTCCGTCGCCCCGCTGTTGCCGACCGGTCAACCGGTGGCGTCAATTCCGCCCCCGGCCGGCCACGGTGGGCCGGCGCCCGCGCCCGGTCCCGTCCGACTGACGAAGGTCACCCTGACGAAGGACGCCCCGGCCGTTTCCTTGACGAAGCAGGGCGGCACGTCCGGGGTGATGCGGGTCAACCTCAACTGGAGCGCGGGCGGCGCCGGCAAGCGCCTCGGCAAGAAGCTCGGCCGCAAGGCGATGGAGGCACTGGGCGCCCGCGGCGCGCTGCTGCCGCCCTCCGGCGACCTCGACCTCGACCTGTGCGCGCTGTACGAACTCACCGACGGGGCGGCCGGGGTGGTGCACCCGCTCGCCCAGGCATTCGGCGACCTGCACGCCCCGCCGTACATCCAGCTCGACCGCGACGACCGCACCGGCGCCGTCGCGACCGGCGAGAACCTCACCATCAACCTCGACCACCAGGCCCGCTTCCGACGCGTCCTGATCTTCGTGACGATCTACGCCGGCGCCCGCAGCTTCGAGGGCCTGGACGCCACCGTCACCCTCCAGCCGCAGCACGGCGCCCCGGTCGAGTTCACCCTCGACGCCTGCACCGTGCCGGCCACTGTCTGCGCACTGGCCCTGATCACCAACACCGGCGGCGAACTGGTCGTCCAGCGCGAGGCCCGCTACCTGGTCCCCGAGCCGGGCGTCAGCCCCCAGCGGACCGTCGACCACGCCTACGGCTGGGGCCTGAACTGGTCCCCGGCCCGCAAGTGACCGCTCAGGGCGCGCCGTAGGTGCGGCCCTTCCACGCGGCGCCGCGCCCCCGGTAGTGCTGCACGGCCGAGTCGACGGTCATCAGGAGGTAGAGCAGCGCGGTGAACGGGAGCAGCGGCGCCGCCCACGGGGGCTGCCGGTAGTACCGCAGCATCGGCAGGTACGTCCCGCACATCACCGCCCAGGCCGCGCCGCCCAGCGCGGCCACCACCGGGGCGCCGCCCGCGAGCCCGGCCAACAGGGCGGCCGGCGGCGCCAGGTAGACCAGTGCGAGCCCCAGGACCGTGCCCAGCAGGAGCAGCGGTCGGTGCCGCAGCTGGGCGTAGGCGCTGCGGGAGACCATCCGCCACAGTTCCGCGAGCCGCGGATAGGGGCGCACGCTCGTCACGCGGTCCGCCAGCCCCAGCCAGACGGTCCCGCCGGCCCGTTGCACCGCCCGCGCCAGCGACACGTCGTCGATCACCGCGTGCCGGATGGCCTCCGGGACGCCGGCCCGCTCCGCGGTCTCCCGCCGCAGCAGCACGCACCCGCCCGCGGCCGCCGCGGTCCGGGCGCCCGGCCGGTTGACCCATCGGAACGGGTAGAGCTGCCCGAAGAAGTACACGAAGGCCGGCACGACCAGCCGCTCCCAGAAGGTCGCCACCCGCAGCCGGGCCATCTGGGACACCAGGTCCAGCCCCGCGGAGCGGGCCGCGGCGACCAACTCCCGCAAGCTGTCCGGGTCGTGGGCGATGTCCGCGTCGGTCAGCAGCAGGTACTCCGGTGCGGTGCGCTCCCGCGCCAGCGCGATGCCGTGCCGGACCGCCCACAGCTTCCCGGTCCAGCCGGGCTCGGGCTCGCCGGGGGAGGCGACGGTCAGCGGCAGCCCGCCCCCGGCGGCGGCCAGCTCGCGGGCGAGCGCGCCGGTCCCGTCGGTGCTCCCGTCGTCGATCAGGAAGACCTCCGCCCGGCCCGGGTACTTCTGCGCCAGCAGCGTCGGCAGGCTCGCCGGCAGCACAGCCGCCTCGTCCCGCGCCGGCACCACCACCGCCACCGACGGCCAGCGGTCCGGGTCGCGGCGGTCCGGCAGCCGGACGTCGGTGCGCCAGAAGAAGCCCTGTCCCAGCAGCAGCCACAGCCAGGCCAGCAGCGACCCGGCGCCGATCCACTCCATCGCCTCCACGGCCGCAGTCTGCCCCACCGGGGCCGCCGCGGACCGCCGCTCGACACGCCCCTGCGGTGGCCGCGGCCCGGCGGTCGCCCCGGGCCCGGTATGACAAACGGGACGGGCCGTTGAGTAAAGTGTCCGGGTGAAGATCGCGCTGATGGACTCCGGAACCGGCCTGCTCCCGGCGGCCGCCGCCGTACGGCGCCTGCGGCCCGACGCGGACCTGGTGCTCTCCACCGACCCCGACGGCCTGCCGTGGGGCCCGCGCACCCCCGACGATGTCACGGCGCACGCCCTGGCCGTGGCCCGGGCCGCCGCCGCGCACCGACCGGACGCGCTGATCGTCGCCTGCAACACCGCCTCGGTGCACGCGCTGCCCGCGCTCCGCGCCGCACTGGAACCGGACATCCCGGTCATCGGCACCGTTCCGGCGATCAAGCCCGCCGCGGCCGGCGGCGGCCCGGTCGCCATCTGGGCCACCCCGGCCACCACCGGCAGCCCGTACCAGCGGGACCTCATCGCCCGGTTCGCCCAGGGCGTCGAGGTCGCCGGCGTGCCCTGCCCGGGCCTCGCCGACGCGGTCGAGCAGGCCGACGACGCCGCGATCGAGGCCGCGGTGACGGCCGCCGCGCAGCACACCCCGCGCGAGGTCCGGGCCGTCGTCCTGGGCTGCACCCACTACGAACTGGTCGCCGAGCGCATCCGCGCCGCCGTCCAGCAGGCCGGCAATCCGCCGCTGGTGCTGCACGGCTCGGCCGAGGCGGTCGCCGCCCAGGCGCTGCGCCGCATCGGTGCCGAGCCGGCCCCCGCGGCCGCTCCCACCGGGACCCTCAGCGTGCTCCTCAGCGGCCGTCCGGGTGCCCTGCCCGAGGTGGTCCTGGCCTACGAGGAGGGCCGGCTGCTCGCCGGTGCCGTCCCGGCCGCGCCGTACACCGCCTGACCGGACGGCCGGCGCACCGCTGCGCTCCGGCGCACTGCCCCTGGGTGCGAAGGCGCGTACGCTGCGTCTCATGAGGGACCACCCCCACGAGGGGGCCGCAGCCCCCGACGAGCACGGCAGCACGGACGGCGTCCCGGCCGGTGGCCGCCCGGCCGGTGGCTCCCATGCGGAGATTCCCGAGGTCTGGCACGGCCGGGCCTCCAACCGCGTCCAGTGGCTGTTGGCCGGCGTGGGCGCGGCCTGTCTGGCGCTGGGCATCGACCTCGCGGTCAACAGCACCTGGACCTCCGGCCTGGCGCCGCTGGTGATGGCGGTGGTCGGCTGCGTCGCGGCCGGTCTGCTGGTGCTCTTCGGCACCCTCGCCTTCGTCCACGTCGCGGTCCGGGTCGACGCCGACGCCCTGGAGGTGCGGTGCGGCCACATAGGAGTGCCGCGCCGCCGCATCCCCCTGGACACCGTCGTCGGTGCCGACTTCGCGCCCCGCGTCACCCCGCGCCACTGGGGCGGTTGGGGCTACCGCTGGCGGCCCGAGCAGGGCACGGCCGTCGTCGTCCGACGCGGCGAGGCGATGGTGCTCCGGCTCGGCGACGGGCGCACCTTCACCGTCACGGTCGACGACGCCGAGGGCGCTGTGCGGTGCGTGCGCGAGCGGCTCCGGCTGCGCCGCCCGGCCTCGACGGCGTAGCGGCGGCGACGGCGGCCGCGCGGGGCCCCGGGAACGCCTCCCGGGGCCCTGGCGCGTCCGGTGTGCGGCGTCGCGCGTCCGGGGTGCCCTCCCGCCGGTCCCGTAGGGTCGGGTGCATGGCGACCCCCGACTTCATCCGTGACCTCCGTACCGACATCGGCACGAAGCTGCTGTGGCTGCCGGGGGTGAGTGCGGTGGTGTTCGACGAGGCGGGCCGGGTGCTGCTGGGCAAGCGGGCCGACACCGGCGGCTGGTCGGTGATCGGCGGCATCCCCGACCCCGGTGAGCAGCCCGCCGAGACCGCGGTCCGCGAGGTGTACGAGGAGACCGCGGTGCGCGTCGTCCCCGAGGGCGTGGTCCTCGTCGAGACCATGCCGCCGACCCGCTACCCCAACGGCGACGTGTGCCAGTTCATGGACGTGACGCTGCGCTGTCGGGCGGTGGGTGGCGAGGCGAGGGTCAACGACGACGAGTCGCTGGAGGTCGGCTGGTTCGCGCTGGACGCCCTTCCGCCGCTGGACGACTACGCGCGCAACCGGATCGAGAAGGCGCGGGTGGCCGGACCGACGTGGTTCCAGGGCGTGGCGCAGCCGGAGCCCGAGGCGGCCGGCTGACGACGACCGGGGTCACAGCTCCGTCGTCGACGGCTCCTCCATCGGGAGCGAGGACTCGTCGGGCAGCCCGGGCAGCTCCGAGGCGTCCGGGGGACCGCCGGGGCCGCCGTCCTGCCCGGTGTCCTCGGTGTGCATCGCGCGTTCGCCCCGGCGGCACTCGGTCACCCAGGTGCCGGTCGGCCCGCCGTCGTACTGGCAGGACCAGCCGCGCACGGCCAGCGTCGGCGGTGGCCCGCCCGACTGCGGCGGCGCCTTGCGGAAGAACTCCGCCATCACCGTCCGTGCCTCCGTGCAGCCCACCGTGCCGGCGGCGCCGGGGTCCGCGAAGAGCGCCACGCCGTGCGCCTGCCCCAGGACTCCGGCGAGTTCGCCGCAGCTCACCGGCTGGCCCGGGATGGTGGGGGAGT
>LIQL01000106.1 GCA_001418405.1 Streptomyces diastatochromogenes | reverse complement strand
CCCTGCCCCGCCGCGACGTCGGCGGGGGTGCCGGCCACCGCGGCGGTCTGGAGGTAGCGGCGCATGGGGCGCAGGGTGGCGACGACGTCGCGGCGGGGCAGGGGTTTGATCCAGACGGTGCGGTGCAGCGGGGACGCGGTGAGCGCCGGGCGGGTGTCGGCGAAGACCCGCCAGCTCCCGTCGTCGGCGGTGATCACCTTGGTCAGGCCGAGGTGCTGCTCGGCCCGGGCGACCAGTTCGGTGGTGGTGACCTCGGCCCGCTCGGCCGCGTGGGCCAGGTCGGCGCCGGCCGCCGCGTCCGCGTCGTCGGGGTCGCCGCTCGGGCCGGGGACCTTCGCGGAGACCTCGGCCAGCACCGCGGCGAACTGCTCGGCGAAGGCGAAGAGTTCGTCGCGGGTGGTGGCCGCGGTGGCGGTGTCGTCGCCCGGCTCGGCGTCCAGGTAGACGACCTGCGGGCTGGAGCACGCCTGCTGCTCGGCGCGGCAGACGTCGGCGGCGAGCTCGGTGAGGGCGGCCCGGTCGGTCCGGGCGTCGCGGGTCAGGTAGGCGAACGAGATCTTGTGGCCCCATTCGACGAGCCGGCAGCCGGGCGGGACGAGGGCCGCGGCCCCTTGCACGGCGTCCTCGCCGCCCCATACGGCCACCGCGTCGGCGGGCGCGCACATCAGCCGCATCAGGTCCTGGCGGCTGGAGGGGAAGCGCAGGGCGACGATCCGGCGGGCGAGGGCCCCGGTGGGGTCGGCGGCGGCGAGTGCGGCGAGCAGGTGCGGGGCGAGTGCGGTGTCGCCGCTGCTGGTCTTGAGGACGTTCACGTTGCCCGCGAGGAGGCCCTCCACGACGCTCAGCGACGCGACCGCCGCCGCGTTGCCGGGCGCGATGTGAACGAGCAGGCCCACCGGGGCCCACGCCTCGTAGGTGGTCTCGCGGGCGTCGGGGCGGGTGAGGCGTTCCGGGCGCGGTCCGCCGAGTTCGCGTCGGAGCTTGCGCTCCAGGGCGGGGCGGGCGAGGGCGTCCGCGATCTCGGCGAGGGTGGCGGCGGCCTCCTCGGGGTCGGTCGGCGCGGCGCCGTCGGGGTCGGTCAGGTGGGCGAGGAGGCGGGCGTGCAGGTCGCCGTGCGGCGGTTGCAGGGTGCGGCTGACGGCGTCGCAGGCGAGCAGGACCGTTTCGGTGGACAGCGGTTCCGCCAGGGTGCGGGCGACCAGGTCCGGCAGGGTGGCGAGGCGTTCGGCCGCCTCGGCGTCGTCGATGAACTCGCCCTGCCAGTAGTGGAGTTCGGTCGTCATCACATGCCCTTCAGGAGTTCGGCGGCGGCCACCGCGCAGCTGCGGTTGCGGCTCACCCCGGCGCGGCCGAGGATCGTGAACCACGGGGTGTCCAGGGAGCAGGGGCACGCGTCCCCGGGGTGCAGCGAGGCCAGGTCGCCCATCACGACGCTCTGCGCCGGGACGGAGGTGATGTACGGGGACACCAGGTGGAGGTAGCCGGGGCTGCCGTACGGCAGGGGTTGCAGGGTGCGGGTGTCGCGGACCGCGGCCCGGGACCAGACGGGCACGTGCAGGCGGTGGTGGGTGCACTCGACGTACGGCACGCAGTGCTCGACCGAGCCGTAGGTGTCCCGGATCCGCTCCGGGGGGATGCCGAGCTGTCGGGTCACCGCGTCGTGGAACTCCTCCTTGGCGATCTGCCGGTCGGCGTGGCCCTTCCAGCCGCCGCCGAGCAGCACCAGGGAGTCCGGCGGCAGTTGCAGGGGCGGCATGCCGGCGGTGCGCATCCGTTCCAGGGTGAAGTGCAGGAAGGCCGGGAAGCCCAGGATCCGGACCGGCGCTCCGTCCTCGGCGTAGCGCCGGAGGGCGTCGATGCAGCCGTGCACGTCGAAGGCGTGGCCGGTGCCGGTGTGCCGCAGGGCGTGGGTGGTGTGCCGGGCGGGCGCGAAGTCGCAGAGGTAGTTGTCGGTGAAGGAGGTGCCCAGGCGCACCTCGGGGGCGGGTTCGTAGCTGTAGAGGAGGTAGTTGACGGGCTGGTCGGGGGTGATCCAGCCGTAGTGGTCGAAGATGCGGGCCACCATGCGCTGGGCCGCGCGGATGGTCCACCGGTCGTAGAACATCTGGGACTTCTGGCCGGTGGTGCCGGACGAGGTGAGGTGCAGGAAGACCTCGTCGCGCGGGACGGAGAGCACTTCGTGGCGCTTGAAGAAGTTGGCGTGCAGGAGCGGGGTGCGGGTCCGTGCGCCGACGGTGGGTGCCGGGGTCTCCGGGGCGTCGTCGAGGAGGGCCCGGTACAGCGGGGAGCGGTCGGCGTGCCAGGCGTGCGATTCGGCCATCGCGTCGGCGAACAGGGCGTCGGCCTCGGGCCCGGTGGTGTAGGGCGACGGGAGGTCGCAGAGGCGTTGGACGCTGGCGAGGGCCGTCGGGTCGGGGACGTCGACGGGGGCGAGATGCGGGTTCACAGGACAACCTCGTGGTGGGGCAGGTAGGTCGACGCCCACGTGGTCAGGTAGGCGTTCAGGTACGGCTGGACCAGCGGGCTGACGGCCGTGGTGCGGAAGTCGATCTGCCGGTCGGTGCGGGAGAGCACGACGTAGTCGTGGAAGCGGTCGCCGACCCGGCGCATGGCCGGATAGCTGGCGCTGGGGACGAAGCCGGCGGCCAGGAAGGCGTGCAGCCCGGCGGTGTCGGCCAGGGGCACCAGCGTCTCGACGTAGTCGGCGCCGGCCCGGGTGAGCGCGGTCATCAGGGAGTCGAGGGCCCGGGCGGCGGCCGCCGGGTAGGGGTGCACCGCGACCAGGGCGCAGCTGCTGGCCGCCAGGTCGAGGTCGGCGTAGATCTCGAACGCGCCGTCCGGCGTGGTCAGCACGGTGTTCGGGGTGCGCAGCGGCGAGTAGGCGCCCGCGGGGTCGGGGAACAGCTCGCGGAAGCGCCGGCGGACGAAGCCGGGTGCGTTGATCACCTCGATGGGGGTGCGGGTGGTGGGGCGGGCGGGAGCGGTCAGGAGTGCGCCCGGGGCCGGGCTGCCCGCGCCGCCGCCCGGGAGCGGCGGGGACGCGTCGAGGTCCGTGGCGTCCGCGGGCAGGACCGCGGCGCAGGGGATGCCGATGCTCTCCTCGGCCGCGTCCAGCAGGGGCATGACGGCCCGGGGCACGGCGGTCACCCGCTCCCGGCGTTCGAGGACGCCCTCGGCGTAGCAGGCGAAGAGTGCCAGGGTCTCGCAGCCGGAGACGTCGGCGGCGTTGGGCAGCAGGCCCAACGGCCGGTACCCGTTGCGGGCGACGACGCGTTGCGGGGCCTGGGTGACCATGCGGACGGTGGTGTGGATGGAGTCGAGGGTGCCGGCGGCGAGCGCGTCGGCGGTGACCGCCTCGGTCAGTCGGCCGGCCAGGCCGCACTGGCGCTGGCTCGGATGGACGGCGAGGCCGACGAGTTTGCCGACGCGGTTGCCCGGGTCGGTCTGCACGACCACGGAGCCGGCCAGTTCACCGGTGTCGGTGCGGCGGGCCGTGAGCCAGTGGCTGTGCGGGTCGGTGATCAGGCGGTGCATCTCGGTCGGGTCGCTGCCGAGGGCCACCGGGTAGCCGTGTCCGTACACCTCGAAGTACAACTGCCGCAGTTCGGCGATGTCCTGGGGCGCGGCGGGGCGGAGGGTGGTGTTCATCGGGCCTCCTCCAGCGCGGCGCCGGCGGCGGTCGCGACCGGGGCGTCGGGCGTCCCGGACGTGGCCGGGGCGGCGCGGTCGACGGCCTCCGCGGGGGCGTCCGCGCGTCGCCCGATCGACCACAGCGCCGCGGCGAGCGGGAGCACTCCGACGGCCTGGAGCAGGCACAGGGTCTGGGGTGACAGGTGGTCGCCGAGCGCGCCGAAGACGAGGGAGGACAGCGGGAACGTCGCGCCGAGCAGGGCCTGCATCACGGCGAAGAAGCCGGGCTTGTCGGCGGCCGGGACCAGGCGTTGGAAGAGCGCGACGAACCGCACGCCGATCGCCCCCACGCACCAGCCGGCGACGATCAGGGCGGCGACGGCCACGGACCGGTCGGCGAGCAGGCCGGGCGTTCCGAGGGCCACGGCCAGCAGTGCCAGGCAGGCCCCGCCGACGGTGGTGGCCGAGCCCGGCAGTCGCGCTCCGGTGAACGAGCCGAGCAGGGCGCCGATGCCGAGTGCGGTTTCCAGGGCGGCCGCGGTGGAACCGTGGGCGTGCAGCACCGCCCGTGTGTACAGGGGCATGACAACGTAGAGGGCGGTGGAGAAGACGTTGACCGCGGCGAAGCAGAGCAGCACCCGCCGGATGAACGGGTGGTCCGCCAGGATCTGACGGAGCGTCCGGCGCGCTGGTGCGGTCTCGGCCGGTGCGGCGCCGTCCGGCGTCGTGGTGGCGCGCGGGAAGCGGGTCACGGCCACCAGGGCGGCGGCGACGAGGTAGGCCCCGGCGCAGCCGGAGACGATGCCGGTCAGCGCCCAGGCGTCCACCACCAGCGGTCCGAGGAGCCCGCCGGCCAGACCGGCGAGGGACTGGGTGGCGAGTTCGAAGCCGGTGGCGGCCTCGATGTCGGCGTCGTCGACCAGTTCCGGGACGGAGGTGGTAAGGCAGGGGTCGAAGAGGGCCTGGCAGCCCGCCAGCAGCAGTGCGGCCCCGTAGGCGACCGCCATGGGCGGCGAACCGAGTTGCGTCCAGCCGGCGACGGCGGCGGCGACCAGGCCCGCCACGGCGGCGGCCGAACCCAGCACCGTGCGGTGCGGGCAGCGGGCGATGACGGAGGCCACCAGGGGGGCGAGCGCCACCGCGGGCAGCGTGCTCACCGCGAGGAACACCCCCGAGGCGAGACCGCGGTCGCCGGCGCCGTCGACGGCATGGCCCACCAGCCACCACACCACGCCGACCTGGAACATCCGGCCGGCGGCCTGGGTGAGGACCTGGGCGACCCAGACGGCGCCGAAGGCCCGGTTGCGCAGGACCACCGGCAGCCGGCGCGGGGCCAGGGTCGGGGTCGGGGTCGCGCTCATGAGTGCGGCCGTTCGTCGATGACCCGCATCAGCTTGCCGGTCCGGACGTTGACGACCAGTTCGTCGTGCCGCACCCACTCCACGGCCAGCGGATGGATGCGTGCGGCGTCGACCTCCGCCGCGTACATCGGGCGGGCCGCGAGGATCTCCTTGGCGATGGCGGCGGCGAGGTGTCCGAGGTCGCGGGCGTCCCCGTCGTCACCGGTGGCCGGGTCGCCGGCGACGGCCAGCCGCAGCACGAGCCCGTCCCGCCCGTCCCAGCGGCGCACCACCAGTTGGGTGCCGAGCACCTGGCCGGTGGGGTCGGCGGCGCGCACCAGGTCGTGCACGTCCTGGGTGTAGAGGGACACCGCGCCGATGCGCACGCCCTCCTCGGCCCGGCCGAGGATGCGGAAGTGTCCGGCCGCGGCGTCGGTCCACTCCGCGCGGTCGCCCACGGGGTAGCGGAGGACCGGCATCAGCCGTCGGCGCAGGTCCGTCACGACGATGCGGCCGGCGACGCCGTCGCGGGTGATGGGCTCGCCGGTGTGCTCGTCGAGGATCTCCACGACGGTGTGCGGCGTGAACGCGCGGTGGACGCGGGGGTCGGCCCCCGGGACGGCTTGTCCGAGCAGTCCGGAGTCGACGCCGGCGTAGCCGATGGAACGGGCCTCGGCATGCGGGAACGCCTGGCGGAGCAGCGGCCGCTGGTCCTCGAACAGGCCCTCGCCGCCGAAGAACAACAGCCGCACGTCGGGGAGTTGGCGCTCCTCGCGCACGAGGTGGTCGGCGAGGCCGCAGAGCGTCGTCGTGGTGCCGGCGATGACGTCGACGTCGAATTCCGCCAGCGTGTGCACCGTCGAGGCGAACGGCGCGCCGCCGCCGATCGGCAGCCGGACGTTGGCGACGGGGGCCCGGTGGAGGGCGTCCAGGATGAAGGTGAAGCTGGCGTAGAGCTCACCGGCGTAGAAGAGGTCGGCGACCCGGTGGCCGGGGCGGAGGCCGGCTTCGACGAGTCCGCCACCGAACGCCTCGGTGAATTCCCGCCATTCTTCCCGGGTATAGACGGAGAACTTCGGCGCGCCGGTGGTGCCGCCGCTCTTGAAAACCACCGCCTCGTCGAGCGGTCCGGTCAAAAGGCCGTTGTCGCGCGGTGTGTTGGCGCGCCAGAATGCGTCGTGCGGGACGACCGGCAAGTCCGTCAGCTCCGTCACCCGGTCCGGAAGGTCGGCGTAGAGCTCCCGATAGAAGGGTGAGTTGTGACGCACGAAGCGTATGAGGTCCGTTAATTGTTGAACGGGCATTGCATTCCTGTTTTTCGCATTCAGAGGAACCGGTACCGCGGGGTGTGCGGCACCAGCTCATGGTGTGGGGACAGTCGCAGCGGGTACGGGCAATCCCGGTCAGGGACGCTTCCGCACGGTTTTCTGGACTGGCTACTTGGCGCACTGATGCTATGTCATGTCCGAAGTGCCGAATCACCCGTGGCCGACCCGTAGGAGATTTTTTGCCAATCGCTATCGCGCGCGATGGCGCACACCTGCGACCGGTTCCGCCCTTTACGGTGACCTAGCTCACCACGCAGCTTTTCGGCCGTGCACGCCAGGCGGTTTTCGGGCTCCGGCGGGCACTTCTAGGAATTCTCGGGTCGGACTTCCGCTAGGGGAATCCTTCGCCCCGACCGGGAGACCCTCACCCCGCCCGGCGTGCGCTTCCGGCCCAGGACGGCGCCCCCGTCGGTTCCGCGTCGGATCCCCGTCTGCTGCCGCTGCTCCTGGCGCTGCGCGCGAAGGCGCTCGCCGCTCCGAAGCAGGGTCCGGCGAGCAGCAGGGACGTCGCGGTCACCGCAACCTGGCCCGACGCCGGCGTCCCGGAGAGCATCGTGGGCGCCCGTCCACCAGCCCCCGCGGAGCCTTGGCCCTACCGCCCGGAACGCCGACGACGCCTGGCTGCTCGCCGAACCCGCCGTGCCGGCCGCCTCCGTTGCCTTGGCCGCCGACCAGGCCCGTGACCCGATCCTGTCCACCGACGAGAACGACGTGGAACTGCCCCCCGCCGCATTCCCATGCGATCCCGCCTCCGGTGCGCCGTACCCGGTGGTCGTCGAGATCAACCGCCTGCCCTGCGCCGACGTGGACCCGTGGGGCGCCGCCGACTGGTGGTTGGGGTCCAACGTCTGGCTGGACGCCCGGCCGGCACGGAAGTTGGGGACCGGCGCGGACGACGCCCTGCGGTCCGCCACCCGGGCCGAGACCTCGGAGTGGTGACACCGCGCCTGACGCGATGATTCCCACCCCGACGGTCCGGGCACAGCCGATGCGGCACGCCCTGCCGGCCGGCACCGAACTCTGGCGCGTGCACAACGTCCGCCGTCCGCGACCAAGTTCAAGGCACTGCCCGCGGACCTGCTCTGGGGCGGCGGGCGGTTCTGCGACATCCGCACGAACTGCGCACGGCACCGGCACCGGCACCGTACCTGTACGCGGCGCTGTCCCCACTGGCCGCGCTCTGTGAGCCCCTCGCGCGGGACCTGCGGTTCCGGCCGCACGGGCGGCGCCGCCTCACCCAACGGCGGGTGCGGGACATGCTGTTGTCCAAGGTCGTGACCGCGGTCGACCTGCCGCTGGTCGACCTCACCGACCGGGCCGGGTTGGCCGCCGTCCATCAGTGAGTGACCGCACCGCCGCTGCGGGCTCCGCTCAACGCGTCAGGAACTCGATCCGCACCGAAGCGGCGCCCACCGCCAGGATCTTGACCTGTTTGAGCGTGGTGGTGCGCGGCTCCGTCGAGGCGTGACGGCAGAAGAGGACGGCGTCGCCGGACGCCCGGTAGGTGTGCGCGACCGTCAGCGCCATGGGCACGCTGCCGCCCGGGGCCAGGTCGGCGGAGACCACGTCGTAGTCGTTCTCCGCCTCCAACCGGCAGGTGATCCGCACCGCGCTCGCCTCGGGCTCCGTCGCGTAGAGCTTCACCCAGATCACGTACGAGCCGGGCTCCACCGGCAGGGCAGCGACCCGCACGTCCTCGTCGGCGCGGCTGCGCAGCGCGACGGCGTCGTCGAAGCCGATCTTGACCGGGGCGGGCGTGACCGTGGCGAAGAACGCGCCGACGCCGAGCAGCAGGGCCGTGCACCCGCTCACCACGCCGGAGGCGACCGCCACCGTCACCCACAGGCGTCGCCGCGGCGCCTCCCGCCGGGCCCGCACGGTCGCGAAGACGCTCAGGCCCAGGGTGACCGCGATGAGCGCCAGGAACGCCCGGTTCCACGGGCTGAGGTGCTCGATGAGCTGCGGGAGCGACGTGATGAGCACGCCCACGACGGCGGCCGTCAGCCCGGCGCCGGTCCCCGGCTGGGCGGCGACGGACGGATCAGCTGGTCTGGCATCCGGTTCCGACAATGCCCCTCCACATCGCCCCGGGCCATCCGGCCCACCCCCTTGGTGGCGACCGCCGCACCCCCGCTCCCAGGCACCGCCGGCCGTCGCCCCAACTGTCCCGCAGAACAAGGCGATTTTACGGGTTGCGCGGGCGCCTCACACCCTCCGCGCACACGAAGTCGGCAGGCGACCGTCGCGACCTGGCCGTTCTCCCGGCTGCTCTCCCCGCTGTTCTCCTGACTGTTCCTCCGGCTGTTCCTCCGGCTGTTCTTCTGACCGCTTTTCCGGCCGTTCTTCCGGCTGGCCTTACGCGTCGTCGATCGCACGACGCCGATCCGCGTCAGCCCGCGGTGGCAGGCGCGCCGTGGGACGCCAGCAGGTTGCCCATGCCGGACGGCCCAGCCGTCCGGCGCACGTCGACATTCAGGTAAACGCAATCTGGCGTCACGGAAAAGCCGGCGCCACCGGATATCGCCGTGCCGGTGGCCTTGGCCGGCCGTGGGAAATTGTCGGCGGCGGCGGGGAGTTGCGCTTGGTCCAGGAGCGCGGCAAGGCGAGCGGCCCGGCCGGCAGACCGCTGGTGGGGCCGGCTTCCGCCAGGTGGGCGCGGGCGCCACCGAAGGCGCCGGGGTGCTCGTCGACATCCGGCAACACACGCACGCCACCCCGATATCCCTTCTCCTGCAATCACACCCCTATCAATTACCTCGGTAAATTCTATGTGAGACCCTTCTGGTTCCCCAGAAGCCCTGAGAAACTCCCTCACGCGATGTTCATCGAACCCTAAGAGGGGAATTGCTTTTCCGGTCGCGGAATCCCGTAACGTTTTCCATGTCGAAAGCGAACCGGCTTACGGCAACGGGAGAGCAGAAAGGGAAAGCCATGAGCTTCCACAAGATCGCCCCGGTCAAGAAGCGCTGCGAGCCCACCTGGGCGCGGAAGAAGGCGCACGGCCGGCCGGCCAAGAAGGCGACGCCGGCGCACCGCCCGCCCCGGCGCCCCGTCGGCGTCGAGCGCCGCGGCTGACCCCGGCTCGGGGCGCGCGACATCGCGTCCGGCCATGCAGATCCCACCGCACAGCAGAAAGAGGACTTGACGTGAGCTTCCACAAGATCTTCCCGGTGAAGAAGGCCCACAAGCACGCCCCGGCTCCGAAGCATCACCCGGAGCCGGCCCGTGGGAAGACCGCACCGAAGCGGCGCCCGGTGAGCCACCAGGGCCGCTGACGCGACGCCGGGCGGGGCCTGGCCGGAGGCTCTCCGGCGGGCCCCGCCCCGCTCTGCCCGGCAGCGAACGAGACCGAGAAGGAGTGTGGAGATGCGCGGTGTCAAAGAGGCGTTCGCGCGCTTTTGGCCGCTGACCCGCGGGGACCGCGCCTGGCTGTCGCTGATCGTCGTGTGCGTGATGGTGGCCGCGCTCGCGGAGACCGCGTCGATCCTGCTCTTCTCCGCGCTGACGGACGACGCCCTCAAGAGGGGCTCACTCGCCGCGTTCTGGGGTCCGGCAGGGGCCTGGCTCGGCGTCGCGGTGCTCGGCGCGCTCGTCGGCTACCTGGGCAACTCGCTCGCCGTGTGGACCGCGGAGAGATTCGTCCTGCGGCTGCGCGCGAGCGTCTTTCGACACGTTCAAGACCTACCGCCGGACTTCTTCCAACGCCAGCGCCGGGGCGACCTGGTGGAGCGGCTGACCGGTGACGTCGAAGCCATCGAGCAGATGGTCGTCACGGGCGTGGTCGGCACGATCTCCGCCGCGTTCTCCGCGGTGCTCTACACGGGCGCCGCGTTCTGGCTGCGCTGGGACCTGGCACTGGCCACCTTCGGCCTCGCGCCCCTCTTCCTCCTCGCGGCCCGCCGGTTCTCCGGCCGGATCAAGCAGGCCGCGCAGGACGAACGGGTCGCCGACGGCGCCATCACCTCGGTCGTCGAGGAATCCCTCGGCAACATCGTCCTCACCCAGGCGTACAACCGGCGCCACGCGGAGGAGCAGCGGCTGCGCCGCGAGGCGCGTGCCTGGATGCGGGCGTCGGTGCGTGGGGCGCGGGCGAGCGAGATGTACGAGCAGGTCGTCGAGGTCGTCGAGACGCTGTGCGTGCTCGCGGTGATCGGCCTGGGTGCCTGGGAGATCTCCCGGAACCGCATGTCCCTGGGGCAGTTGCTGGCCTTCGCGGCCTTCATCGGTTACCTCTACCCCCCGATCCGCAGCCTCGGTCAACTCGGCCTCACGCTCACCGCCGCGACGGCGGGCGCCGAGCGGCTGGGCGAGATCCTGGACGAACGGCCGGCGGTGACCGATCCCGCCGAGCCCGTGGCCGAGTGGCCCGTACGCGGTCGGATCAGCTTCCACGACGTGTCCTTCCGCTACCCCGGCTCGGAGCGCGCGTCGCTCCGCGGGATCACCTTCCGCGCCGAACCGGACGAGCTGATCCTGATCACGGGCCCCAGCGGCGCGGGGAAGTCCACACTCTCCAAGCTGGCGACGCGGTTCTACGACCCTACGGCCGGCACGGTGCGCCTGGACGGCGTGCCGCTCACCGACCTCCCGGTGGAGTTCCTCCGCGAGAACGTGGCACTGCTGCCGCAGGAGACGCTGATCCTGCGCGGCACGATCCGCGAGAACATCGAGTGCGGCCGTCCTGGCGCGTCCAACCGAGAGATCCACAACGCAGCCCGCGAGGCAGCGGCGCACGACTTCATCACCGCGCTGCCGGACGGTTACGACACCGCCATCGCCCCCGGGACGGCAACGCTGTCCGGCGGCCAACTCCAACGCATCGCCCTGGCCCGCGCCATGCTCCGCCGGGCTCCGGTGCTCATCCTCGACGAGCCGACCGCGGGGCTCGACGGTCCGGCCGCGCGCCTGGTGGCACAGCCGCTACGGCGGCTCATGGCAGGCCGTACGACCATCATGATCACGCACGATCTGAGTCTGGCGCCGCACGCCGACCGCATCCTCGTCATCGACGACGGCCACCTGGTGGAGACCGGCACCCACACGGAGCTGCTGCGTCGCCACGGGACGTACGCACGGCTGGCCACCTCACAGCCGGCACCCATGGCCAGCCAGCCGACACCGGAGGACACGCTGTCACTCCGTGTCTGACATCCACTTGGCAGACGGCAGAACAGCCGAGCGCGCAGCGTCAGGCCGCGGCGGCCTACCCGTTCAGCCCGTTCGTCTCCGAGCATCCGGAGACGAACTCACTCTTCATGAGGGCCGCTGTGCGCTTGCGGCATCCCGTCTTCGTCGCGTGATCAGACGGGCAGGGTCGCAGCCAGCGGTGCACCGATCCGGATGTCGAGGTAGGCCACGAGATCACCTCCGTCGAACGCGCTCTTCCGCGCGTCGATGATCACGACCGTGCCGGCCACGATGCCGGCGAAGCTGGTGCCGGTTCGTCGGGACTGTTCGATGCGCTCCGTGACGGGACGACGGACCGCCTCGGTGAGAAAGGTGAGGCCGTGCGGGAACTCCTCGCTGAGCAGGTGCCGTTGCCGCCCGGCCTCGATCCGACTGCCGATGCCGAACTCGGCCGAGACGACCTGGTCACCGCGGAGGGTGACACGGAAATAGCCATTCGACTGGACCCGGTTGCAGTTCTGCTGGGGTGGATAGAAACAGTCGTAGCCACCGGCGAGGAGATCGTCGACAGCGGAACTCATCGAGGTCGCGTAGTGGTCGGAGCCGAACGGCCAGCGCCGGACCGAGGCGTCCCGGGCGGTGACGACCAGCCCGTCCGACCAGTCGTAGTCGTACTCCGCATACGTGTCGCGCCACCCCGCGTGGGGCACACCGTCCGCCTGCCCCGCCGTGTCCGTGCGGTGATCGTCCTCGAAGTCCTCGATCTCCTCCCGCACGCGATCGCCGGCGTCGGGCCAGATCGCGGTCAGCGTCGATGCCGCGGCCACGACGACCTCCTTGTTCTCCAAAGCCGTCTCGACCGGCGGGAACCATGCCCAGACGAGCCGGTCGTCACGGTCCAGCAGGAACTGCGTCACCTGCGAACGGACCGTGTCCGACGCGTCGTGGCGCGCGATCCGGCACCACAGTGCACGACCGTCCGCATTGGCACGGGCCTGCACGCAGAACCAACCGGCCGCCCGCAACGGCCGGGTGAGAGCCCCTGCCACTCCGTCGGGCGCGATCGGCCGGGCCTGCGAGTTCTCGGCCGCTGCGGCGTGCTGGTAGACGCCGGCGGGCGGCAGGGACGACGGCTCGTCCGCCCGGGTGCAGCCGGTCAGCGCGAGCAGGCCCAGCATCGTGATCGTCAACGCCGTGACGGTCGTTCGCCGGACCGGTCGACAGTGGCGTCGAGGTATGAAGGAGGTTCGGGACACGGGGCTCATCGAAGCCTCTGGATCACCAGTTCGGCAACTTCGGTCGCCGGATCACCCTGTCGAAGACGGGGCCCCTGGAGACGCGGGGTCATTCGCCGCTTCCACACCCGAGAACGGGTGCCTTCGGCCCCCTCGCGGCGGTGGATCGTCCGACGACGGGGTCCTGCATGCGGCCAGGGCCGGGCCGCGATCGGGCCTGGGGACGTACTTCGTCCGGGGTTCGGTGGCCGGTGGTTCAGGGACCGCTGGTCGGCCCGTTACTCGTACCGGTACTTCAGCGAATCCGCCTCCGCCTGCTCGATGTCGGCGATCGTCAGCTCCGGCATCCGCAGTTGGGCCAGTGTCACCTCGGCCGAGGTCGGTTGGACGTCCGCCGGCGGCCACTGCTCCGGCTTCCAGGCCCCGCTGCGCAGGAGCGACTTGGGGCAGTGCGGATAGACCTCCTCGACCCCCAACACCAACGCGCTGGCCGGCGGCTTGCCCACGGCGGTCAGCTGCGACAGCAGTTCCGGGCGGGTGGAGACGCAGGCCCGGCCGTTCACCCTGAGCGTCGTGGTGCGCCCCGGGATGACGAACAGCAACCCGGCCCGCCCGGTGGCGACGACGTTCTGCAGGGTGTCCAGACGCTTGTTGCCGGTCGCGTCCGGTATCGCCAGTGTCCATGCATCCAGGACCGCGACGAACCCGGCGGGGCCGCCGCGCGGGGACACGTCGCAGTTGCCCTCGGCGTCCGTGCTGGCGACCAGGACAAGCGGCGAGCATCCGATCAACCGACGGGCCTGATCGGTGAGTTCGGTCGTCTGCTTGCGCACGGCCGCGTCGCTGGGCAGTGCGTAGGCCCTGCGCAGCGCCTCCTGGTCGGGCACGGCGTCGAGGCGGAGCGAGTCGAAGGCACTGCTGGCAAGGAGTGACGTCATGCCCCGACCCTAATACTCCAGCTGTAGCTCTTGATCAGGCTCGTTTGAGGCCGGTGGGCGGTGCTGCTCTACGCTGCCTTGCATGATCGCCAAGCTGCAGTGTGTGGTGCTGGACTGCGCCGATGTCGTTGAGCTGTCCCGGTTCTACCAGTCGCTTCTCGGCGGCGTGGTGAACCAGCCGGATCCGCGGTGGTCGCTCGACGACAGCTGGGCAACGCTCCACACCGAGGGTGGGCTCGTGCTTGCCTTCCAGCGAGTGGAAGACCAACAGCCACCACAGTGGTTGGATCCCGCTCGGCCCCAGCAGTTCCACCTCAACCTGGGGGTCACGGACCTGGACCAGGCTCAGGAAGACATCCTCAATATGGGCGCCGCGCTGCTCGATGAGGGCGACGGAAAGCGGAGTTGGCGCATCTTCGCGGATCCCGCAGGTCACCCGTTCTGTCTCGTCCGGGACTGACAGGCAATACCGCAGGGGTGCGGCCACCGTTGATCATCGTGAGTTGTGTGGACTGACGAAGAGACGGTGGCCGCAGGCCACAGCATAGATCCCGTCCGTTGGCGGGAGGCGTTCAAGGTGGCCATGGGCCGGATTGCTGGACGGTTCGCCCGAGTTGAGCCCCGGCTGCGAGCGGGGCGTTTGGTGCTGGGCCTGCTGTCGGACCTGCCGCGCAAGAACTGCTGGACGATCGCGGAGTGGGCCGGGGAATCGGCCCCGCACGGCATGCAGCACCTGCTGTGCCGGGCCTCCTGGGACGCCGACGCGGTCCGCGACGACGTGCGCGAATACGTCGTCGAGCACCTTTACGACGAGGCCGCGGTACTGGTCGTCGACGAGACCGGTGACGTGAAGAAGGGCACCCACACTGTCGGCGTCCAACGCCAGTACACCGGCACCGCCGGCCGGATCGAAAACTCCCAGGTCGCCGTCTTCCTCGTCTACGCCAGCGAGCGCGGGCACGCAGCGGTGGACCGGGAGCTGTACATCCCGCGTTCCTGGACGTGCGATCCGGACCGCTGCCGGGCCGCGGGGCTTGGCGAGGACACCGCCTTCGCGACCAAGCCGGAACTGGCCCGGGTGATGATCGAACGGTTCCTGGACGCCGGACACCACGCGGGCTGGGTCACCGGGGACGAGGTCTACGGCGGCAACCCCAAACTGCGGACGGCGCTGGAGAAGCGCGGCATCGGCTACGTCCTCGCGATGGCCTGCTCGACCGAAGTCCCCACCGGCGCGGGCATGTTTCGCGCCGACGCCCTGGTGAAGAAGGTGCCCAAGCGGGCCTGGCAGAAGCTCTCGGCCGGACGCGGCGCAAAGGGACAGCGGTTCTACGACTGGGCCGTCATCGACCTCGCCGAGGCGGCACCGGGCCGCCACCAGCTGCTGATCCGCCGCAACCGCACCACCGGTGAACTGGCCTACTATCGCTGTCACTCCACCACGTCGGCATCCCTGGCCACCCTGGTCAAGGTCGCAGGTTCCAGATGGCGGGTCGAGGAGACCTTCCAAAGCGAGAAGGGGCTGGCCGGACTGGATGAGCACCAGGTCCGCCGTTATCCCTCCTGGGCCCGCTGGGTCACCCTCGCGATGCTGGCCCATGCCTTCCTCGCCGTCGTCCGCGCCGACGAACACGCACATCAACCCACACCGGACGACATGATCCTGTTGACCTGCAACGAGATCCAGCGCCTGTTCATCACCGTCGCTGTCCGGCCCGATCACGGCCCGGCCCACCGACTCCGCTGGTCTGCCTGGCGACGCCGCCATCAGGCGCGATCACGAGCCAGCCACTATCGGCGACAAGCCACATCCCAGACATGAAGATCAAGATCTACAGCTGGAGTACTAATGCGCGACCCACGGATGATCTCGATCGGTGAGTGCGTGAAGGACGGCCGCCTTCCCGTCGATACCGGCATCGTCGCGTCGCGGAGCACGATCGACGCAACGAAAGGTGCTCAGGGGGAACGCACGCGGTGGTCGGAGCAGGGTGGCTCAGCGCCTTGCCCCACCGACGCGCGACGCCACCGTCAGGACGGGCCGTGCGAAAGAAGCACGCCAGCCCTTCACCAGCCCGGGAGATGCGAGCATGGGAGCCGTATCGGCGTAACACCGGGAGGGCACGTTACGGTGCCGGCATGACGCCTTGTAGGGAATGCGGCTTTGCATACGACCTCTCTCTGGCTCCTGCGCTATCCGAGCTCATCAAGGGATGCACCGGTGAATACGAGGACTTGTTGCGGATCGAGCCGACCGCGCTGCGGCAGCGTTCGGCGCCGCAGGTGTGGTCAGCTCTTGAGTACGCCTGCCACGTGCGTGATGTGCTGCTGATCCAGCGCGAGCGGGCACTGGCCGCGCGGCACCGCGACAGGCCCGTCGCCGAGCCCATGGGACGCGACGAGCGGGTCGATCACGACGGATACGCCGAGCAACGGCCGGCGGACGTCGTCCGTCAACTCCATGATGCGGCATGGCTGTTCGGCAACGTCCTCGACCGGCTGCCACCCGCGGCGTGGGACCGCACGCTGGTGTACACCTATCCCGAGCGTGCGGAACGCTCACTGCGCTGGCTCGCCGTGCACACCCTTCACGAACTGCGCCATCATTTGCAGGACATGCGCCGCCAACTCCCCGCGGGTGTCGCGCCGTTGGCCGACTGAGACCTTCGGCAGTGGGGGGCGTGAGCTGGCGCCCTCGGCCACCGGCGCGTCGGTTCGTCGAGTCTGGCGCCGTCGTGTGGCCGTTCCGGGGATCGGGCTGTTACTGGCCGGGCGGCCGGTGCAGTGACTGGGGACGACGGCCCGACGCTGCTGGGCTGCGGGGCTGCTGGTCGCCGGTTCGTGCTCGTCCAGGTCGGGCCAGCCGGTGTCGGCCCCTCACCGCTGTCGGCCCCGGTGTGGCTCGCTCAGTCGAACGCGGCCCGGTGGTCATGAGCCCAGCGCGCGTAGGTGCGGGCCGCGTGGCCGAGCACGGTGTGCACGTCGTCGGTCAGTCGGGCGTTGCCTCCTTCGGCGATGTGCCGGTGGCCGTGCATCGCGCCCTCCGCGAACTCCGGGGTCCGGCCGGCTGCGATCATCTGCCGCTTCGCCACGTCCAGCGGCACGTCGACGATGCCGATCTGACGACCGAGCACCTTCCGCAGAATGTCCACCTGGTCGGGCGTGCTCAGCAACTCGGGTCCGGTCAGTGTGTAGGTTCTGCCCGCATGGTCCGGCGTGGTCAAGGCAGCGACCGCGACCTCGGCGATGTCGCGCGGGTCGATCACGCCCTGGGCCCCGTTCCCGGTCAGGTTGGAGATCGGCTGCCCCGCGCGGATCGCGGAGGCCCAGTGCAGGGTGTTCGTGGCGAAGCTGCTGGGCCGCAGGATCGTCCAGGCAGCGGGCCCCGCGCGCAGTGCCCGTTCGCCGGGGAGGTGCCAGCCGCCGACCCTGAGCGCGGGGTTCTCGCCGGTGCCGATGGCGGAGAGCTTCACCACCTTCCTGACTCCGTGGGACCGCACGGCGTCGAGCATCGCCAGGTCGTGCCGCTCGATCCAGGCACCCGGCGCGTCCAGCAGGAAGAGCGCGTCGACCCCGGCCAGCGCGCTGTCGAGGGAGTCACGGTCGTCGAAGTCCCCCCACACGACCTGCGCCGGCAGGCTGGCGCCGGCAGGGTTGCGGGTCATCGCTCGGACCCGTTCGCCGCGCTCGGCCAGCAGCCGGACCACTTCAGTGCCGATGGTGCCTGTCGCACCCGTAACAAGGATCATGTCGAGCACTCTGCCGTCCCGCCGTCTCGTCGAGATAGGAGAAATCGGCAGCCCGTAGAGTGCTCGGCGTGGACGCCCTGATCCCGATGCCCGCGCTCCGGTCCTGGATCGCCGACGTGACGCTGCTCCGGCCCGACAGCGCTCTGCCACTGGTGCATCTCCCCGACGCCGCAACGTCGTTGGTCTACCGCAGGGTCGGAACCGGGGGTGGCGACCTGCGGGTGATCGGCCCTCGCAGCCGTGCCGCCTACCATCCGGGCAAGGAACTGGCGATGTGCATCAGGGTCCGACTGCGGCCCGGTGCGGCCAGGTCGGTGTTGGGTGTCCCGGCCGGCGAACTGCGGGACGAGGCCGTGGCGCTCACCGAGGTGTGGGGCGATCGCGCCACCCGCCTGGAAACCCGGCTCGACGAGTTGGCCGCCCCCGGCCCGATCCTGCGGTGCATCGAAAACGCGCTGCTCAAGGGCCTGCCCAACAGCACAGAGCCACGCGACCGGTTGCTCCGCGAGGCCGTCGCGTCGCTGTCCACCGGCTACGGGCGGGTCGGCGCGCTCGCCCGGCGGCTGTCGGTCAGCGAACGCCACCTGCGCGACGTCTTCACCCATCAGGTCGGTCTCTCACCCAAACGCTTCGCGCGCATCCAACGCGTCCGCACGGTGCTGGCCGAGGCGGGCGCAGCACCGTGGGCGCAACTCGCCTCGGATACCGGTTACTACGACCAGTCCCACATGGCAGCCGACTTCCACCTGCTCATGGGAGCGTCGCCAGCCGCCTTCCACGCGGGCCGCATTCCCGCTACGACTCCCTGCGCCACGTGAGGTAGTCAACGCCAGGAAACCGAAGCGGGCCGGCGACCCCGGCGCACCCTCTTCCCCTGTTCTTCGCCCGATGGGGTGACCGCGGAATGGAAAAACCTTTCCGCTCGCGGTATGTCCCGGATGATCACCGAGAGTAGGCGGAGAGACGTGGGCGGATGTTCCTCCGGTGCGCGCAGATGGCCGTGCCGTGCGGGCCTCCGTGGCGAGATCGAGTGCGGACACCGGGAGGCTGCTGATGCCGTTCACTGTGGGCGAGTTGCGCACGTTGCTGGCCGAACACCACAAGGCCGGCGACACCAGCCGAGCACTGGAGCTGGATGGCGGCAGGGCGGGCTGGGCCGAGGTGTTCCGGCCCTTGTTCCCGGACGGGCTGCTGCGTGCGACTGACTGCGAGACGGACCCGGAGACCCTGTCGCTGCACGGTCTCGCTCTGACCACCCTGTCAACGGAGCCGGCCCGCGTGCGTGTTGCGTTCGCGGACGACGGTGGTCCGGAGATCACGGGCGTCTCGCTGCACGCCGGTCTGCCCACACTGGTCCCCGTGTCCACGCTCGTTCAGGGCCTGGGAGTGGGATGGGAAGTGTCTGCGCTGCCGACGGCGGCGACCGTGCGTCAGGTCGAGCTGCGCCAGCAGGACGGGGTGTTCGTGCTCTCAGGCACCGGCGGTTCCTGTGCGGTGACGGTGGTGGGGCACGAGGGTGCCGGCCGGCTGCTCCTGGCCCGGTGTGACGGTTGGCAGGTGCTGTGCGCGGACCGGGACGTACCGCGTCGGCAGCTGTCGCCCCTGGTGGGTGCGGTGGGGCTGGACGGGGTGGTGCCCGACGCCGACCTGCCTGGCGGGACGTGGTTGACGGTGCCGCGGGTGCAGACTTCTGCCGGTGCGGGGCGGCAGAAGGCCCCCGAGGGACATGGGTCGCGCTCCGGCGGTTGGGCAGCAACCTCGTTCGGATCGGCCTTCGGTGGTGGTGCGGACCCCGTCATGATTCCGGTGCGGGGTGCTCGGCGGTCGGCCGCGGTGGACGCCCGGCGCCGCGACGGATTGGGGCGGCCGTTGCCCCTGTTGAAGGAGGCCGGTGTGGGGGCGGCGCCGGGCTCGTCTGCCGGTGGTTCCGGCCCATGGCGCGGGGTGTACGCGGTGGCGGTCGGTGACGGTTTCGTCGTCGTGGCTCCGGGTGCGCTGGGGCATCGCCAGGCGCACCGCTTCCGACTGTCCGGTCCCCGCGGGCCGGTGGCGACCGGGCTGTCGTTCCCCGACTTCGGGGATCTGGTGGACGGTGAGCACGTGACCGCCACGTACGACAAGCCTCCCTTGTACGTCAGCGGCGGGTTGGCGGCGAAGAAGGCGGAGCCGCCCTACGCGCTCGTCGCGGGTGGCGTGCTGATCGTGGACACGAAGTCCTTCTCCGGCAGCGCGGTCGCTGCCGCGTATCTGCCGGCTTCCGGCAACCGGGCGTCGTTCTTCGCGTTCGGGGCCTTGACCGCCGACAAGGGCATCGGGCCACCCGCCTTCCAAGTGCGGGGCGTCGCCGGCGGGATGGGGTGGCGCAGCAATCTCCGGTTGCCGAGTGTGGAGGAGCTGGCGGATTTCCCGTTCCTTCAGGCGCTGGACGATCCGACGGCCATCGGCGCGGGGCCGGACGGCAGCGCGGATCCCCTGGCGGTGCTGGACACCCTCGCCACGGGCGCCGAGCCGTGGATCACGCCGGCCGGTGGGGGCGAGGACCCCTTGTGGATCACGGCGGGGCTCGGATTCACCATTGCCGAGCGCCTCGACGGCCGGGCGATGCTCGTTCTGCAGACCGGCCAGGATCTGACGTTCGCGCTCCTCGGCATCGCGGGGATGCGCTTTCCGAAGGAGCCTGGGCGCCGGCGGTACGCGAACGTCGAGCTCGGTCTGGAAGCGGTCCTCAAGCCCCGTGCCGGTGAGCTGACGTTGGCGGCCCAACTCACCCCGAACTCCTTCCTCCTCGATGAGAACTGTCGGCTGCGTGGCGGCGTGGCGTTCAAGACCTGGTTCGGACCCAGTACCCACAAGGGCGACTTCGTCGTCACCCTCGGCGGCTACCACCGCAACTACAAGCGTCCCGACCACTATCCGACGGTGCCGCGGCTGGGGTTCGACTGGGACCTGTCCGGCAAGGTCACCGTGTCCGGTGAGGCGTACTTCGCGCTGACGCCCGCCGCCGTGATGGCTGGTGGCGGGCTTGACGTCCGGTTCTCCTCCGGCGCGCTGCACGCCTGGCTGACAGCCCGGGTGGACGCGCTGATCCAGTGGAAGCCGTTCTACTTCGACGTCGGTCTGCACGTGTCGGTCGGGGTGCAGGCCCGCATCAAGATCTGGTTCGTGAAGATCACGATCACCGTTGAGGTCGGCGTCGCGCTGCGCGTCTGGGGCCCGCCGACCGGTGGCGAGGCCAGGATCAAGCTGTGGTTCGTCTCCTTCACGATCGGCTTCGGCCGCGGCCGGGACGCCGACACCCACGCTCTGGACTGGCCGGGCTTCCGCACCATGCTGCCGCCGCGCGAGAACACCCTCCGGCTGCTGCCCCTTACCGGTCTGCTCCCCGAGGCGCCCGGCGCAGACGGTACGCGCGGTGCCGACGCCGCCTGGCAGGTCGCCACGTCCGGCTTCTCCTTCGCCACCGACTCGGCGATGCCGATCACGGAGGTCTATCTGGCGGCCGGTGGCGGCAGTGCGGTCGAGACCGGGTCGAGGGTGGACATCCGGCCGATGGATCGCCGGGGGCTGACGAGCGTGCACCGCGTCTGGATCACCCTCGAAGGGGAGACCGTCGACCTGCAGGACTGGGCCCGTACGGCATCCACGACATCGGTGCCGAAGGCGCTGTGGGGTTCCGGCGACGACGACCCCCTCGACGGGGGAGACGAGCTGGTGGGCGGCCAGCTGACCGGCATCGCCCTGGCCTCACCGGCGACGCCCGACTACGGACACGACACCGGCTACATCGGCGAGGACGCCATCGCCTTCGACCCGATCGCCCCGGACGGAACGCAGCCGCTCGATCCGTCCGCCCCGCCGGCCGGCCCGGCGCCGGATCGCCCCGGCGGAGTCATCGAAGCCATCGTCCAGACCGTGAACGCGCCCGCTCAGCGGGACGCACGGGGCCAACTGGCCGAAGCCCTGGAGGGGTTCGGTGTCGGTCTCGGCGCGCTCGACTCCGACCTGTCGGCCTACGCACGCGCGGCCGAGACGGCGTTCACCGCCGAGCCCATGCTCCTGAACGCCTGACACGCCCGCGCGACCGCGCGTCCTCACCGACCAGCCGACACCAGGGACCACTCGTGCCGACCACGCCTCCCACCGCCCACCGCACCCGCTTCTTCGACCACCGGATCCCCGCCCTGTACGTGGGCCGCTACACCATCCATGCCAAGCAGTCCGTCAACGGCCTGAACATCGAGGACGCGTTCCCGGACCGCGCGCAGCGCTTCGACGTCCGCGGGCCTCGGTTCGTCATCCCCGCCACCGACGTGCACGCCAGCTACCCCCGTCCCGGCTCGACCGGTCTGTACAGCCAGGTCCTGCCGCACCTCACGTTCGAGAGCCCCGGGGTGCCCTGGCTGCGCCAGCTCAAGGGCCAGGACCCGGCAGTGCCCTGGATGGCGCTGCTCGTCTTCCGGGAGAACGAACTTCCCGAAGACCCCCTGGCGCTGGGGAACACCGAAGCGTGCACCGCGACGGAACTGCTCGACGGGCAGCTGCCCGGCACGCCGCCCGCGATCGCCCCGGAGCACCTCTTCGACGACGAGCGCGAGATGCTGTGCGCGACGGTGCTGGTGCCGGGTGACCTGTTCACCGCCCTCGCACCGTTGCCGGAGGAGATGGGCATGCTCGCCCACATCCGGGAGGGCGGCCCCCCGGACGCCACGTTGGGCATCGCCTCCGCCCCGGACGAGGACGAGCTCAAGGCGGTCGTCGTCGCCAACCGCTTCCCCGACGCGGCCGGCGGTCGGCACGTCGTCCACCTGCTCTCGTTCGACGGATTCGAGGGTCACCTCGGTGGCACGGCCGCCCCGCCCCAGGGGCTCCGCATGGTTTCCCTGTGGTCCTGGGCCTTCGAGACCGAGCCGGACACCGGCATGGGCTTCGGCGACCTGGCCCAGCAACTGGCCGCGCAGCCCGATCTGTTGTTGCGCCTGCCGGTCCCCGCTCCGCCGCAGAACCCGTCCGCCGCGCAGCAGGCGGCGCTGGAGCGGCTCAGCATCGGTGCCACCGCGCTGCCGCAGCGCCTGGAGACCGGTGAGCGCGGCTTCGGCTTCTACCGGGGCCCGCTGACGGCCGCTCCCGCCCAGCCGGTGCCCGCACCGTCGAGTGGCGAACGTCTGGAGTCGGCGGGTGAGGCGCTGGCGTACGTCCAGCCGTACGGGGTCTTCGATGCCTCCTACGCCGCGGCCTTCAGCCTCGGTCGCACGCTCGCCCTGGCCGACGCGGAGTTCCGCACGGCCCTGCTGGCCTTCCGCAAGGCGGCACGCGGCGCGGTCCGCCGCCTGCTCACCCACCCCGAGTTGGTCGGCCGCGCCGTCTCGCCCGCCACAGCGGGGCTGTTGCTCCGGGAGCATCCGGCCCGGGACGCCTTCGACCGGCTGATCGACGGCTCTTCCGGCACCGCGCGGTTGGCGTCGGCGCTTGCCGGCGCGGGTGCCGACCTCACCGCCGGGCGGGTCCGTGGCCAGGCCCGGCACCGTCGTACGGGATCCGGCGCCGCGCTGACCGCTGCGGGAGTCCGGTCGGCGCTGGCCGAGGCGCAGGTGGCGGATGTCCTGCGGCAGGCCACGGCACGCGAGTTGGAGCCGGTCAGTGCGTGGCTGGCCCGGCTCCCGCTGCTGGAGATGATGCCGTTCGAGCATCTGGTGCCCGACCCGCGCATGCTTCCCCCGGAGTCGCTGCGGTTCTTCCACGTCGATGCCGCGTGGGTGCGGGCGGCTGTCGACGGTGCGTTGAGCGTCGGCGTGGGGCACGCCGTGGATGCCGACCTCAACGCGCTGGCACGGCGGGTGCCGCGGCCCGCGCCGTGCGGGCTGCTGCTGCGGTCCGACCTCGTCTGGAACTGGCCGAAGACCGTCATGACGGGTTTCCGTGGCGACCGGCCCGTCGAGGAGATTCACCGGGCCTCCTACGGCAGCGACGTCCTGCTGCTGCTGTTCTCGGAAGTGATCGACACTTTCACCCTGGCCGAGCCGCCGCAGGGGCTGCACTTCGGCTTCAGCGACATCGGCACCATCGAGCTGCGCAAGCTCAGCGGCCCGGACATCGGTTATCCGATGGGCGAGTTCCCCGAGAATCCCGGCGACGACCGTTTCGGGCGGTTCCTGCGTGGCGACGGGTACGACGTCCTGAACGTCGCCGGTCCCGGTGATCCCCTCCTGCCGGCGCTCGCCCGCGCGCACGGCGTGCCCGCCCTGTCCTCGGCGCAGCTCACCCTGCAGATGATCAAGGCGCCGCAGGTACAGACCTTCACTCGCCCCTGACCGAGCCGACCCCCCGTTTCGAAAGGAGCGCGTGATGCCCGCGCGCAGCAGCAACAACCATCTGGTCGTGCCGGTCGAGGTCGCCGCACTGGCGGTGAACGCCCGGATGCAGAACCCCGACGGGGCGTTCGTCTGGCACCGCTGGATCGCCAACTTCTTCCACACCCAGGACACCGCGGCCCCCGCCGAGCCCTCGCCGTTCTCCATCGATGCGGACTGGCCCACCCGCCCCGAGAACCGCGGTGTCTACCTCCAGTGGCAGCTGCCCGAAGCCCTGACCCGCGGCCGGCACGACACCGAGACCGACGAGGACGACTTCCCCCTGGTGCCCAACCGCTGGCTGGTCGTGCGCTACCGCGCCGCCTCGCGGAACGTCCGCGCCTGGCTGATCGAGAGCGACCACCTCGGTTTGGACTCCGGCACCGTCTCCGCGCTCGACCCGCGCGCCGAGCGGACCACCGCCACCAAAATGGGCCGCTGCCACGAACTGACCACCTCCAGTCCCTGGCGCGAACCCGGCGACGCGCCGACGCCGTTCCTGACGGCGCTCGGGCCCGGCCTGCTGACCTTCTCCGCCTTCCAGCCCTACAACACCAACGTCTTCTCCCTCCACGACGGCCTGGACGACGTAGCGGGAGACGAGCGGCTGGACTACTACGTCGCCGGCTTCTACTCCACCCCCGACAGCGACGTCCTCGACGACGCCGAAGACCTGCGGGAACTGCTGGACGACCTCGAATGGCTCGCCCCGATGGCCGGCAGCAACACCCGCCGCTCGCTCTACACCGGCAGCGCGCTGGGCGTGGACTGGCAGCCGGCCGGTCCCCTCCCCGCATCGGACATCCCTGCCGTCAACAGCATCGCGGTCTCGGTCGGGAACAACACCGCCGAGGCGGCCACCGCACTGACCGACGCCGCGGCCGGCCCCGGGGCCCTGTCCGACGACGACTCCCGCCTCGTGCGGGCGTTCGCCCTGGGCACCCTCGACGCGCTGGACCGCGCCGACGGCGACGACCTGACCGACGCGGCCGCCCACCAGAGCGGATTCGGCCCCGTACCCGGCGGCTTCACCTGGCGCATCGTCGAACGCGGCGAGGACCGGGAAACGGGCCCGGTCCGACTCGGTGCCGGGGAACGCGCCCGCACACGCACCGCCGAGGCCGACATCGTCGCGGCGCTCAATCGCGCCCAGGCCGAGCACGACGGCGTCGAACGCGACCTGGCAGCAGCCCAGGACCGGCTCTACGTGCTCTGGGCGCTGTCGAACGCCGACCGCCAGCCCCGGGACTTCCAGAACCGCGTCGACGACGAACTCGACCCGGCGAACCAGGCTGGCGCGGCCGGAAAGGTCGCCGCGCTCGCCGCCGACTTGTCCGCGAAACGCAACGCCCTGCCGTGGGGCGACACTCCCGAGAAGCTGGAGGCGAGCGCGGCGGAGTACGCCCGCGGCAAGGGCCTCCCGCCGAACCGCGTCCTGCAACGGGTACCCAAGTCCCCGTTCCTTCACGTCGCCGACCCGGTGGTCCTGCTCCAGGGCGGGCACGTCCACGCCCCGCTCAGCCGTGACACCCCGCTGCCCTGCCGCACCGAGGACCGCCTGGTCACCGCCGTGGGCCCGATCGACGCCGCCGCCGTGCGCTCCGACGTGGACCAGGTCAACACCGCCAACCTTCCCGCGCCGTTCACCGACCTGCTGACCGAGTTCTTCATCCTGGCCCGCGCCCGCCACACCGGAACCGGACTCGACGACGTCACCGGCACACTGCCCGAATACGGCACGGCCGCCTGGCGGCAGCCGTGGCAACCGCTGTTCCTCGTCTGGGACATCGAATGCTGGCCGCTGCCCTACAGCGAACACGACGGCACCCGCCACTGGACGTTCGACGGCAACCGCTACCGCTGGCAAGGCACCGGAACCGTCCCCGAGTCCTTCGTCCTCACCGGCCGCATCCCGCTCACCCCGTCCGCCGGCCCCATCCTCGAAGGCGAACTCGACGCCTACGCCGCCGGCCGCCAGGACCTCCCCGACCTTCGGACCCTCCGCACACAGCTCAGCGACCTCGACATGCTCTCCCAGCGGTTGGAGGGCCTGACCGCCCACCTCGACCAACGCGACCCGCGTTCCACCGCCCGCCCCCTGGAAGCCATGGGCGACCTCATCGGACACGGCGACCGCCACTTCCCCGTGCCCGGCACCGTCCCCTCCCACCCGAGCCGGCCACCGGAGTCCGAACCCTTCCACGAAGTCCGCACCGGTCAGTTCGCATTCCGCCAGCTGTCCCTGGTCGACCGCTTCGGCCGCACCCTCAACCTGATCGGCGACAACCGCCGTTGGCCCTACGTACGGCCCGACGCCATGGTGCCGGACCACACCGTGGAGACCGACGACCCCGACCGGTTCCTCGAACTGTCCCCCCGCCTCTTCCAGCCCGCCCGGCTGGCCTTCGACTTCCTCCACGCCACCACCGACCAACCCATCGACCTCACCCCCGGCGCCAACCCGGTCTGTGCCTGGCTGCTCCACAACCGGCTCGACCGCACCCTGGCCTGCTACGACCCCGACGGCCAGGCCCTGGGTGAACTACGCACCGTCCTCAAGCCCGACGGCACCAAGTCCGTCGTCTGGCTACCACTGCCCGGCTCCTCCGTGGCCACACTCGCCGAACTCGAAGACGTCGCCCCGCACGCCCACCACTTCCTCCATGCGCTCGCCGAGCGCGGACCGGCCACCTTCGACGCCCTGCGCGCCACCCTCGACGACGCCTTGACCACCATCGACCCCGACGGCCCCGACGACGCCAGTCTCGGGTTCCTGCTCGGCCGGCCCCTCGCCCTGCTCCGTGCCCGCCTCGACCTCGAACTGTGCGGCCCGCCCCGCACCTCGGTCGGTTGGAACGAGGTCCTCGACCCCGACGATCACGCACCGGCCATGCCCGACTGGAAGTGGATCGTCCGACTCGGCCAGCCTCGCGCCACCGACGACGGCCTCGTCGGATACGTCCTCAACGACGACTACGCCCACTTCGACACCATCACCCCACCCGCCGACGGATCCAGCGGCTACCTGCGCCCGATCGACAACGGCGAACGCCTCCAACTCGCCTTCGCCGGAACCAGCACCGCCACCGTCACCCTGCTCGCAGACCCCCGTGCCGCCGTCCACGCCACCACCGACGTCCTCCCGGCCTCCGCCGTCCACGTCCCCCCGGCGTTCACGGACACCGCCCTGGCCCGCATGGCCGTGTGCTTCCGCACCGGCCCGCTGATGGCCGGCATCACCGCCGACCCGCGAACGGCCGTACTGCCCCACCCTGCGACGGCATCCGGCACCTGGGCCTGGGCCGAACCCACCGACACCCAAGGCTCCTGGCAGCACCTGCCCATCACCGCCCCGGACCCGGGCGAACTGCCCCTGGGTGATCCCGAACTCCGCAGCGGCTACCTCGTCCTCAACGACGCCGCCGAAGCAACCCGCTGAACCACCGCGCCCACACCAGGAAGGACCACCACGAGCATGGCCATCGTCACCCAGCAACGCGTCGGCAACGGCACGGCCTCCGACTTCACCGGCGAAATCGACTGGAGCATCGACACCGTCCCCGACCCCGTCACCGTCAGCCCCGCCAGCGGCTCCGTCGAGCTCGCCGACATCATCCTCGTCGGCAGCCGCAGCATTCCCGGCGAGATCCAGGTCAGCCAGATCGACGTCGACATCGACCACGGCAACGAGGCCTGGCACCTCGCACTCGACCTCGGCGGAATCCAGGCCAGCAACAACCTCGGCTGGACCCACACCGTCAGCGGCAACCGCATCACCTTCAAGCCCACCTCCGGCCACGCCGTCATCGACAACGAACGCGGCATCACCCTCCAGGTCAACAAGCTCCGCATCAGCCGCAAGGTGGGAACCGGCGCCGTCATCATCGGCACCAAATGGCGCGCCAACGAATCCTCGGGCTGGCGGACCGACGAGGCCGTCAAGGCCGTCGGAAAATTCCCCCCGGGCTTCTACCTCGACAACTTCAAGGCCGACCCGCTCATCATCGAGAACGGCGACTCGGTCACCCTCACCTGGGACCGTTCCTCCGGCGCCACACAGACACTGCTCTACGAGAACGCCGAGATCGACGTCACCGACTACACCAAGTTCGAAGTCAAGAACCTCTCCCGCAACACCATGTTCTACCTCCGCAGTCGCGTCCAGCAGGGCACCGACTACGCCGAACGCGTCCTCAACACCTACGTCACCGTCAACCAACCGGACCTGGAAATCCGCAACCTGACCGTGCGCGGAAGGGTCCACGGCAACCTCAACGCCGACAAGGTGACCGCGGCGGTGGTGTCCGAGCCGGGCAGCCTGCCCTGGCAACGGAAGAACACCATCACCGCGACGGCCGGGTACCAGACAACCGCGCCCACCTACGGCTTCCTTCAGTGCAACAACAAGGGGAATGGGAACTACCAGGGCACGGTCGTCCTCGAAGTCGGAACGACCGGCGTCATGAGCCGCTTCGAAGTCGAGGCGCGCCAATGCTCCACCATCCTCGTCAAGGAGGGCGACACCATCAAGATCACAGCGGTCGGTAGCGTCAACCACGAGACGAGCTGGTACTCCATCGGCAGGCTCGCCTTCGGCTGAGCCGCCCGGCGACGAAGGCGTCGGGTGCCCCGCGCAGTGCGCGGGGCACCCGACCTGTTGCGTGGGTCTAAGAGTCTCTAACGCAACTCCGGTAGCCGTTAATTCTGAATGGGTGCGGCGGTTGGTTTCGTGTGAGCAAACGCAATCCTCAACCCTGGCTATTTGACGACGAGTTGTGGTCGAGAATCGAGCCGAACAACGCCGGGGTCTGGCAGCGACTGCACGAGAACAGAGCCACCATCGTTCACCCGCATGATCACACCCGCCGCCCCGGCGCCCACCACCTTCCGCGCCAACTGCGTCAGCTGAGCCCGCTGTTCCTCTCTTGAGTTCCTTGAGTGAAAACCGAGGTTTCCGCAGGGTATTTCTCGCCCGGCACTCGGGGTGGGGCTGCTGTGCGTGATGCCGCCGCACGGCATCGCATCGACCGTCAGGCCCCAGATGCCTCCGTGGGCCGCGTCCAAGGAGGACCGAGCCCGCATCGAGGGGCGCGGCGCTCGGGCCCGGCGGCCCTCGGGCGCGTCCGCGTTGCCCGGCCGGAGGGCGGACGCCCCCGCACACGGCCCGACCGCCTGCTCGGCGACAAGGCGTACTCCGCATCAAGATCATTACATGTCTGGCCAGGTCATGCGAGATGGCGCCCGGAGACGAATACTGGCCCGGAATAGGGGATTTCGCTACTTTCGGCATGCAGTATTCATCTCGGGCGCCCTGCACCGCAGGGGCGTCGTGTGCACCGAGGCGGAGGAGTGTGGGTATGGGCAGTGTGCTTCTCGAACGCGAGGAAGCGCTGGCGGCCGCGGCGAGGGCCGGAGAGTCCGCGCGGTCCGGTGTGGGCCGTTGGCTGGTGTTCGGTGCGGCGGCGGGGACGGGCCGCACCGCCCTGTTGCGGGAGGCGGCGGGGCGGGAGGCCGCGGGCGGAGCGATGCGTGTGCTGCGCGCGGACTGTTCGCCGGAGGAGTCGGGGTTCCCCTTCGCTCTCGTGCGCCAGCTCTTTCCCGAGGACGGGGAGGTGCCCTTCGCAGACCTACCGGCGGCCGAGGAGCAGATGGTCTTCCACCGCCTTGTGACCCGCTTGGCGCGGACCGCCGACCGTCGGCCCGTGCTTCTGGCCGTCGACGACCTGCACGATGCCGACATGGCGTCACGCCGTTGGCTCGGCTATCTGGCCCGTCGGCTGGCGGACCTGCCCGTGCTGCTGGTCCTGACCGAGTGCCGGGAGAAGGGCACCGCCGTGCTGCCCAGTGCGACGGGCACGTCCGTGGTGCTCCGCCCGCTGGGCCCGGAGGCCGTGGCCCGTCTGGTGTCCGCCCGCGGACACGGCTCCGACCGGGCCGAGTTATGCATCCGGGCGTGCGCCGGCAATCCGGTGCTGGTGCACGCTCTCCTCGCCGACCTCCGTGAGGGGCCGCTGCCACGCAGCCTGTCCGAGCTGGGCGGAAGCCGCTACCGTGACGCGATCGTCCATTGGATACGGGCCCGGGCGACCCCGTGGTCGCGCCGCCTCGCCCTGGCGCTCGCCGTGGCCGGGGGCGGCGCGGCGCTGCTCGGAGGGGCTCTGCTCCACGAGGCCGCCGGCCTCCGCCCGGACCATCGCGCCGCGTCCGCGGGCGCGTCGGCCCTCCGCCGCCTCTTCTCGCACCCGCTGGCACGCGAGGCCGCCCTCGCGGCGGTCGATCCGGCCGAACTGTGCGCGCTGCGCGGCCGTATCGCGCGCCTGCTCGACGAGCGCGGCGCGCCCACGGCGGACGTCGCCGCCCAGCTTCTCCACCTCGACCGGCCCGGCGAGGAGTGGATGACGCAGTCGCTGGAGGACGCGGCCGAGGACGCCGTACGCGGCGGCCGGGTCGACGAGGCCACCGCTTTCCTCCGCCACGCCCTCACCGCTCCGCTCACCCCCGGCCGCCGCGCCGGGCTCACCCTGCGCCTCGGCGCCCTGGAGCTGCCGGGCAGCGCGGATGCCGGTATCCGCAGGCTGCGAGCGGCGCTGGAGCTGCACGCCGACCGTCATGAACGCGCAGCCGTCGCACCCGCCCTCGGCGCTGCGCTCGTCGCCCGGGGCCGCACGGCCACCGCCATGCGCGTCATGAGCCAAGTGGGCAGCGCCGTGGACGACGGCGAGCTTGTCCGTGTGCTGCAGACCACCGCCGCCGTCATGGCCTCCCACGACGCGGTCGCATGGCGCAACGCCGTCGCCCGCATGCGGGAACTGGCGGCGACGGCCCCCGCCGCCGTCGAGCCGCTCGCCTGCGGCCTGGTCACCGAGTACGAGGTCGGGACCGGCCGGCTGTCGGCGGCCGAGGCCCTCGGCCGTGTGCTGCCGCGGCTGGCCGCGCCGGTGGACCCCCGGCTCCGCGACGGCTGGCTGGGAACCGCGGCCACCTTGCTGCAGTGGGCCGACCGGCTGGACGAGGCACGCGCCCTCGCCGAAGAGGCCCTCCCCGCCCCGCCCGCGCTCCCGGATCTGACGGACATCGGCCGGCAGTGCCTGATCAGCGTGCGGGCCGAAGCGGCCCTGTGGACAGGTGACTTCCGGCGCGTGATCGCCGAGAACGCCCCGCTCCTCGACGCGTGCGCCGGGCAGGGGATCCGCATGCCCCACCTGGCGTCCATGGTGGCACTCGCCCACTGCGAACTCGGCCACCGTGCCCACGCCCGGCGGCTGCTGGCCGACCTCGACGAGGAGAGCGCCGACAGCTCCTGGGAATGGAACGAACTGCACTACGCCAGAGCCTCTCTGCACATGGCCGAGGGCAACTGGCAGGCCGCCCTCGACGACTACCTGTCCTGCGGCCGCGGTCAGAGCGCCCGCGACTTCGTCAGCCCCGTGGCCACCCCCTGGCGCTCCGGTGCCGCCCTCGCCCTGGTCGGACTCGGTCAGCCGGCGAAAGCCCTGGACCTCGCCGAGGAGGAACTGCGCCACGCGCGGACCTGGGGGACACCCCGCACGGTTAGCCGGGCCCTGCGGGCCCGCGCCGCGGCCGTGGGCGGCCGCCGGGGGCTTGAGTCGCTGAGCGAGGCCGCGACCGTGCTGAGGACCGCACCGGCCCCCGTCGAACTCGTCGAGACCCTCCTCGACCTGGGCCACGCGCGGATCCACGCCGGGAACAGCCGCAAGGGCCGCGAGGACCTGCACGAGGCCCACGCCCTGGCACTGCGCCTGCTGGCCCCCGACCCCACCGAACACCCCGACGCGCCCGCCACCGGACGCCTGCTCCGCGCCACCGGTAACGCCCTGCGGGCCAGCGGCGCCCGCGGGACCCGCCGGCACGCGACGGGCAGCGCCGCACTCACCCGGGCAGAGCGGCGCATCGTCGAGCTGGCGGCCCAGGGCCAGACGAACGCCCAGATCGGCGAGGTACTCCACCTGGCCCGCCGCACCGTGGAGACCCACCTCACCAACGCCTACCGCAAACTCGGCGTGACCCGCCGCACCCAGCTCGCCTCCCGGCTGACCGGGACGGGCACGGCGGCCTCCTCCAGCGCGCGGAGCCTCACCACATCCGGCTGACCAGGGCCGTCGCCCGGGCCGGGCGACCGCCGGGATCGTGGATCTCCACGATGGTCGTCAAGATCCCCCGCACGGCAGGCTGACCTGAGAACACCAGCCGGACCAGGAGCACCTCCTGACTCCGGCCCGGCCGCAACACGTCCGTTCTCACGAGGAATACACGCCTGGCGTGGGTGGATATATGTCGGTATCTGATGTTGCTTCGCGTCGCACCGTCCCCGACAGGGGACTGGGGGATCCCCATCCGCCGGGCCCGTGCGAAGTGTTGGAGGGGCCGCTCGGCATCGGTGACCTGCTGGCGGCCGTGCGCGCGGTCCTCGACGGCCACGGCGGGGCGCCGGCGCGACCGGAGCTGACCGTGCACGGGCCCGGCCAGTACACGGTGCGGGTGGGCGGCGACCGGCTGGACATCCGCAGCCGGCCGCTGTCCGACCAGCCGCCCGGCACCCTGGACCCCGTCCTCGACGGGCCGGGGGTCCGCCGCATCGTGCTCACCGCCTCCGACACCCCCTCGGAGCGGGCCCGTGACCTGTTCACCGCGCTGACCGAGGCGATCGGCCGGCGGGCCCGGTGCTACACCGAGGCCGAGGCCGCCGCCATCGCGGCCGGCATGCCGCTGACGGGCCGATATGCCCAGCCCGAACCCGCGCTCGCCGGATGGGCGTTGATCTTCCGGGACCACTACGTGGAGAACAGCGTCGGCTTCCTGCTGGCCATGGAGCGCGCCGGACTCGACCCCGAGTGGATCTTCGCGCTGTCCAAGGGCGACCGGACGCAGCACCGCGAGCGGGTGCACTCCTGGTTCCTGCGCCGCGGCTACGCCAGCGACACCCTGGACAACTCCGTCATCAACGGCACGGCCGGAGCGGCGGAAACGGCCCGCGCACGGGCGGTGGACGCCCAGGTGGCCGACTTCGTCCGCCGGGCGCACGTCGCCGGCCGCAAGGTCCTGGTCATCGACGACGGCGGCCTGCTCGCCCAGGGCTACGGCGCCGACGGGCCGGGACCACGGGTGGACGCCGCCATCGAGCTGACGGTCAGCGGGCTCAAGCGCATCACGGCCGCCCCCGGCGAACTGGCCATCCCCGTGCTGAACATGGCCCGCTCCCAGCTGAAGTCACGGCTGGGCTACAACGAGATCGCCGACTCCTGCGTGCGCCGGCTGCGAGCGATCGTGCCCGGCCAGAAATTCATCGGCCGGCACGTCCTGCTGCTGGGCTACGGCACCCTGGGCGCACGGGCGGCCCGCTCGCTGCGGGCGCTGGGCTGCCGGGTCGCCGTGGTGGACACCGACATCCTGGCGCTGATCACCGCCGCCGAGGACGGCTTCGAGACCCACCGCAGCATCGCCGAGGCCCTCGACCGGCAGCGGCCGTTCCTCATCCTCGGCAGCAGCGGCGGCACCGCCGTCACCGCCGAGGACGTGCCGCTGCTGCCCGACGGCGTGCTGTTGGCCGGCTTCGCCACAAAGGACTTCAGCGTGCTGACCGACGGCTACCCCGGTGCCACCGCGCAGCGCATCCCGCACGTCGGCGTGCGCTACGACCTGCCGCACGCCACCACCGCCACTGTGCTGGGCGACGGCCGCTCGCTGAACCTCTTCGAGTACGAGGGCATCGCCAACCGCGGCTACGACGCCTACCGCGCCGGCACCCTGCTCGCCGCGCTCGCCCTCTGCCGCGATCCGGAGCGGTTCCCGCCCGGCCTCCACCTGGAGCCGGTGGACTCGATCATCGACGACGCCGGGCTGTTCGACGCGTACTACACCCAGTACCTGTGCGCGCGGTCCGCCCCGCTGGGCACGGGAGCGTTCTCCGGCACCGCTGAGACCTCCGGTGAGTACGCCCATGCCCGGTAGGCCGCATGTGTGCGTCGTCGGCCACGGCGTGGCCGGCCGACTGCACCACCAACTGCTCGACGGCATGGGCATGTCCGTGTCCGTCGTGGACCCCACCGCGCCCGGCTGCGGCGCCCCCTTCCCCACCGCCGCCACCGTGGGAGAACTGTCCACGGACCGGCCGGTGGACGTCTGGTCGGTCTGCACCCCGACCGCCGGCCACGTACAGGCCGTGGCCGCCGTCCTCGCCCGCGACCCCGAGGCCCGCATCCTGCTGGAGAAGCCGGCCTGCCGGTCCTGGGAGGGCCCCGAACTCACCGCGCTGCTCGGCGCGTACGACCGGGCCCGCCTGGTGGTGATGAACCAGTACGCGCACGCCAAGGCTCCCGCCATGCTTGAGGCCGTACGCGCCGAGCAGCGCGG
>LIQL01000105.1 GCA_001418405.1 Streptomyces diastatochromogenes | reverse complement strand
CCCCCCCCCCCCCCCCCCGCAGATTCGATCTTCTTCAGCCGTTTCAGGGGGTGTTGGGCTCCGCCATTCGAACCGAGATTCGCCGTTGGCGTCCGCAGGAACGGCGACGCAGAACCATCTATCTCGGTGGTGGGGTGCTCCGACTTCGGAAGCTCGAAGGCTGATCCATTTAGCGTCATACCCGCTCTCGGCCAACCCCGCGAGGACTTCCGCGAGCCCGCGCGTCCGGATCGCGGCAACGTTTTCCAGGAAGACGACTTCGGGTCGAAGGACGCGAACGGCGTCAAGGACGTTGAACCAGATTGCTGACCTTGCATCGCTCAGCCCCCCTCTTCGTCCGGCGTTGCTGATCCCCTGGCACGGGAAGCCCGCCGTGATGATGTTGATTTCTCCGATGAGTGCGGCCCAGTCGATGGCCTGAACGTCCCCCAGGTTGGGGGCGTCCGGGTACCGGGCCGCCAGGATCTGGGAGGCGTGCGGATCGTTCTCCGCGACGTAGCGCACGCGCTCCCCGGTCAGTGCCTCCACGGCGAGCCCCAGCCCCCCGTACCCGGCACACAGCTCCAAAATGGGCATGACGAGCCCACCCCCCTTACGCGTGGGCCTACTTGGCGAAGATGCCGGGACCGGCCGGCGCCGCGTCGTCCACCGCCTGGCGGACGCCCACGAGCGCGATGCCCTTGTTGGTCTTCTTGCGGACAACCCCGCGCTCCTCCATGGCCCCGAAGAACGCGCGCCGGGTCCAGATCTCTTTGGCGGGCAGGTTCTCCGCCGTGCACCAGTCGAGATAGGAGTTGAAGGCGTCCCCGCCCGGCATCTGGGCCGCGTCGTCGCGCTCAAGGACCCCGGGAAAGAAGCCGCTCAAAGCGTCGGAGGTCTCCCGGTACTCCCGCGTGGCGTCCGCGATGACCGGCGGGTCCTGAAGCCCGCCCGCGTACCACTCCATGGCGCCCCGCACCGCCCAGGCCGCGATGCCCTCCGCCTCCGCCGTGAGCTTCTGGTCAAGGTAGGGGTCACGCTCCTCCGGGGCGAACCACCGCGTGAAAGGCAACATCTTCACGCGGCGCCAGAGACCTTCGTCCTGGCCCCGGAAGCGGGGCTTGTGATTCGTGGACAGGACGATAAGGAAGCTGGGCTTGAACTCGAAGAACTCTTGCCTCATGAACCGGGCGGACATCATGTCCTTGCCGGACGCCCTCTTGAGGATGGCTTCCGACATCGGCTTTCCGCTCTCACCTTCACTCGCCATCACGAGCCGGCTGCCCCGAAGCGCCGCAATATCGTTCGGAATTCCGCCGCTGGGCCGCTCCTCGAAGGTGGCGAACGCGGTGGTCTTCGTGACCGACCGGAACACGTTGGTCAGTGTGTCCGTGGCCACTGACTTCCCGTTGGCACCCTTCCCCCACAAGATCACGAAGCACTGTTCGGCCACGGACCCCGTGATGCCGTACCCCACGAGCCGCCGGAAGTAGTCGGCCAACTCCGGGTGATTGGGGAAGACTTCGAGCAGGAAGGAGAGCCACCGGGGGCACTCGGCTTCGGGCCGGTAGTCGATGTCCAGCGCGTACGTCAGGAGGTCGTTCTTGTCGTGGTCGCGCAGCTCCCCGGACCGGAGGTCCACCGTGCCGTTGGCGAAGGTGAGTAGGTCCGGGTGGGCGTCGAAGGCGGACGCGTCCACGTGGACGGAGGGGACCGCCCGCAGCTCCCGTATCAGGGAGTCGATGTTCCGCGTCAGGGTGAAGCCCTGGGCGGTCTTCTGAAGGCGGGCCCCGGGGTCGTCCTTGGCCTCCCCGCCCTTCTCCGCGTGCTCCGCGCTCAGCTCAGCGGCTGCCACGGTCAGGGCGGCGCCCATGTAGTGGATGGCCTGACGGACACGGGTGTCACTGCGCTCCCACACCTTCCCGGTCCACATGTAGAAGCCCAGCCCCGGCGCGTGCTTGATCGTGCCCCGGGTGAAGGCAACGAGCGCGTGAGCGTTGAGCACGTCGGACGAGCCGTAACGCTCCGCGAACTCCGTCATGAGGCGGACCGCGCGGGCGGCTTCGTCGGCGTCCGGGACGAGTGCCCCGGTGGTCCCGTCCACGAGCGCGGAGCCGGCGGGCTGGACGGGCCGGGCCGCCTTGACCGCACGGTGGAGAGCGGAGGGGAAGACCGCCGGGTCATCCTCGCGCCACCGGGTCAGGTCGTGACCGGCGGTAGGGATGTCCAGCACGAAGACGGACACCCCGTGGGCGGCAAGGCCCTCCGCCAGGCGCTGGGTGAACCCGGCCCCCGCGTCGTCGTGGTCTCCGGCAACGATGACCTGGGAGCCCTTGAGTCCTTCGGCCAACTCCCGGATCAACTCCGGGCTCCCGGCCAGACTCGCGCCCCGCACGGCCACGGAGTCGTAGCCCACGGACGTGGCGGTGAGCGCGTCCCCGGGCCCCTCCGTGAGGATGGTGACCCCGTACCCGCCTCCGCCGCGAAAGACGCCGTAGGCGGTCCAGCGCATCCCTTCGGGGTTCATCAGGCTCAGCCACCGCCCGGGGCACTGCCCGGTGAGGTCTCGGCCCTGAAGCCCCCGGATCACCCCGGAGAAGTCCCTCAGCGGCACCGTCAGGCGCGGGTACGCCAGGAACGAGCGGGAGCGGTAGGGGAAGTCCTCGATGGTGTCCCCGTCGTCCACGCCAAGTAGGTGGTCGGCGGCTCCGTCCATGTCGAGACCGAAGCGGCTTGCCGCGTACTGGGCGGCGCGTCCGGCGGCTTCGTCGTCCAGCCTCCGCAACAGGGTGGCGGACTCCTCGACGTAGCGGGCCAGTGCTGCGGTCTCCGCCACGCCCACGAGCTGGGGGCGCACGGACGAGACGGTCAGGCCCTCCCCGCCGGAGTTGAACAGGTCCGGGAAGCGGAGCCCCACGGCGCCGATCACGTCTTCGGTCCGACAGCCGGCCCGGCAGGTGACGCGGACCTTGTGGTCATCCCCGCGCCAGATCCGAAGGGACGGACGGGAATCGCCGTGCGCGGGGCACAGGGCGAGATAGCCCCCGTCCGCCTCTTCGGTGACCTGGGAAAACCGGGCGAGTAGGTGAGTGAACAACATGTGTGCGTACCTCCTTCACCCGGTCTCTGGGGCGCGGATTGCCCGCGCTACAGGGCCGTGCGGAGGTCCGCCACGAGCTGGGCGAAGCGGGCCACGTCCGTGGTCAGGTACCACCGGGAGGAGTCGATGCCGCGCACCGCCGGGGCGAAGGCGTACCGCTCCCGCATCTGGGCCGTGGTCAGCCCCATGGCGACGCGGACCCGCGTCCACGTCCTCACCCCGAAGTGCACGCGCCCCAGGCGGACGTTGGCCCGCCGGAGCTTGTGCACCACCACGCCGTAGGGGTAGCCCGCGTGGTGCGCCTCAACGTGCGCCTGGCGGAGCCACGTCGGGACCGCCGGGGACTTCACGTCCTTGCACTCCAGGACGAACGGCGGACAGTGCACGTCGCCCACGTCCCGGGCGCCTTCCTGGGCGGCCCGCCTCACGTTGAGGGCAGAGAAGATGTCCTTGAGCCTGCCTGTCTCGTCCACGAGCCCCAGGGCTTCGTTGAGGTGATCCCGTACGGCGGACTCCCAGGCGGTCCCCCGCGCCTTCGACGGGTTAGCCAAGGTCGGCCCCCTGACGGGTCACGGCGCCGCGCGCCATGGCGTGGGCCACGGCGTCCAGGTAGCGGGTCCAGTCGGGGCGTTGCCGCCAGTCGCCCCGCAAGTGGATTTCGTCCCCGGCGCACGCTTCGCGGATGTCCCCCAGCGGTGGCGCGTCCCCGGCGCTGATTTCGTAGATCATGCTCCCCCTTCAACCGACTCGCGTGAGTCGCTTGGATATGCCGAAGGGCCGGAGCGGCAACCCCAGCGGGTTCCGTCCGGCCCTTCCGTGCGGTCTACGCGTCGCGCTCGCCCGTCACGTTGGACAGGCACAGCCGCGCGTGTTCGTTCGAGATCCATTCCTTCCGGAGACGCTTACGCGGCACGAAGCCGGATTCGGTCCCGGTGGGCTGGACGAGCAGCATGGGGCGAAGGATGCCGTCCACCTTGCGGACGGTGACCTTCTCAACGATGGCGTCCGCCAGGCGGACCCGGTTGCCCTGGCGGGCCCCGTAGGTGATCAGGTCTCCCCGGTACAGCTCGTTGCCCGCGTAGTCGGAGACCGTCCCGCGCCTACCCATAGACGAACTCCTCTTCGTCCACGCCGAAGCGTCGGCGCCGCTCACTGATGACGTGCGGGATCTCGCCCGGCTTCCACTCCCAGAGGGGAGCCTTGACCGCCGGGTCCGGCAGGGATCGAAGGAGCGTGGCGAACTCCACGGTCCCCGCCTTCGCGGTCAGGAACGAGCCGGGGAGGTACCCGCTCAACGCTCCTCTGCAATCGCGTCGTTGTAGGAGCCCAGCACCTCAATCACCGGCTTGCGGAAGTCCACCTTGATCCCGGCGTTGTTGGTGTAGCTGACGTGTTCCAGGGTCAGCCGGCACAGGGCCTCACCCTCGACGCGGTCAAGGTCGTCCTTGACTTCGTGGATGACCTCCGCCAGGGTCCACGCCGACGCGATGAGCTTCCCCTTGCCCAGCTCGTAGTCATGGGCCAGACGGAAGCTGACGTTGATGGACGGGGCCGGGCCGATGCCCTGGCGGGCCGCTTCCTTGCGCTCACTCATGAGCTTCGGGCAGCCGCACGGCTCCCCCTTGCGCTCCGGCGGGGACAGAAACGCCACACCGTCGCACTCGTGGACCGGACCGGTCCGGCCCCAGAGGATCAACTTGTCCTCGATGGCCTTGCTGCCCGCAAGGACGATCTCCACGGACGGGGTGTCCGTGAGGATCTGGAGGTTCATCTCCTTCGTGGGGTCGTACTCCTCGACGGCGCCGCCCAGGAGCTGGGCCACCGCGTCGGCAACGGTCGGGTCGCCGGTCAGCACGCGCCAGTTGGCGAGAGAGACCGGCTTCTTCTTGACGACCATGCCGGACCGGAACTGAAACACGTAGTCGTTGCTGAACTCGTGCTCCGGCTTCGGCTTCGGCTTCGCGTCCGGGTCGGTGGCGAAAATCTGAAGCGCCATGCGCTATCCCCCTGGGGTGTCGGTTGATCAGGGGGAAGGGCGGGGCTCTCAGCCGGCCGCGCCTTCCCCCCTCACCCGGGGTCTAGGGAGCCCATTGCCCACAGGCTGGGGATAACGCGAACGCCCCCGGCAACCGAAGTCACCGGGGGCGGGTACTACTTGGCGCGGCGCTGGGTGCCGGTCACGAGCTGTGCCGCAGCCTGGGCGATGGCACGGCCGATGACGGTCTTGGACGTTTCGCGGTCCCAGGTGAAGATCTCCCGGAGCCGCAGGAAGGTGGCGAACACGTCGGCGGAGTCGATGCGCACGGGCTTGAACGCCCACGTCTCGTCCGTGATGTGGAGAACGCACGCGCCATCGAACTCCGGCATGGGCTCACTCACGCCCTGGGCGTCGATGATGCGGTCAGCGTGCGCGTACGCGGACATCTGAAGCGCCACGTCCGGGTAGGTCGCCTTGGATGTCTTCCAGTCCGCGATCACGGTGTGACGCTCCCCGGAGCGGTCCGGGGTCGGCTTCCCCTCCTCGTCCAGCCACACGTTGAGGATGGCGTCGAACGAGCCGGCGTAGCCGTGCTGATCACTCCACGCCACGTCTTCGGCGCGGACCAACTCCGGGTTCACGGCGGTCAGGAACTCCGCGAAGTTGTCGCGGTACGGGATCAGGTCCGGGTGCACGCGGCCCAGGGCCTCACCCCGGATCATGCGCTCAAACAGGTCGTGGGCGTCCGACCCCACGTCGGCCCGGCGCTTCGTGTACCGCCTGGCGGCGCCCTTGAGGTAGTCAACGGCGCCCTGGCGGTCGCGCTCCGCCATCTGCTGGACGAACGGCAGGGAGTCAACCGCCAGCTCCGCCACCATCTTGGCGTTCCAGAACGCAAGGAACGGCTTGGGCAACATGCTGATGATGGACGTCACTCCGGGGACCTTGAGGTCCGGCTTTTCCGGGTCGAAGTAGAAGCGGCTCCCGCTTCGGCTGATGGTGCGGATCTGGCCCATGGGCCGGGCCCCCTTCGGGCTCGTGGTGGGTGGTACACCACGGGTCTGGGGAGCGCATTGCCCAGGCGGTGACGGAGTGACGCGGTGGCGCGTCCTCCGGGATGCCTACTAGATATGGGTGGTTGGTCTTCTGTCCGGAACAGAACTCATCGTCATTCCGTAACTTCGTCACCGCCCCGCGCCGGACACGCCGAAGCCCCGCCGGTCCGCTGGGGACTGACGGGGCTTCGGGGCCGGGCCGGAGACCGGTGGATCAGATCAGGTTGGCCAGGGCCTCAGCGCGCTTGGCCAGTTCGTTCAGGCGGTTGCGGACCTTGCGCTTCTGGTGACCGGTGAGCTTGCCCGCGTTCTTCTCCGCCTTGTCCAGCTCCCCCGCGATGGTGGTGAGGTAGTTCTCAAGGCGGACTTCAGGGGTCAGGCGGGAGTCATCGGCGCCGCTTCCCTGTGCGGCACGGAGGGCGGCCCGCCGCTCCCGCTCCACCTCCGTGCGGCCCTTGCGCGGGAGTTCGATGCCCTTGGACGCGTACAGGCTGTAGACCGCCTCCGTCAGACTTGCGGGGCTCTCCTCCGTCTCCTTCTCCTTCGCCTTCACGTACGCGGCAGCGGCCTCCGGGTAGTACGTCTCCGCCTCCTTGAGACCGGCCTCCTTGTCCGCGTCCAGGCCCCGGAGGTAGCCCACCAGAACGTCACTGTTCTTGTTGCGGACGGAGCGCTTGAGCGACTTGAGGATGTCCACCTTGTCCACGTCCGTGTCACTGATCTGGTCCGCCACCTCCGCGTAGACCAGTGCGGCGGTGTTCCGCGTGTACTTCTGGTGTGCGATCAGGTCCGGGACACCGGCCTTGTGGGGCGTCTTCTTCCGCATGGTCAACTGGAGTTCGGAGACCTTCTCCGCGATCTTCTGGGCTTCGACGCCCAGGTTGACGGCGGACGAGACATGGGCGGACGCCTCCGTGATCAGCGCGGCCACGTCCGCCGGGATGACGAGCGGTTCCCCGTCGCCTTCGTCGTCGTCTTCGTCGTCCCCGTCTTCGGCGTCCCGGGTGGCCACCTCCGCACCCTTGACCCCCTCCGCCTCCGTGTCGCCCTGGGGCTCGTCCCCGGCGGGCTCGTCATCGGCGGGGAGCTGCGGTTGGAGCGCCACCTTGAGGGCGTCGCGCAGCTCGTTGCGGAGGGCGACCGACCCCTTACCCTTGATCTCCTTGAGAAGCCCCTCCGTCTCCTCAACGATCTCGGCAATGCCGCTCTCGTCCCCGCCGTTGGCAACCATGACGCGGATGCGCTCCAGGTTCGCGTTGACGGTGTCCTTGATCGCGTCGTTGGCGGTCATCTCGTACTTCTCCCCGGTGTCGCGGTTCTCAATGGTGATCTGTAGTTCCGACTCGCGCCGGCGGGCGGTCTCGAACATGTCCAGCGCCGCCCGGCGCGCTCCCTCTTCGTCGGAATGCGGGTTCGCGGCCTTGATGCCGCTCCCGACCCAGACGAACGACAGGCGCCACGGTTGGCGCTGCCCCTTCTTCGGCATGGCTGCCCTTCTGGGAAACGATCACGTCCCGCGATTCCCCCCGGGCCGTGTTTTCTGGAAAACCGTAGCACCAACTTGGCGGGCCCATAACCACTTTCAAGCGACTCACGCGAGACAGTTGGATGCGACGAAGCCCGCGCGGCCCCCCGGTTGGATACGACGAAAGCCCCCCACCCATGAGGGTGAGGGGCCATCGGTCACCGGTAGCTGACGAGCCGGTCAGCGGCGCAGCGCAGATCCGCCAGGGTTCCGGCGTTGGTGAGCGTCACGTCCGCCGGGTGGGCGTCAAGCTCCGTCTCACTCTCGTGGGACGCGTTGGCGCCCAGGTGCGGGGCGGAGGGGCGGTTCACCCGAACGAGTGTGAAGCCCCGGTTCTTCAGGGCCTGAGCCTCGTTGACGTGCCGCACGTCGGTCACGACCACCGGCAGGTTCCAGGAGTCGGCCACGGCCACGCGGTCCATGGCGAGCCCCACCCAGTAGCCCGCGTCTTCCTTGCGCACCGCCGACCCCATGCGCTGAAGCGTGCGCCGGATCTCCGGGCTTCGGCGCTTGGCCCCGTCCCACCCGAAGCGGTTGACCACGTCGGACAGGCGGACCGGTACGGGCCCGTACCCGGCGGGCTCGTAGGTGACCACCGGGTCAACCCGGAGGGCCATCTCCTTGAGCGGGTCAGCGAAGGCCACCCGCGTGAACGCCCACCGGCGGACGAGCCGGCGCCCGATCTCGTCCTTGCCCGCCCCGGCCCGGCCCATGAGTGCGATGTGTCGGTACGTCATCCCAGTCCCCTTCGGTGAAGTGCTCTCACCGGGGGTCTGGGGTGCCGATTGCCTACGGCCGGTACTGGCCGGTGTACGCGGCCAGGGTCTTGCGGTCCTCAACGCGCTGGACCGCCTCACCGGTGCCCAGGACCGCCGCGACCACGCCCAGGATGAGCGCGGACGGGATGGACGGGACGAAGTGGGCCACGAGCGCCAGGAGCGCCACGGCCACGGTGTAGATCCGGGCAACGTGCTTCTGTGCGAACTCCACGATCATGCGGGTACCCCCTGTAGTTGCTGTGAGTGATGATCAGCGCCGCGCCGTGGGCCAGCTCGTCCACGGCCGGGCTCGTGCGCCGCCTCTGACGGCACACTGGGTGACGGTCAGACCGCCGGGACCTTGAGCGCGTCCCACTGGCGCTTGCCGGGCCAGCCGTCGCAGTACGCGGCAGCGTCGCCCAACTTGCGCTGCCACTTGCGGAAGGACTCCCGGTCCGCCTCCGTCCACTGAGGACCGGGGCCGGAGGAGTAGGCGGAGCACCCTTCAGCCACGAGCCGGCGGCCCATGGCCGTGACGAGCGGGCCGTTGGGCTTGGCCTTGAAGTACGCCTCACCGGGGAACGGCGCGTACTTCGGCGCGCTCGCCTTCGTCTTGAGCTTCTGACCGGGCCGGATCACGTAGGGCGCCTTGATCCCGTTGAGCTGGGCCAGGGTCTCCCACTTGATCCCCAGGGCCTTGCCGATGCCGGACAGGGTGTCCCCGTCGCGGACGGTGTAGGTCCCGGTGGACGGGGCCGGGGAGGAGCCGCCCACGATGGCCTTCGCGCGCTTCAGGATCTCCGGGAGCTGGGCGACCACGCGGGAGCCGGGACACGACGTGTGCCCGCCCCAGGCGCTTCCGCCCATGCCGTGGTAGCCCAGGCCCCTACCGTTCGGGTCGGTGGTGAGCTGAAGCGGGACGCCGTGGGTCTTGTGGGCCCAGGCGAGCACTTCGGCGCACCGGGAGAGCTGGGCGTCCGTCAGGGAGTCCCCGCCCCGCCCCTCGTTCTCGACGGAGAGCCAGCTCCTGTTGCCGCCCGCCTGGGCCCAGGCCCGGTTGGCGGTGTCCACCCACTGGCAGAGCTGACCGGCGCGGCTCGTGCCGAAGTGGCTGGACGCCTGGGCCGCCGGGTTGCGGAACCACGAATCGGTACCGGCGTAAGAGCCGTCCATGATGTGGATGACCACGCCCCGTACGGAGTCCTGTCCGCCGGCTGTGTAGTTGGTCGGGATGGGCTTCCACGTCGCCCCGGAAAATCGCGCCATGCGCGTGCCCCCTCGTTCGTGCCGGGCCCCCGCCCGAAGCCCGGACGGGAGCGCGTTGCACTGGGGGTCTGGTGGGTCGATTGCCTACGCGATGGCGGCCCAGAACCGGTTGGAGCCGTTCTCCACGGCGCTCAGGGTGATGGACGCGGGGGCGGACGTGGCAGCCGTGCCCGCGATGGACCCGTACCGCTTGATGTTGTTGAGCCCGAAGACGTTGGGCGGAGAGCCGAAGGCGGAATCGGCGCACAGCATCATGGGCCCGTCACCGGCGGTGGTGTTGTACCGGAAGGACCACGCCACGTAGTAGACCCCGGCGGGCAGGGACGCACTGGCGGTGAGCGGAGCGGACACGGTGGCGCCGCCCGCGTTGTGCACCCCGGCAATGACGGTCTCCCCGGTCAGCGCTGCCGTGGTGCCCACGCGGGTGCCCGACGCGTTGTAGATGGCGCCCCAGGAGCCGGCGACCATGCCGCCCGCGTACCCGCCGAAGTGCCAGACGATTTTGGAAATGGTCTGGGTGCTCTTCAGGTTGACCGCCGTGACGCGGAGCGTGGCGTTGCCCGGGTAGATGGGCGTGCTCATCCCAACCGCCGGGTCGAAGGCCCACGCCTTGAGCCCCAGGTCACTGGGCTCCCACATGTGGTCCGTGGGCACTTCCAACGGGAGCTGGGCCAGAGGCAGGCGGGTGGAGCCGTCCAGGGAGGCCACGCCGTTGGCCGTGCCCCTGGCGGTGGTCGCCAGGGCGGACACGTCGGCGGCAACCAGGGTCACGGTCGGGCCGCTCTTGCCGTTGACGGTGGTGACCGCTCCGGCCGGTATGGAGAGCTGGGCGGCGGGGACCTTGCCGGAGTCGTCCAGCGTGGCCACGCCTCCGGCCACTCCCCGGGAGCTGGACGCCACGGCGCCTACGTCGGCGGGGGTCAGGGTGATGGCCGGAGAGCCCGCTCCCTTGCCGTTGACCGTGATGGTGATGTCCGATCCCAGGCTGCCGTTGACGCTGTTGACGGAGCCCGCTCCGGGGTCACCCTTGACGCCCTGGGGGCCCTCCGGTCCGACCGGTCCCCGGATGCTGCCCTTGCTCGTCCAGCCGGAGCCGGACACGTACAGGTAGACGCTGCCGGTGTCGGTACGGACGGCGAAGTCCCCCGGCACGCCCACCCCGGAGGCTTCGGAGCCGGAGGCGAAGGCGTACACCTTGCTTCCGGGCGTACCGGCGGCCCCGGTGTCGCCCTTCGGGCCGGGGACGGTGCTCGCCGCTCCGGTGTCGCCCTTGACGCCGGGGACGCCCTGGGGGCCAGGGTCGCCCTTCGGCCCCTTCAGGTTGCCCACGGGGTTGCCCCAGCCGGACGCGCTCCGCTGCCAGATGTCGCCGGAGTCGGAGCGAAGGAGGAGGTCTCCCGGCTTCGCGTCCGTGCTGGGCGTGGTCGTGTTGTTCACGAACCACTGAGATCCGTGGATGTCCGCTCCGGCCTTCGCCCAGGCGCCGCCGCTCTTGCGCCACATGGTCACGGTCGTGTGAGTGAGGCCCAGAAGGGTCCGGGTGTCGTACTGGGTGTACCAGTCGTTATCGAGCCCCAGGGATGCCGCCGGGGCCCCGCTGCCGGTGTAGATCTGGGAGCCGGGCACGGGCACGTAGTTCGGGGTGGTCGGGTCAGCCGGCGCCACGTCGGCAAGGTCCACGTCCGGGACGTTCTTGGGCAGCAACAGGGCGAAGGTCCGGGCGCCCACCACCCCGGCAAGGTTCTCCTTGACGGTCCACGCCCAGCCGCTGGGGTTCATGTCCGGCGCGTCCGTCGCGGGCAGGCTGACAGAGAAGCCGCCGTTCTCGTCCAGCGCGGCCACGACGGGCCCGGCAACGAACAGGTCGGAGGCGGGGAAGGTCAGGAGCCCCGGCGGGGTGAAGGTGACGGTCCCGCTGAGCGAGCGTCCATCGGGGCCCCGGTAGCGACCGTGAACCCGCACGGTCGGGATGCTGGACGGCAGTGGGCTCGTGTCGGTCGGTGTGGTCATGCGTCCCCCTACGAAAAAGGGGCATCCAACCGACTCACGTGAGTCGGTTGGACACCCTGTGGTGCGGTCTTACGGACGGGCCAGGAGTTCCGCTACCTGGGCCCGGAGTTCAGCGTTCTCACGCCTCAGCTCCCGGACCTCTTCGCGGAGCCCAACTAGCTCCTCCGCCTGGCGCTCCGCCTTCCTGGCCCAGGCTTCCGCCTCTTCCCGCCAGGCTTGGCGCATCCCGGTTTGCCACCGGTGGAGCACCATGCCGACGAAGACCAGAAGGGGAGCGACGATCTCAGCGGCCCCGTACAGGCGGGCCAGATCCATGAGTCCCCCTAGACGCTGAAGTACGGCTCACTGAGGTCCGGGTCTCGGACCCATCCGCCGTTGGTGCCGCGCCGCCAGTGCCACCCGTACGCGGTGGCCTCCGGGATGCGCTCTTGCGGAAGGCCAACGCAGTAGTGCATGGCCGAAATGCTGTAGGACCCTTCGTCCCTGTTGGGCACCGTCACGAAGTCGGGCGCCCACGGGCTTCCGTCTCGGTATGTCGGCACCCACCACCACTTGCCGTTGTCGTCCTGCTTGTAGCCCCAGTTGAGGATGTTGCCGCTGACTGCGGCGCCCTCCGTTGCGGCAATGGCGTAGATGGTCTGGCCCTTCGGGCTCTCAGGGCCTTTCTTGTAACGGTGCTGAAGTTCGATGGTGTAAATCGTGGTGTCGTCCGCGTAGTCCCAGCCGTACGGGATGCCGTGGACCCACCGCATGACCACCACGCCCACGTTGCGGGTCGTGTTGCCGGTCAGGCTCAGCGTGGCGGATGCGCTGACGATCTCGCGTTGCGCGTTGCCCGTGTGCCGGAACGCGGCAAGGCGGACCTCCGCCTCACGCTTGCCGGTGAGGAGCCAATCCGTGATGAACTTGACTTCCACCCGGTCGAAGGTCAGTCCCGTGGCGTTGGAGATCCCGACGGAGGACCACACGTTTCCGCCTACCGGGGGACGCCCCTGGGCGGCCCACTCGATGACCGGGTACCTGTCGAACTTGTTGACGGGCGCCGGGGCCCGCTCCACGGCGGAGAGCCGGCGCTTGACCTCCGCAAGCTCGTTCACCAGGGACGGCGGTACGCCGTTAGCTTGGGTTGGCATTGCTCCACAACTCCTTACTGGCGAGCGCCAGGCGGATGGACTCCGTACCGTTCGCGTCCACGGCCGTGGCGCATTCGGTCACAACGAATTCGTCCAGGAAGGCGACGTAACCCGCGTCCGCGTCCACGGCCACGTAGTCGCCCGGGGCGAAGTCCAGCGGCCCGAACTCACCGGGATAGAGGGTCAGTTCAGGTATGGCGGTGGGAACCGATCCGGCGTTGACGGTGGCCTGGGCCTTGCCTATGAGCGTCTGTGTCTCTTTCACGTCGGCCCAGGTGCCGACCATGACGCGCTCAGGCATCCGCGCGGCCAACTCCGCGTTCTCGAAGATGCCAACGAGCTTTTCGCCGTTGCCCTTGTCGGCCCCGGTGGCGTAGGCCACGGTGCACAGGGCGGTTGAGTCGTAACTGACCCGGGTGACATCGCAGTTCGCGCGATGGGTCAGGGTCCGGGTCGCGGAGCCCGTGCGGCTCGTCATGACGAACCGGTGGCCCACCTTGACGTTGGGCGTGACCCAGTACGGCACGTAGCGGAAGTTGAAGCCGCCGATGTTGTCGGCAAGCTCCTCGATGGCCTCCCCCGCGTTCTTCAGCTCGTAGCGCGTCCACACCGTGGTTCGCTTCGCGCCGGTCGCCTTGATCGTGTCCGTGGCCGTTCCGATGCCGTTGTCCGCGTTGAAGTACGCGAACCACGCCTTGAGGATGTCCGCCTGTTCGACGGTGCGGGAGGTCCAGCCGTTGACGAAGACGCGGCCCTTGTAGTGCGAGTGGAAGCCGGAGGCCCCCAGGGAGAGCGTGCCCGCCGCGATGTCTGCGGAGGCGGTCCACACGATCCCGCCCCACACCGGGGCACCGTCCCGCAGGATGACGAGCCCGCTGATACCCGGGCTCAGCACCTCCGGGTTGGCCTCCGGCGCGAAGAGCGGGACACCGACCGTCGCGGTACCGGCCGCGTTGAGGGTGTGGGCGAAAGAGATCCCGGTAACCGGCAGGCGGGTGACCACCGCGCCGGTCTTCACGTTCGTCTGTACGACGGTGTACCTGGGCGCCGCCATCACACCCACCGGTTTCGCCAGGAGAAGACCGCCGTGGTGGCCCGGGTGGTCGCGCCGCTCGTCAGGCTGAGGCGGTGTTCCCCGAAGCCGTATTCGGGCCAGACGGACCCCGGGGTGATGCGCTCGTTGAACAGGGTGCCGGTGTCCGTGGCGGTCAGCCGCTGGGCCGGTGAGTTGATCGTGAGCCCGCCGGCCAAGGGGTTCATGCCGAAGAACTGGCCGGTTATCTCGTCCGTGAGGACACAGTCCTTGGCGTTGTCCAGGGTGATGACCGGGAAGGCGGGCACGGAGCCCGGGGAGGTGAACCGGAGCTTGGGCGTGGACCCCTGCCAGGGGCTGGACAGGGTCAGCGTGGTGAGCGCGTCGGCGTAGATGTGCGGGTCCGTGGCGAAGAGTTCGATGACCACGTTGCATACGCGGTGAGCGAAGTTCAGGTCAACGGGCCCGGAGCGCTTGCGCGGGCGGGCGTTGACGAAGGCGGTGGCCCCGGCGGCAAGCCCGGGGAAGCGGAAGCGGAGAGGGCTCTCCGGCCCGCCGACCGCGAACGCGGCGAAGACCCGGCCCAGCTCCTGGGCGAACTCTTCGTCAGTGGCCCCGTAGACCTCAAGGGTCAGGGTCACGGTCCGGCCGTTCATGTAGTCGTCACCGGGGTAGAGCCCGTGTTGCTGCACAAGCGTGAGGTCCGAAGACCGCACGTCCGGCAGCGACACGAGCCCGTCAACCGCGACGATGGACACGGCGGAGTCAGGCTCCCCCATGACGAGTCCCGCGTATTCGGCGGTCCAGTCGTTCAGCTCCGCCATGTCCATTCCCCCCTTCAACCGACTCACGTGAGTCGGTTGGTCATGCAGTGCGAAGGGCCCAGGCGACTTCGCGCCCGATGGCCCAGGGGTCCGCCTGAGAGCGGACGTTGACGACGACTCCGCCCCCCGGAGCCGCGTGGTTCGGGATCACGTTTGATCCGCTGGGCAGGTGCACCCACTCCGGCCCGCGCTCGCCCACGCGGGTCAGGCCCTGGGTCGGTCCGCCCATGGCGCGCACGTGGGGGATGGGGTTGTCCGGGATGTCGATGGACAGGGCGCCCCATCCCAACTTGTTCGGGATGGCCCAGTTGAGGAGGTCCACCACGCCGTTGACCGCACCCTTGGCCGCGCCGCTCACGGCGGAGGCCAGGCTTGAGGCGAAGCCGCCCAGGCGGGAGAGCCCGTTCTTGAGCCCGTCAACGACGGAGCCGCCGACCCCCAGCGCCGCGCGGGCCACGCTTCCGGCCGCAGAGGAGATCCGCCCCGGCAGGGAGGTGAAGAACGAGACCACGGAGTTGAGCCCGTCGCGCGCCTTGTCGTAGACGTAACGGAACGCGTCGGACGCGGTGCTCTTGATCTTGTCCCAGTGCTTGATCAGGAGTCCGGGGCCGGTGAAGGTCAGGAACAAGTTGACGAGCCAGGCGAAGATGCCCTTGACCTTGTCCCACAGCCAGTCCCAGGCGGCGCCGGTGGCCTCCTTGATCGTGTCCCAGTGCTTGATAATCAAGCCGACCAGCGTGAAGTTGAGGAACAGGTTGATCAGGAAATCCGCGATTCCCTTGATCTTGTTCCACACCCAGTCCCAGGCGGCACCGGTCCACTTGACGATGTTGTCCCAGTTGGTCCAGATCAGGAGCGCCAGGGCGACCACGGCCGCGATGACGAGTGCGACCGGGCCCATGGCTATCAGCCACGCAGCAGCCATGCGGGCCGCCTGTAGAAGCGCCTGGGCACCCATGGCGACCCATCCGCCCACGACGATGGCGGCGGAGATCACAGCCTGTCCGGCAGCCTTGAGCCAGCCTCCGACCACCGCCCAGTGGGCCAGTACCTGGGTTGCGGCGCTCGTGGTCGCGGTGGCCGAAGAGGTGACCCACGCTATGCCGTTGGCTATCGCGGACTGGGTGGCCGTGACCCCCCAGGCGATGAGCGCCGGGAGGAGAAGGACCGTGATAACCCCGGCCACGGCCGTGATCGGGACCTTGTTGTCCCCGATGAACCGGCCCACGGCAACGGACGCGTCAATGAGATCGTCCAGCGCCGGGAGGACCGCTCCGCCCAGTACGTCAACGGCGCCCTGTTGGAGCGTGCGCCAGAAAGCCGAGAGCTTCGTTGACGCGTTGTCGTGCATGGTGTCGCCGGCCCGCTTCGCGGCCCCCTCAACCTTGCCCAGACTCTTGGCGGCGGTATCGACGTTGAGGGAGAAAAGCGCGGCCCCCAGGTCTTCGCCCGGACCGCCGAACAACGTCTTGACGACACTCGCACGCTCCGCCGAAGCGGGCATCTGGCGAAGGGCGTCAAGGACCTTGTCCATGGCGGACTTCGCGGAGTCGCCTCCGGCCGCCACGTCCTTGACGATCTGGGAGCCGTTCAGCCCGATTGAGTTGAACGTTTCTTCAACCGCCTTGCCGCCCTGACCGGCAACAAGACTGAACTCCTTGATCGCGTCGGAGACTTGATCCGCGTCCCTGGCGCCACCCTTGAGGCCCTGGGAGATCAGTCCCATGGCCGTGGCCCCGTCCAGCCCCATCGTGCGGAAACTGGTGCTGTACTCGTTGAAAACGTCGGCCAAGTCCTCAGCCTTGTTGGCGCCGTTCTGGGCGCCCCGGGTCATGATGTCGAACGCTTCTTCAGCGTTCTTCGCAAGCCCGGTCTTGAGCATCTGGGACACCGCGTGGGACGTGGGCCCCACTTCGTCGCCCAGGACGTTGGCCACGTCCATGGCCCGCTTGCCGACGTTGGCCAGCTCGTCCGCCGTGGCGTCCGCCGGGACAAGTCCCTCTTGCCACAGCGCCTTGAGGGCCGCGTTGGCATCCTCGACGGATTCGCCCCAGCCGGATGAGTAGATCTCTCCGGCCGCCTTGCCCAGGCGCTGGGCCTCCGCCGGGTTGGCTCCGAGCTGGGCCGCCAGGAGATCGTTGCCCTTCTCCTGGGCCATGGCCTCATTGAGACCGGCCAGGAGCCCGCCCGCGATGGCGGCGCCGGCGAGCGTGGCAGCTCCCCCGAAGCGCTCCCCGAAGGAGCCGACTTCGTCACCGGCGTCCGCGATGCCGTCCGCCACGGCGTCGCCCAGGCCCCCCGCCTGTTCGGTCGCCTGCCGTAGCGCTTCCTCCACCTGATCCGCGAAGGACGTTACGTCCGTGGCGGACCGCTCAAGGGAGGCGGCAAGATCCGACTCATCCCCGAGCAGGGTGATAGTGATGGGCTTCGCCACCGGTCCCCCCGTGCTATGTCATGACCGGCGTCCGCCGTTCCCCCGAAGAGCCCTGGGACGTGCGCCCACGGGACGCGCGTCGGCTCTGTTTGTTCTGCGCTTCGATGTCCGCCGACATCTGGTCAACCAGCGCGTTGAAGTCCCGCAGGGGTAGGGACCGCACGTCCGACCACGTGAGCCCACGGAAGTGGGACACGAGCCGGGCGCACGCAACTACGCGCTGGGCCCGGTAGGGTCCGTCTTCGCCTTGCCCGGCTTGAACTGGAGACGGAGCTTGCCCGCGTCCTCGATGGAGAAGCCCGGATCGGTACGGCGCTTGAGGACCACGGCCATGGCCCGCAGCATCGGGCCCCGGCGGGCTCCGGGCTTCTTCAGCTCGTCCAGCGGGGCGCCGGTGACCTCCTCGATAATGTCGATCTCGTCAATCGTGAGACTGTCGAGATCCAGCGACAGGAGTTCGCCCAGCTCACCGCCCACGGCCTTTGCAACCGGGTTCGCCTGGCGGACGGTCTTGACCGGCCTCTTCTGTCCCATACCTAGTCCCCCTCAAGGTGCTGACGGACCACGGCGCCTATCTCACGCTCGTAGGTCTCGGAAACGGCATCGCTCTTGCGCGCCATGGCCCGGTACAGGAATCTGTTGGGCCTGATCCCGCGCTTCGGATAGCCGAAGTGGATTGCCGCCGCGTACGGCACGCGAGCGGCTGAGCCCGCCTTCACGGCGGCGCCCTTGACGGAGGCGGTGACCTTGACGGACTTCGCCAACTTCCCCGGCTTGTAGCGCTTGCTGGACTTCGCGTCCCGCTTGCCCTTCGGGGCCGTTGACTCCGCCTCCGGCTTGACCACCTCCGCCGCTGCCTTGTTCGCGGCGCGGACGGAGTTGTTCAGGTCCCGGCTCTTGAGCCGGCGGACGTTCTTCTGAAGCTCACGCAGCCCGGTCACCCGGACCGTGTACGCCGACGTGCGGGCCACCGCCTCACCCCTTGTCTGGGGTGCCGGTTGCCTTGAGCTGGGCCGGGGCGGCGGGCTTCGGCTCCGTGTAGGTGGCCTTGATCGCGGCCTCACCGGTGCCCGGGTCCAGCACGCGGAAGGGAAGGGTGTGGACCGTCACGTCATCCGTGGACGCCTCCGGGGACTCCCCGGTGAACTGGATGGCCGGAGCGTCCACGCGGAAGCTCGTGCCGGGGGTCAGGCCCGTGAGGTCCACCCGGAGGGAGACCACCTCACCGGCAACGAACGCCTCGTACAGCTTCAGGGACTCCCCGGTGAACTCCCCCTCAAGCTCCCCTTCGTACGTCGGCACGGCGGCGCGGACGGGCTTCTTCTTCAGGGCCGTGCCCCGCAGAAAGCGCCGGTCCGTCTTCATGCCCAGGTCTCCGGTCATGGAGAACTTCGACGCGTCCAGCGCCACGGCGGAGCCGCCCCGGGTCAGGGTCAGCGCGGTCCGCGACCAGTCGTAGGGCCGGGCGTCCGCCGGGTAGTCGATGGGCAGCGCCTCAGCCGGCGCGGTGCTGTGCGACACGTCCTGAAAGTCGAAGGACACGTTGAGCGTGACCGCGTTCTCAGTCTCGGCGGTCAGCTCCCACTCAGTGGCGACACACCCCACGTGCCGGTAGGCCACCTCCGTACCTTCGACGGTGGGCCGGATCATCTGAGCCGTCCACGACGGAGCACCGCTCACGGTGGCGGTCTCGAAGGTGTGGACCCGGGTGTTGCCCGTGTCGGTGAAGGTGTGCTTGTCGAACGCGGCACTCAGGAGGGCGGCGGCGCCCACGTCCAGGAGGTCAACCTCAAGCTCCCCCTCCCCGCCCATCTGAATGATGTTGCGGCGGTCCGCGCGGGCGGTCTGCATTCCCCGCCTGAACCCCACGGACTCAATGAACTCCTTGGCCACCTTCCACGAATCCGCCTTCCCCTCGTACCCGATGGTGGATTCGGCGGGCGTGCCGTAGGTGGCCTCTTCTCCAATGCCAATGGCAGCGTCAAGCGCCATGCGACTTCCCCCTAAGTCGTGGTGCGTCCGCGCACTCTCACGCGGACGGTCAGGGCGCTGTACGCCCCGTCAGTGGTCTCGGCGGTCTCGACGGATGACGACTCCGGGCGGAGGTCCACGAGCCCCGCCACGGTGGCGCGGTCCACGGCGCGGCAGGCGTCGGCCACAAGCTCACGCAGCTCGTAGGCGCCCCGCTCAGCGGCCATCGGGTCGCCGGGGACGATCACCACCGCGTGGGCTTCGACGTAGCCGGTAACGGCCACCGGCTTACGCGGTCCGGCGCGCATGGCGACGGGCTCAAGCTCCTCGTCCACCGTGGCGCCCAACCAGATCTGGCGGCGCCGGTCGGACTGGCCCCTCTCCGCGAAGGTGCATTGCACCCCGGCGGGGACGAGCCCCCGGAGCGCTTCGAAGAGGGCCACCTTGGCGTTGAAGATCAACGACATGGGGCCCCCTAGAGAAAGATGAACGGAAGCCGAATCCGGTACCTGTTGAGCTGGGCGTTGACCTCCGGCAGGCTCGTGGGCCGCCAGTTGCCGCCCGCCTGGGCAAGCTGGATTGATCCGAATTCGGATTGCAGTTGAAGAGCCCGGTCCGGGACGCGGGACACAAGGTCCAGCACGTATTGCCGGGCGATCTTCCGTACACACCACCGGATCGTTTCCGGGGCGGCATCGACGCCTTCCCACTTCCGACCGCAGTAGTTTTCGACGGTCTCAACGGCGTAGTCGATGGCTTCGCTGAGCGTGGCGTCCGAGAACTGGGCCGTGTCGTCCAGCCCGTCCAGCTCCCGGAGTTCGGCCACGGTGGCGTAGGACAAGGCATCCCCCAGGGCCGGGGGCCAAGCGTCCCGCGTGAGTCGCTTGGCCCCCTCGTTCGTGCGGCGCCTTACGCGCCGGAGCCACCGCCGACCGTGAGCACCTTGACCGCGCGCTCATCCACAAGGAGACCGTCCGCGCGCTGAAGGAACCGGTAAACGATCTGGTCAGAGAGGAACTTGAGGTCAACGGACCGCTCCACGCGGAGCGGGCCCGCCAGGCGGACGGTGTACTTCGACAGGTCCCCGAAGGTGACCTTGGCGTCCGGGACACTCACGTCCGTGAGGACCGGGCGACCGTTGAAGGTGTCCGGGGCGCCCACCTGTACGGAGGACTGCCACAGGTACTGACCGTCAGTGCTCTTCAGCTTGCGCATCTGGGCCGCCACCTTGTCGGAGACGACGAAGGCCGCGTTGGCGCGGTAGGAGCTGGGCAGCTCGTAGTACAGGTCAATGAGCGCGTCACTGACCGTCGCGTCCTTCGCCGTGGCGGTGAAGGTGGCGGTGGCCGGCGAACCGGCGGTGATGATGCCGCGCGGCTGGTTGGTGCCGGAGCCGGTCAGGAAGTGGTCACCCATGCCCGCGCCGATGGCCGGGCCCGCGTCGCCAACCAGGAAGCCGACAAGGTCAAGCGCCTGATCCTGCACGAACTCACTGGACACGGTGGACGCGTAGCCGTACTTGAACGCGCCAACGGAGCGCTGAACCGTGGTCGGGTTCGACTCCGGGATGTTGGCGTTCTCGTTGACGATGCTCGCCTGTGCCCGGCCCACGACAACGGTGAAGTCCATGGGCTCACCGGAACTCGTGGTCAGGATGGTGGCGCCGCCCCTCATGACGGTGGACCGCTCAACGGCCTCCGCCAGGAGACGCCCGTACAGCGTCCGGGCGATGACGGTGTTGCCCGGGTTGGTCTTCGTGTCGATGGCCGCGCGGGACTCCGGCGCGAACGCCACCGTCTGGTTCACGCCCAGGGCACGGAGCTGGGCAGCAGCCTCCGCCAACTTGTCCTGGGTCTCCTTCTTCGAGCCGGTACCGTTCAGGCCCTGCATGAGGGCACTGACGGACTCGCCGGACTTCAGGACTTCGATGCCCCGCTTGATCCGACCGTCGTAGTCCGCGATGGAGTCCAGGAGCTTCGTCTCCTTGCCCCGGGACTCCGCGTCCATCTCCTTGCCCGCGAACTCCTCCGTCAGGGTGCGGAGTTCGGCGGTGGCCCGCTCGCGCGCCTCAAAGTTCGCGCTCAGGGTCGTTGCGTCCATGTGGTTCCCCCCGTGGTGATGAGCGCGCGGAACAGTGCACGCGCGTCCTTGTGCTCATCCGGCTCGTCCTCTTCGGACTCGTCCGGGTCCTTCTCCTCCGGCCCCCCAGCCGGTTCGTCCGCGCCCTCCGGCGACTCCTCCGGGGTGTCCTCTTCGGACTCCTCCGGGTCTTCGTCGTCCGGCTTCGCGGCGCGGAGTTCGACGCCCAGCACTGCCCCGATGGACCGAAGTGCCGCGTCAGTGGTCGGATACGCCGGGGTGAGGACTGGCCCCAGTTCGGCAACATCCATTTCGGTGATCTCCCGGATCGGGAGACCGGTCTCCGGGTCCGTCCCGGCCCGGCGCTGCCCGCCCCTGCCCACGCGGAAGGTGAAGGAAGATCCCTTCACGTCACCGCGCTTGAGGAGTTCGGCAAGGTCCCGGCCCGTGGTCGTGTTCGGTAGGTCGATCTCGTACCAACCGCCGTGGTCGTCCTCACCCACCCGGAGCGTGCCGGAGGAGCGCCGGCCAAGGACCCGGTCCATGTTGTGGTTGAAGGTGGCCACCACGTCGTTGCGCTCAAGGGAGGCCATCCCGGCCCCCGGCGCGATGCGCTCCCGGAAGCCGCCCAGGTCGTGGGACAGCTCCCCGAACCGGTACGCGTACCCGCGCATCGTGGTCGTGTCGCCGTTGGCCCGGACCTCAGCCGGAGCGCTCAGGCTCCGGGTCTCCTTCGTCATCGTCTTCGTCCCCCTCGTTGGTCTCGTCCGGGGCCGGGTCTTCCGGCTCCGGCTCCGGCTCCGGCGCGGGGGGCTCGTCTTCGTCGGACACGTCGCCCAGGTTCAGCGGCACGCGGTACGCGGCGCCCAGCCCATCGGGCAGGGGCTCAAGGTCTTCGGCGGCCCGGACTTCGTCTATGGAGTAGATGCCGTTCTGAAGACCCAGGGAGTACAGCTCCATGCGTTCCTTCGGGGCGCCCCGCTGGATTCCGTCAAGCGAGAACTTGACGAACTTGTGGCGGTCGGCGGTCTCCGCGAACAGGAGCCGCGTGAAACCGGCCTCGATGCGCTCAAGCCACGGCCGAAGGCTGAACATGCTGAACGCCTGGTTCTGTTCGGCCAGTCCGCTGCCCCAGCTCGTGGAGCCGGACGCGTCCGCTATCAGGTGCGGAGGCACGCCGAAGATCCGGGCGATCTCCGGAATCTGAAAGGCGCGGGTCTGAAGGAACTGGGCTTCGTCCGGGGTCAGGCTGACCTTTGAGAACTTGGCGCCTTCCGTCAGGAGTGCGACCCTGTGGGCGTTGTCCGGGCCGGAGTTGGCCAGGCGCCACGCCTCCCGGGCGCGGGCAAGACCGTCCTCCGACATGGCGCCGGGGACTTCCACGATGGCAGCCGGCACGGCCCCGTTGCTGAAGAACTTGGCGCCGAAGGTCTGGGCCGCGAGCGTGAGACCGATGGACTCCCGCGCGTAGTTGATCGGGCTGACCCCGGTGAACTCCCCGGGGAGCATCATCCCGGGGATGTGCAGGATCTCCCGCGACGTGAAGTAGCCAACGGCCACCTCGTTGCCGTCCGCGTCGATGTCGAAGGCTTCGAAAACCTTGCGCCGGGAGCCGTCCACCACCACCGCGTGGGTCACGATGCGGGACGGGTCCAGCACGTCAAGGCCCACGATCTGGGTGTTGTCCGGCGACCACCGCACGGCCAGGTAGGCGTTGCCCTCAAGGAGGAGGGACAGGACGATCTGAGAGATCAGGTCGATCCGGCCCAGTCCGCCCGGCTCCGCCGTGGGGTAGTCCAGCCACGTCGGGGAGGTGACCTCCCGGCGGGCACCGCCACGGCGCGAATACGCGGCGACGGGGAGCGTGGCTATGGTCTCCGACAGGAGCCGGATGCACGCGAAGACCGCCGACACCTGAAGCGCCGTAGAGGAGTTGACCCGCTGACCGGCGGACGAGACCACCCCCGGGAAGGGGTAAAGGTCCGTGTCCGGTTCCCAGTTGGCCCGCGTCTCAGGAGCGCGGGGCTTGAACAGTGCAGACCAGAAGCCCACGATCTCACCCCCGTGCCCGCGCACAGAGGCGGGCCGTTACCGAGCCCGCGCGCAGAGGCGGGCGTCACAGATCGTCAAAGAATTCGGCTGAGCCGCCGAAGGCGAAGACCTCACCATCGGTCTCCCAGGTGGCGAGGATCGGAGCGTCTACGAAGCCGGGGTTGTCCTCCCGCCACAGCACCGCGCCGTGAACGGCCAAGATCATGGCAATGGCCAAGTCGATCTTCCGGCGGCTCGAAGCGTGCTCCTTGGTGATGCGGGCCCCGTGCCGGTCCTCCCGCAGTACGGCGTTGCCGATGTGGCGGGCAAGCGCCGGGTTGCCGTCGTGGCTGAGGCGCCCGTCCCGTGCCGCGTCGTAGACCGCCTGGGTGGCGGGGATCATCCGCTTCAGGCTGTTGGTCGGGAACGCCTCCACCGGGTGGCCCTCCGCCTCAAGGCGGTCAAGGCTCTCCTCCCAGCGGTACGGGTCGGCCACAAGGACGCGGACCTTGTACGTGTCCAGCGCGGAGCGGAGAGCGTCCCGCACGTCCGCCATGGGTACGCGCCAGTGGGCATCGTCCGCCGGGGCCTCCCAGTGCCCCAGCACGAACACGCGCAGATCGTGAACGCGGCAGGCGACCAACGCTGTTGAGTCGCCCTTCCAAGATCCGTCGAAGCCCAGGACCACGGCGTCACCGGGGCTGAGCGCGTCGTCCACGGCCAGGGAGTCCCACAGGCCATGAGGCAGCCACGAGCTACCGCCCCGGACGAACTGACTGAGTCGGTAGATCCGGAAGGACGCTTCGGTACTGCGCTGACAGGCGGCTTCGAAGTCCGCCGGGTTGAGGATGCTGAAGGAGGGGTTGCACCGCTCCCAGACCTCCGGGTCCGTGTGGTCCACGGTGTCCCCGATGCGCGGGCCCCACGAGCGGTAGAAGAGCGTGGGGTCCTCAAGCTCCCCGCTGTTGACGCGCTCGCCCTGGGTGCAGAGCTGGGCGAACGGGCCGTCAGGGTCGGGGCCGGCGGTGCTGATGATCCAGAACATCGGCTCCCGCCGCGCGGCGGACCCCAGGGTCAGCGCGTCGAACAGGTCCGCCGACTTGGCGAAGGCGTACTCATCGAGACTGACGGAGCTGGGGTTCAGGCCCTGTTGGCGGCCCGCGTCGGCGGACACCACGCGGTAGGTGGAGTCCTGATAACGAATGATGTCCCGCTGGACCTCACACACCGATGAGAGCTTCGGGGAGGCCAGGACCATGGACTTGGCCGCGTCGAAGACCATGCGGGCCTGGGCCCGGTCGTTGGCCGCAGCGATGATCTGGCGCTGGGTGTCGGCCCGGTCCGCCACAAGGTGGTACAGCATGATCCCGGCGGCAAGGGTTGACTTGCCGTTCTTCCGGGCCACGCAGACCACGGCGGTCCGGTGCTTGCGGCGCCACCGCCCGAAGGCGTCCCGCTCAAGGCGGTAGGCGTCAACGAGTAGTTCGCGCTGCCAGGGGAGAAGCGTGAACGGCTGACCGGCGAAACTCCCGGTCAGGACACAGAACTTCTCAATCCAGTTGGCGACGCGGTGGCCCTCCGACGCGAAGTCGGCACCGGCGGGGATGTGCCGCGCGATGACAGGATCAAGCCCGTCCCACATGCGACACCCCCCGGGTCAGAAGTCGGCGGGACTTGCCGCCACCCGGCGGGCCTCCGCCGCGACGATGCCCAGGCGCATCCGCGCTTCCGGGCTGAAGCCAATGGCTGTTTCGATGGCGCGTAGTTCGCGCTCCGTGGTCTCCACGTACCGCATGGCCGGGTGAATGGCCGGCTGCCCCGTGGACCCCACGACGGACAGGCCCTCAGCGTCGATGAGCGCCAGGAGTTCGGCCCGCCGGTCGTGAAGCTCCGCGTACCGCAGGATCACGTTGCGGTCCGTCTCCGGGCTATACGCCCCGCCACCCGCCTGCCAGACCGCCCGCCACACTTCCCGGCCCGACGCCTTCAGGTGGCCCGGCACGCGCGGGGCACGGCCCTCGTAGACCACCGGGGCAGCCTCCGGGGAGGCGGCGCCGTTCGGGTTGCCCGTTCGCTGGGCCGGAGACTTCGCGCGGGACATCGGACACCTACCTCAGCGGGGAGTTGGACTCCCTCAGCGGGTGCGGTGCTCAGGGACGGATGCCGGAGGGGCAGCGCCACCGGCGCCAAGCTCGTGAGCACGACCACCGCCAGGCGGCGCGTCCTCCGGCGTCCCGCCTCACGACTCCCTCAGTCCGCTCCGGGTGGTGCGGGGCGCGGGGTGCACGGGCGGAACAGGCATGTTCAGGGGGCTTACCGGGGGCTTAACGGGCTCGTTCTCGAAGCCCTCCCGGAGCGTCCACCCAGGTCAGCGCCGGGGCGGGCCGCCAAAAACGGAGCCGCACCTAGGGCGCGTAATCCGAGCTGGGGCCGGGATCGCCGGCGGGCACGCGCGGGAACTTCCGGGCCGCTCTCCCCCTCCCTCAGAAGGGCGGAGACGAGTAGCCCATGTCCACGCGGGTCTTCGCCTTGTGGCACGTGCGGCAAAGGAGCTGGACGTTGGTGTCCACGTCCTCACCACCACGCGACAGGGGAACGATGTGGTCCACGTCCATGGCCGAAGCCAGGAAGGACAGACCGCAGCGCACGCACGAGCCACGGCCCGCACGCTTCAGCGCACGACGCAGACGAGCCGCCGCAGCGTTGCCCCGCGCGATGGCCTCACGGCGCTTGCGGTGGGACTGAACGGAGCGGCCCGACTCGTAGGCGCGGTGGTGCTCAGCACACCGGCCCGCATGGGTGGCATACGCCCGACAGTCCAGACAACGCGTGCGCATGGCACCCCCCGGTACGCGCATGGCCCCCCTACCGGGAGGACCCCCTACCGACTCACGTGAGTCGCTTGACGATGTGGACCCATGCCGCTCCGCCTGGGCGTGCTTCAACCCCGTTCGGCCACCCCGAAGGGCGGGTTACTAGTGGGCGGCTCAGGCGCCCCCATGAACGGCATGGGTCAGGACCCGCCCCCGGGATCGAACCGGGAACTCTGCCGGTTGCTCCGGATCTCCCATCCCTGGGGCCGGTACGGCGCACCTCTACCAATTGGGTCAGGCGGGTCACGGCCCGGGGCTCAGAACCCAGGTGGAGAACCACACCGGGGAGCCGCACGGGCACAAGGTGAGGGGGGTCTCAGTCCGCCGTATGGCACGTAGCCGGAAGGGTGCGCGGTATCCCGCCCTCACCCTGTATCTAGTGAGTGGATTGCCTGATCACGGGCCGGAGTTGGCCGGTCGGGCGGGGGCTCGTGGCGGGCCCCGGTGACGAAGTGACGGAGTGCCGGGCGGGCCGGGGTTGCTCCCACAGAAGAGATATTTGAGCTTCGTAGTCTGGATTGGATCTCTTCGTCACTTCAGCACTTCGTCACTGGTGATCACTAGGTGTCCGATTGCCTGACTCTCTGTAGCGGACTTATCGGGGCAATCTGCGCCCCGCCCCACCGCCGACATCACACCTAAGACATGTACATGCCAAATAGGGCCCACGAAGAAGGGGCCGGACCCGAAGGCCCGACCCCCACCCTGGCTACGCGCTCAGCTCGAAGGCGTCCGGCTCCGGAGCCTCCGCCTTGACCGGCCGCACGAACTCCACGGCAACGCGGTTGTCGATCTTGTATCCGCCCCGCACACGTCCCGCGTGGGCCGTGGCTGCCTTCTTGATCGTGACGCGGTGCACGAACATCGCTATGAGCTTCCGGCGCTCGTCCAGCCCGACCGACGCCCACCACGAGCCTTCGCCCAGGGGGTCCGTCGAATCCCCGTCGTTGTGGAGCCACGCCTCAAGGGGAAGCTCCACCGTCTCAGGGGCGCTCAGGCTCTCCAACCGGGTCTTCACCCGCTCAAGGCGGCCCTCAATGTTGACCTTGCGCTTGAGGAACCTCTCCCGGCCAACGGGCCCCTCGTACAGTCCCGCGTCTAGCGCGTCGTACAGCTCGTCAATGGCCCGCTGGGCGTCGTCGCGCTCCGCCTTCAGCTCGTGTCGCTCAGCGGCGGTCTTCGGGTCCTCCTTGGCCTGAGAGAACACCATGGTTGCCGCCCGGACCGCGAGAACGGTTTCCGGCTGAGGGTCGCTCCGCGTCGCGTCCTGGATCAGCGCGAACACCTTGCGGGCCACGAAGTCGTCAATGTGCGACTGCATGGCGCTGTTGCCGGTCTCGTGCTCCCCTTCCGCCGGGACCGCCTGGGTGGCCCGGGTGCACTTGTAGACCGGCTTGGGCCCGCTGTTGAGTCCCTTGAGCGGCCGGTTGCACTCACAGACAGAGACGGGCTTCTTCTCCGCGTCACGGAGTCCCGACAGAAGCGATTCCCCACGGGCCAAGCCCTCACCCGGACCACGCCCGTTGAGCCAGTCCTGAAGTTGGTACCACTCAGCCGGCGGGATGATCGGCTTGCAGATCATCACCGGCCGCCCCTCTTCGTCCCGGTGGATGCGGTACCCCTCAACCGTCCGGGTCTGGGTTCCGTCCTCCTTGACCCGGTAGACGGGCTCCGCGCTCATTCCGGCGATCACCGGGTTTATGAGGATGCCCTTGAGCGTGCGGACCGACCACTGAGACGTGGTGCGCTCCTTGCCGATGTTCTGGCCCTTCGTTGGGACGCCCCTCTTGTTCATGTCGGTGCAGATGCCGGAGAGAGAGCCGGGGTGAGCCTTGCGGGGCTGAATCGGAATGTGCATGTGCTTCTTGATCGTCGCCCAGATGCGGCGCAGGTTCGCGGCTTCCTTCGGAACGTGGACGAGCCGGTAAAGCGGGTACTTGCTGTCAGGGCTGAGGTACTTCTCCGACTCGAAGCCGTACGTGGTCTGACCGCCCAGCCAACTCCCGTGAGCGCGCTGGGCCGCCTTCACGTCCCGGACCTTCTGACTCTTCTTCTGCGACTCCTGGTGAACGGCGTCAAGCCGCATGATCAGGTAGATCAGCGCCATCGTGTCGCGTGGGGCAAAGACCCCGTCCATCACGCTGACGATCGTGATTCCCAGCCGGTGGAGTTCGGTCACGATCGGGATAGCGTCGGCCACCTCCTGGCGGGAGAACCGGCTCACGTCGTAGACCACGAGCATGTTGAAGAGACGGTTACGAGCCGCCGTGAGCATGGCTTCGAAGCCCTCACGGTAGGCGTCCGGGTTCCAGCCGGAAATGCCGATGTCCTCGAAGTGGCGGAGGAACTGAGCTTCGCGCTTGTCGCTCTCAGCCTCGTTCGCCTCCCGCTGGACCATCGGTGAGGCTTCGGTCTTGTCCGCCTTCGCGGACGACTGCCGGACGTAGCTAGCGGCAATCGCCACGATCTGGGGAAGGTCGTGAGCGTCGAAGCCGGCCGGGCGGGTGGGCGCGAAGGTTGCCGGGACCATCGGTGGTCTCCCTGTCTCGTAGGTGCCGTGGCCCGTTGGGGCTTTGCACCTGGGGACTAGGGAGCCGATTGCCTATCTGTGCTGCTGATCTATGCGATCCCTAGAGAACGCACAGGTCAGAGGCATGTTCGGACCGTAGTCCCGAACGGTGAAACCCGAAGGCGTTGCCGAGCACGACGTTGGCCGTCTTGCGGCCGACGCCGGGGAGCGTGACGAGGTCCTCCAGGCGGCCGGGCACCTCGCCGCCGAAGCGGTCGCGCAGGGCGGTGGACAGGCCGATCAGGGACTTCGCCTTGGCCCGGAAGAAACCGGTGGGGCGGATCAGCTCCTCCAGCTGCTCCGGCGGGATCGCGGCCATGTCCTCGGGCGTGGGGCAGGCCGCGAAGAGCCGGGGGGTGGTCTGGTTGACCCGCAGGTCGGTGGTCTGCGCGGAGAGGACCGTGGCGACCAGCAGCTCGAAGGGGTTGGTGAAGTCCAGCTCCGGGTGGGCGTACGGGTACAGCTCGGCCAGCTCGCGGTTGATCCGGCGGGCCCGACGCACCATGGCGACCCGGGACTCGGGCTTGCGGGCCGGGGCCGCCTTCTGGACGGGCGCCGCGGTCTTGGTGGCCGCCGCGGTCTTGGTGGCCGCCGCGCGCTTGGTGGCCGCCGCGCGCTTGGTGGCCGCCTTCTGGGCCGCCGGTGCCCGCTTCGCGGTGGTGGTCTTCTTCGCCGCGGTGGTCGTCGTCGGCGCGGCCCTCTTCGTTGCGGTCTTCTTGGCCGTGGTCTTCTTCGCAGCCGGCTTCGCGGGGGTCTCGTTCACGCCGCCTCCTTCGCACCGGGACGCGACGCGCCGGTTGCGGGCGCCATCGGCTTCCTCCCGGCCGTCACCCTGGGGGACGATTTGTTACTTTTGTCGGACTTCGAGGCGCCTGCGGGCAGCTGTTCGCCCACAGCGGAATCGCGCCCTGCGCTCACTCTGTCGGCCCCCAGTCCTCTGCTCTCACCGGCGTATTGGACACTCGGCCAGACTAAGGCCACCCACTGACATCCGACTCGATCACCGGGATTCGTGACCCCAATCGGCCCCCTGCCGTATGGCTCGGGCCACGGGTCCGGCAAACTTGTGATTGATCGCACTGTTTTGCATTCCGGCATGATGGGGACCACAGTCCTCCGGAGCATGTCGACAAGGAGAGAACTCGTGGACGACGTTCTGCGGCGCGCCCCGCTCTTCGCGGCGCTCGACGACGAGCAGGCGGCCGAGCTTCGCGCCTCGATGGGAGAGGTCACGCTCGCCCGCGGCGACGCCCTGTTCCACGAAGGGGACCCGGGCGACCGCCTGTACGTGGTCACCGAGGGCAAGGTGAAGCTGCACCGCACCTCCCCCGACGGCCGCGAGAACATGCTGGCCGTCCTCGGCCCCGGCGAGCTCATCGGCGAACTGTCCCTCTTCGACCCGGGACCGCGCACGGCCACTGCCACCGCGCTCACCGAGGTCAAGCTGCTCGGCCTGGGCCACGGCGACCTCCAGCCCTGGCTGAACGCCCGCCCCGAGGTGGCCACCGCCCTGCTGCGCGCGGTCGCCCGGCGCCTGCGCAAGACCAACGACCAGATGTCCGACCTGGTCTTCTCGGACGTCCCGGGCCGGGTGGCACGCGCCCTCCTGGACCTGTCGCGCCGCTTCGGCGTGCAGTCCGAAGAAGGCATCCACGTCGTGCACGACCTCACGCAGGAGGAGCTGGCCCAGCTGGTCGGCGCCTCCCGGGAGACGGTCAACAAGGCGCTCGCGGACTTCGCCGGCCGCGGCTGGCTGCGCCTGGAGGCGCGCGCCGTGATCCTGCTGGACGTCGAGCGGCTGGCCAAGCGCTCGCGCTGACGTCCCGCGTTCCTCGCGACGCCCCAAGGGCCCCGCTCCGGCGGGGCCCTTGGCGTACCCGCTGCCGTACCCGCGCGGCGGCCGTCGACAAATGGCTCGCGGTCCGCCGTCGCGCCGCCCCATAGTGGGCGCCATGAAAACCGGCGGGGAATCCCGGGGCAAGGGCCTCGACCAGGACGGCTGCTTCGTGCGGGAGGGTTCCCTGGTACGGGTGCCCGCAGCGTTCGCGCCCGTCGTGGCGGGGCTGACCGCCCGACTGGCCACCCGCTTTCCCCCCGACCGGCTGCTGAGCAGCTACCTCTACGGGAGCATCCCGCGCGGCACCGCCGTCCCCGGGGTGTCCGACCTCGACGCGCTGCTCGTCCTGCGTACGGGCGCAGCCGACGAACCCACGGGGGCCGACCGGGCCGCGGCCCGGGCCGTGGAGGCGGAGCTGGACGCCGCCTTCCCGCAGATCGACGGCGCCGGGATCCTGCTGATCACCGAGGGCCGGCTGCTCGGCGCGCCGGAGCGGTACGACATGGCGTGGTTCGTGGCCTGTCTGTGCACGCCGCTCGGCGGGCCGGACGTGACGGCGGCGCTGCCCCGTTACCGGCCCACCTCGCTGCTCGCCCGGGAGACCAACGGCGACCTGCACCGACACCTGCCCGGGATGCGCGAGCGGGCCGCCGCGGCCACCACCCAGGAGGAGCGCACCCGGCTGACCCGCGGAATGACGCGCAAGCTCGTCCGCACCGGGTTCACCCTGGTCATGCCGCGCTGGGGCGGCTGGACCAGCGACCTCGTCGAGTCCGCCGAGGTGTTCGGGCAGTACTACCCGGCGCACGCCGAGCGGATGCGCATGGCGGCGCGCGCCGCCCGGCACCCGGCCGTGTACCCCGAGCTGCTCGACGACCTGCTGACCGGGCTCGCCCCGTGGCTGGCCGACGAGTACCTGGCCGTCCACGGGGCGAAGGCACTCCCGCGGCAAGGGCCCTGACGGCCCCGTAGCGGCCCTGGACGGCCCGCCGGGCCCGTTGGGCCGGGGCGGGGGCCGTTCGGCCCTAGATCAGCCCGTGCTCGCCCAGGTAGTCCAACTGCGCCCGCACGGACAGCTCGGCCGCCGGCCACAGGGAGCGGTCGACGTCCGCGTAGACGCTGGCCACGACCTCGCCGGGGGTGCGGTGGCCGGCCTCCACCGCGGTCTCCACCTGGGCCAGCCGGTGGGCCCGGTGCGCCAGGTAGAACTCCACCGCCCCCTGGGCGTCGTTCAGCACCGGCCCGTGGCCCGGCAGGACCGTGGCGACCCCGTCGTCCACGGCGAGGGAGCGCAGCCGGCGCAGCGAGTCGAGGTAGTCGCCGAGCCGTCCGTCGGGGTGCGCGACCACCGTGGTGCCGCGCCCGAGGATCGTGTCGCCCGTCAGGACCGCCCGGTCGGCGGGCAGGTGGAAGCAGAGCGAGTCCGCGGTGTGCCCCGGGGTGGGCACCACCCGCAGCTCCAGGCCGCCGGTGGTGATGACGTCGCCCGCGCCGAGCCCCTCGTCCCCCAGGCGCAGCGCCGGGTCCAACGCCCTCACGGGGGTGCCGGTCAGTTCGGCGAACCGGGCCGCCCCGTCGGCGTGGTCGGGGTGCCCGTGGGTGAGCAGGGTCAGGGCGATCCGCTGCCCGGCCCGTTCCGCGGTGGCGATGACGGCTCGGAGGTGGTCCTCGTCGAGCGGTCCGGGGTCGATGACGACGGCCAGGTCGGAGCCGGGCTCGGCGACGATCCAGGTGTTGGTGCCGTCCAGCGTCATCGGGGACGGGTTCGGGGCCAGGACGCAGTGGGCGCGCGCGGTGGCCGGCCCCGTGAGCACCCCGCCGCGGGGCTGGCCGGGGAGGGCGGCTGCTTCGGTCATGCGGAGGGACCTCCCGAACGCCCGGCGGGGCCCTCGTCCGTCGCGATGTGCTTGGTGAACTCGTCGTGGCCCGGCCAGCTCAGCACGATCTCGCCGTCCACCAGGTGCGCGCGGGCCAGCACCGGCGTCAGGTCCTGCGCCCCGGCCCCGGCCAGCGCCTCGGCGACGCCGGCGTACGGCTGGAGGGAGCGCAGCGTGGAGATGGTCGGCGGCATCATCAGCAGCTCCCCGCGGTCGTAGCCGGCCGCGGCCTCCTCCGGGCGGATCCACACCGTCCGGTCCGCCTCCGTGGAGACGTTGAGGGCGCGCTGTCCCGCGGGCAGCGCGGCGACGAAGAAGAACGTGTCGTAGCGGCGCGGTTCGAACTCCGGGGTGATCCAGCGCGCCCAGGCGGCCAGCAGGTCGGAGCGGAGCAGCAGGCCGCGGCGGGCCAGGAAGTCGGCGAAGGACAGCTCGTGGGCGACCAGCGCCGCCCGGTCCGCGGCCCACTCCTCGCCGTTGGTGTCCGCGACGACGGTGGTGGCGGAGTCGCCGGCGAGCAGCACCCCGGACTCCTCGAACGTCTCGCGCACCGCGGCGCAGACGATGGCCTGTGCGGTGGACGGGTCGACGCCCAACCGCACCGCCCATTCGGCGCGCGAGGGCCCGGCCCACCCCATGGGCCGTTCGTCCCGGGGGTCGACGGAACCGCCCGGATACGCGTACGCGCCTCCGGCGAAGGCCATGGAGGCGCGTCTGCGCAGCATGTGGACGGCGGGGCCGCCGTGGTCGGTGTCCCGCAGCAGCAGGACCGTCGCGGCCCGCCGGGGTGCGGACGGCGTCAGTTCGCCGTTCGTCAGGGCCCGGATGCGGGCCGGCCATTCCGGCGGGTACCACTGGCCATTCGTCGTCGACGCCATGGCCGGATGCTATGCGCTCGCGTGCGGATGTTCGAGGGGCCCTCCGCGGGGACGGCCCGATCCGGACGCGAGCGCAACCAGGCGCGGACCGTCAGTCGGCGATCTCGACCTGGATCTCGACCTCGACCGGGGCGTCGATCGGCAGGACCGCCACGCCGACGGCGGAGCGGGCGTGCACGCCCTTGTCGCCCAGGATCTCGCCGAGCAGCTCGCTGGCGCCGTTGATGACGCCCGGCTGGCCGGTGAAGTCCGGCGCGGACGCCACGAAACCGACGACCTTCACGACCCGCACGATCTTGTCGAGGTCACCGGTGACGGACTTCACGGCGGCCAGCGCGTTGAGCGCGCAGACCGCGGCGAGTTCCTTGGCCTGCTCCGGGCTGACCTCGGCACCGACCTTGCCGGTGACCGGCAGCGCGCCGTCCACCATCGGCAGTTGGCCGGAGGTGTGGACGTAGGCGCCGGAGCGGACCGCGGGCTGGTAGGCGGCCAGCGGCGGCACGACCTCCGGCAGCTTCAGGCCGAGCTCCGCGATCCTCTGCTCTACGGCGCTCACGCCTTCTCCCGCTTCAGGTAGGCCACCAACTGCTCGGGGTTGTTCGGGCCCGGCACGACCTGGACCAGCTCCCAGCCGTCCTCGCCCCAGGTGTCCAGAATCTGCTTCGTCGCGTGCACGAGCAGCGGCACGGTCGCGTATTCCCACTTGGTCATGGGGCGAGCGTAATGCCTGTCCCGGGGGCCGGGGGTCCACGACCCCTAGGGCCGATCCCCGACGCCGTCCCTGACCTCGCGCGGGCGGATCTCCGGGTGCTCCCAGGCGTATCCCGTGCGTACACGGGACGCGGACTGGTTAGGCTCCTTGGCGTGAGCAGGCTCCATGTCGTCAGCGGCAAGGGCGGCACCGGCAAGACCACGGTCGCCGCTGCCCTTGCCCTCGCCCTGGCCACCGAAGGGCGCCGCACCCTCCTGGTCGAGGTCGAGGGCCGGCAGGGCATCGCCCAGCTGTTCGAGACCGAAGCGCTTCCCTACGAGGAGCGCAAGATCGCGGTGGCCCCCGGGGGCGGTGAGGTGCACGCCCTGGCCATCGACGCCGAGCGCGCCCTGCTGGACTACCTCCAGATGTTCTACAAGCTCGGCAGCGCCGGCCGGGCCCTGAAGAAGCTCGGTGCGATCGACTTCGCCACCACCATCGCCCCCGGCCTGCGGGACGTCCTGCTGACCGGCAAGGCGTGCGAAGCCGTCCGCCGCAAGGACAAGAGCGGCGCCTTCGTCTACGACGCGGTCGTGATGGACGCCCCGCCGACCGGCCGCGTCACCCGCTTCCTCAACGTCAACGACGAGGTCGCCGGCCTGGCCAAGATCGGCCCGATCCACAATCAGGCGCAGGCCGTGATGCGCGTCCTGAAGTCCCCCGAGACGGCGGTGCACCTGGTGACGCTCCTGGAGGAGATGCCCGTCCAGGAGACCGCCGACGGCATCGCCGAACTGCGCGCCGCCGGCATCCCGGTGGGCGGCGTCGTCATCAACATGACCCGCCCCGCGCTGCTGGACAACGGCGATCTGGAGGTCGCCGCCCGCGGTGCCCGCGCCGGCATCGCCAAGGCGCTCTCCCAGGCCGGGCTGGGCGGCGCCCGCCGCGGCGGCCTCGCGGAGCGCCTCATCGACCCCCTGCTGGAGCAGGCGCGCGAGCACGCCGAGCGGGTCGAGTTGGAGCGCACCCAGCACGCGGCGCTCACCGACCTCGGCCTGCCCACCTACGAGCTGGGGCTGCTCCCCGAGGGAGTGGACCTCGCCGGGCTCTACGGCCTGGCCAGAGACCTGCGGAAACAGGGGCCCATATGACCTCGGACGACACGACGCTGGACGCCTCGGCCCCGTGGCTGGAGGTCGACGCCCTGATCGACGACCCGCGCACCCGCATCGTGGTGTGCTGCGGCTCGGGCGGCGTCGGCAAGACGACCACCGCCGCGGCGCTGGGGGTGCGCGCCGCCGAGCGTGGTCGCAAGGTCGTGGTGCTGACCATCGACCCGGCCCGCCGCCTGGCGCAGTCGATGGGCATCTCCGAGCTCGACAACGTCCCCCGCCAGGTCAAGGGCGTCGACGAGAGTGCCGGCGGCGAACTCCACGCGATGATGCTGGACATGAAGCGGACCTTCGACGAGATCGTCGAGGGCCACGCGGACGCCGAGCGGGCCCGCGCCATCCTGGAGAACCCCTTCTACCAGTCCCTGTCGGCCGGTTTCGCCGGTACGCAGGAGTACATGGCGATGGAGAAGCTCGGCCAGCTCCGCGCCGGCGACGCGTGGGACCTGATCGTCGTGGACACCCCGCCGAGCCGCTCGGCGCTCGACTTCCTGGACGCGCCCAAGCGGCTTGGGTCCTTCCTGGACGGCAAGTTCATCCGGGTCCTGATGGCGCCGGCCAAGGTCGGCGGCCGGGCCGGCATGAAGTTCCTCAACGTCGGCATGTCGATGATGACCGGCACCCTCAGCAAGCTCATGGGCGGTCAACTCCTGCGCGACGTGCAGACGTTCGTGGCCGCGATGGACACCATGTTCGGCGGTTTCCGCACCCGCGCGGACGCCACCTACCGACTGCTCCAGGCGCCCGGCACGGCGTTCCTGGTGGTCGCCGCGCCGGAGCGGGACGCGCTGCGCGAGGCGGCGTACTTCGTCGAGCGGCTGGCCGCCGAACAGATGCCGCTGGCCGGGCTGGTGCTCAACCGCGTGCACGGCAGCGGCGCGGCCCAGCTCAGCGCCGAGCGGGCGCTGGCCGCGGCGGAAGCGCTGACGGAGGGCCTTCCCGACCGCGTCCCGGAGGACGAGGCGGCCGCACCGGAGGCGGACGACGATGCCAACTCTTCGCCCCGTGACGGCGGTTCACCGTCCGCGGAAAATCTTGAGCCGGCCGGCATTGTCGATCTAGCCGACGGGAAGACTGGATCACGTACCCCCGGTGGCCCCTCCCCCGCCGCCGCGGCGGAGCACGCGACATCCCCTTCGGCCCCGGCGGCGCAACTCGCCGCCGGCCTGCTGCGACTGCACGCCGAACGCATGCAGGTCCTGGCACGCGAACGGCGCACCCGTGACCGCTTCACCGCACTGCACCCCGAGGTGCCGGTGACGGAGGTCGGTGCGCTGCCCGGTGACGTCCACGACCTCGCGGGCCTGCGCACGATCGGCGACCGCCTGGCGCTGCGCCCCGGCGAGACCGAGGTCTGACCGACGGCTGACCGACCGCTGATGAACGGACGGCCGCCGCACGGCGAACGGGCCCTACCCGACCGCCGCGTACTCGTCGTCGAACGCGTCGTCCGAGCAGTCCACCGGCAACAGGCCCGTGCTGCGCTCGTATTCCGTACGCGCCGTCTCCAACAGGCGTCGCCATGACGTGACCGTCGGCCGGCGGCGCAGCAGCGCCCTCCGCTCGCGTTCCGTCATCCCGCCCCACACACCGAACTCCACCCGGTTGTCCAGGGCGTCGGCCAGGCACTCCGTACGCACCGGACACCCGGTGCACACCGCCTTGGCGCGGTTCTGCGCCGCCCCTTGAACGAACAGTTCATCCGGATCGGTAGTGCGGCATGCTGCCTGTGCACTCCAGTCGGTTACCCAGCCCATGCTGGCGCCGTCCTCTCCCGAATCGAGGCTCCCCCACGGCGGCAAACGGCATATTCACCGTTGCCAGTTGAGGACGTTACGGAAGCCGGGCAGGGCGCAACACCCCCTTCGGGCCCAATCTTGAATGGCCCGAACGGACTATGCGTACGCGGCAGATCACCCAACGGAGTGACCGTGCGACATACGTCACTTCCCTCCCAAGCGGGACAGTTCGCTGTGGTGGCAAGGGATTTCTGGCACACAGCGGGCATGTGGGGCGGCACCCACGCCGGAAGGAGGGCTTGACGTACTCAGGCGAAACCGTTCAGCTGCGGCAGGTGAGAACAGGCTAAACGAACAGGTGCGCCCCTGTCCGGCGAATGAGAACGTAGGCTTCGCCCATGGCTAAGCAGCGCGAGGGCGGGGGTCCGACCAGGACCCAGCAGGCCGCCAAGTTCCTCGGTGTCAGCGTCCTTGCCGGAGCCGTCCTGGCCGGGATCGCGCTCCCGGCGGCCGGAGCGTTGGGGCTGGCGGCCAAGACGTCCGTCGAGGGCTTCGACGACATCCCGGCCAACCTCAGGACCCCGCCGCTCAGCCAGCGCACCACCATCCTCGACTCGGACGGCGGGGAGATCGCGTCGGTCTACTCCCGCGACCGCACCGTCGTCGGCCTCAAGGACATGTCGCCGTACGTCCAGCAGGCGATCGTCGCAATCGAGGACGCCCGCTTCTACACGCACGGCGCGATCGACCTCAAGGGCATCCTGCGCGCGGTCAACAAGAACGCCCAGTCGGGCGGCTTCTCCCAGGGCGCGTCGACCCTCACCCAGCAGTACGTGAAGAACGTCTTCGTCGAGGAGGCGGGCGACGACCCGGACAAGGTCGCGCAGGCCACCCAGCAGACGCTCGGCCGCAAGGTCAAGGAGCTGAAGTACGCGATCAAGCTGGAGGAGAAGCTCGGCAAGCGCAAGATCCTCCAGAACTACCTCAACATCACCTTCTTCGGCGAGCAGGCGTACGGCGTGGAGTCCGCCGCCCAGCGCTACTTCAGCAAGTCCGCCAAGGACCTGAGCCTGGGGGAGTCGGCGCTGCTCGCCGGCATCGTCCAGTCCCCGACGCGGTACGACCCGGTCAACCACCCGCAGGCGGCGACGGCCCGTCGCAACACCGTGCTGCGGCGGATGGCCGACCTGAAGGACGTCACCCGGGCCCAGGCCGACGCGGCCGCCGCCCAGCCGATCAAGCTGAAGGTCAGCCGCCCGCAGAACGGCTGCATCACCTCCACCGACGGCGCCGGCTTCTTCTGCGACTACGTCCGCGAGGTGCTGCTGAACGACAAGACGTTCGGCGCGACCCGCGAGATCCGTTCCAAGCGCTGGATGCAGGGCGGCCTGACCATCCGCACCACCCTGGACCGGCAGACCCAGAAGTCCATCCAGGCGTCGCTGAGCAAGCACGTCTACGCGGACGACCCGGTCGCCGGCGCCGCCGCGGTCGTCCAGCCGGGCACCGGCAAGATCCTCGGCATGGGCCAGTCCCGCCCGTACGGCTTCGGCACCAACCAGACCCAGATCAACCTCTCGGTCGACCGCAAGATGGGCGGCGGCGCCGGCTACCAGCCCGGCTCGACGTTCAAGCCGATCATCGCGGCGGCCGCCCTGGAGCAGGGCATCAGCCCGTACCAGCAGTACTCCTCGCCGTTCAAGATGGCGTACCCGACGCCGGTCCAGACCTGCGACGGCCAGTGGAGCGACCACGACACCGTCCAGAACGAGGACCCCAAGGAAGTCGGCCCGTACGCCATGAAGGAGGCGACCGCGAAGTCGGTCAACACCTACTACGTGCAGCTGATCAGCGACATGGGCATCTGCCCGGCGGTCACCATGGCCCAGAAGATGGGCATCCAGCGGGCCGACGGCGAGCCCATGAAGCAGGTGCCCTCCATGGCGCTCGGCGGCCAGGAGATGTCCCCGCTGACCATGGCCACGGCCTACGCCACCTTCGCCGACGAGGGCACCTACTGCTCCCCCGTCGCGATCGAGTCGATCACCGACGCGCAGGGCAAGGCGCTGAACGTCCCCAAGAGCAACTGCCGCAGTGCGATGTCCAAGAAGACCGCGGACACCGTGAACGCGCTCCTCAAGGGCGTCGTCGAGGACGGCACCGGCAAGGAGGCCGGTCTCAAGGGGCGGGACAGCGCCGGCAAGACGGGCACCACGGACAGCCGCTACGCCGCCTGGTTCGTCGGCTACACCCCGAACGCCGCCGGCGCGGTCTGGGTCGGCGACCCCCGCCACCAGCGGCAGATGTACAACATCACCATCGGTGGCGTGCCGCACGACAAGGTCTACGGCGCCGACACCCCCGGCCCGATCTGGCGCGACCTGATGGGCGGTGCGCTGGACGGCCGGCCGGCCCCGGCGCTGCCGACCGTCCAGATCGACGGCCCCAAGGACAAGGGCAACGACGGCAACAAGGGCAAGCCGAAGCCCCCGCAGAAGCCGAAGCCCGGCGGCGACAACAAGCCCGGCGGCGGCTGGCACATCCCCGGCTTCCCCGACATCCTGGGCGGCGGGAACGGCGGCTGGTGATCCACCGGCCCGCCTGACCGCCGGCGCGGCACGCGAAAGGGGCGCCCTCCCAACGGGGGCGCCCCTTCGACGTTCGGGCGACGACCGGCCGGGTCGGGCCGTCGCGTGCGGCCTCAGCCGGCCAGCAGCTTCTTCACCATCGCGGCGACCCGGCCGCCGTCGGCGCGGCCCGCCACCTTCGGGTTGACGATCTTCATCACGGCGCCCATGGCCTTCGGGCCCTCGGCCCCGGCCCCGGTGGCCTCCGCCACCGCCGCGGCCACCAGCGACTCCAACTCGTCGTCGGTCAGCGGCTTGGGCAGGTACTCGGCGAGCACCTCGCCCTCGGCGCGCTCGCGCTCGGCCTGCTCGGCCCGACCGCCCTTGTCGAACGCCTCGGCGGCCTCGCGGCGCTTCTTCGCCTCCCGCGCGACGATCTTCTCGACCTCGCCGTCGGACAGCTCGCGCGCCTCGGTGCCCGCCACCTCCTCCTTCTGGAGCGCGGTCAGCGTCAGACGGAGGGTGGCGGAACGCAGCTCGTCGCGCGCCTTGATCGCGGCGGTGAGGTCGTCCTTGAGCTTGGCCTTGAGCGTGGTCATGACCTTGAGTATGCCCCCACCCGCCGACAACCGTCGCGCCTTTTCCGCCGCGCGCCCGGCCCGGGTCGCGCGTCCTCGCACCAGGGGGTCGCCGGACCGTTCCGACCAAGATCGCATCGCCCCTGCCCGCCGCCGTCCCCACTCTGCAACCATGGACCCATGCGCGCGCGATACGGAGTTCCCCTGTCCCTTGCCGCGGTCGGCGCGGCCGGCCTGGCCTACGCCGCCGGCTTCGAAGTCCGCTCCTTCCGTCTGCGGCGCGTCACCGTGCCCGTACTGCCCCGCGGCATGCGGCCGTTGCGCGTCCTGCAGGTGTCCGACATCCACATGGTCAGCGGGCAGCGCAAGAAACAGCGCTGGCTCCAGTCGCTCGCCGGGCTCCGCCCCGACTTCGTCGTCAACACCGGCGACAACCTCTCCGACCCCGAGGGCGTCCCGGAGGCCCTGGACGCCCTGGGCCCGCTGATGGACTTCCCCGGCGCCTACGTCTTCGGCTCCAACGACTACTACGGCCCGCGGCTGCGGAACCCGGCGCGCTACCTGTTCGAGAAGGTCCAGGGCCGGCACGGCCTGAACGGCAACGCCCCCGCCGTCGGCGTCGTCCACAACCCGTGGGAGGACCTCCGCGACGCCTTCGACGCGGCCGGCTGGGTCAACCTCACCAACGCCCGCGGCCACCTGAAGCTGGACGGCGCACAGATCGCACTGACCGGCCTGGACGATCCGCACATCAAGCGCGACCGCTACGCCGAGGTCGCCGGCGGCCCGGAAGCCGACGCCGACCTCTCCGTGGCCGTCGTCCACGCCCCGTACCTGCGGTCCCTGGACGCCTTCACCGCCGACGGCTACCCGCTGGTCCTGGCCGGCCACACGCACGGCGGCCAGCTCTGCGTCCCCTTCTACGGCGCCCTCGTCACCAACTGCGACATCGACACCCAGCGCGCCAAGGGGCTCTCGACCCACACCGCCGACGGCCGGACCTCCTACCTCCACGTCTCGGCCGGCTGCGGCACCAACCGCTACACCCCCGTCCGCTTCGCCTGCCCGCCGGAGGCCACCCTCCTGACGCTGACGGCGCGCGACTGACCCACCTGCGCACCCCCGGCCCCCGTCCCCGCACCCAGGGTCGGGGGCCGCGCGCGTTCCCGACGCGCCCGCCGGTGCCCCGGACCCGGATTCACGCCCCAATTCGGCGTGACCTGCGTCACTTACCCCCTCCAGGCGACCCCCGGCGCCTCACCGTCACCCCGAGGCCCCCTCCACACCTCCCAACAAAACCGCAGGTCAGAGCGGTTTCCGTCGCCGACCGAAAGCGGATTTCACCTACGGGGATCAGTCCGCTAAAGTAGAGCTCGTTGCTTCGGGGTGTAGCGCAGCTTGGCAGCGCGCTTCGTTCGGGACGAAGAGGTCGTGGGTTCAAATCCCGCCACCCCGACTGAAGGAACACAGGTCAGGGGCCTGATCCGCGAGAGCGGGTCAGGCCCCTGACGCGTTTCCCGGGTGCTGAAGTTCCGTCACGCCGTCGGAGGCGGGGGTGGCTTGCCCGGGCCGGCCCGGTGGGTCATGGTGCGGGCGGTCGCGCCGGACGCCGGTCTTCCGGCCCGCTGCGCACGGTGTCCGGCGGCGAGCGCGATCAGGGGGCGGTGAGCTCCGCGCCGTTCGGCACCGGTCCCTCCCCTCGTGGGGACCGGTGCCGAACGGCACAGGCGGCATCGATCCGCAGTGGGCGGATCGGACGGCAGGGGACCGGGATCGCGCCTCAAGAGGTGTCGCTCCGAGGGCTGAACCAGTGGCATGTCCGGGTAGTACCCGATTGCTGCCCTGCCGCGTGGTGATCCTGCCAGCTGTGACTTCCGGGGAGGAGGTTCCGGCGTCGGATGGACCCCTTCGTCGCAGGTCAGCCGGTTAAGGTGAGTTTTCCGGTCCGGATGTCCAGGTGCGGGGGAAGTAAGGGGTGGAGACCTTGAGTTCCGACTCAGGGGCACGCACGGCCTTCGCGGAACGTCTCGCGCTGCTCTACAAGGAGGCGGGCAACCCTCCCCTGAAGAAGGTGGCCGAGTCCGTCGTCCGGTTGCAGCGGGTCGACGAGCGAGGGCGGCCGGTGCGGGTGTCCGTGCAGCGGATCAGCGACTGGCGGCGGGCCAAGAACGTCCCCGCGCAGTTCGCCGCGCTCGCCGCGGTGCTGCACGTCCTGATCCCGGAGGCCCGGCGGGCGCGGCCCGCGCCGGTGTCCGCGGGACTGTACGACATGGCGCAGTGGCAGCGCCTGTGGGAGCGTGCGGTCGCCGATCCGGTCGGTGACCGCACCGCGACGGCCGCGCAGGAGGAGGAGCGCGCCCCGGCCGAGGCCGCCGCCGTCGCCGGCGTCTGCCCCTACCGGGGGTTGGCCTCCTACCGTCAGCAGGACGCCCGATGGTTCTTCGGCCGGGAGCGGAGCCTGGACGCCCTCGTCGCGCAGTTGCGGGCGGCGGAGAAGACGGGCGGGCTGGTGATGCTGGTGGGCGCTTCGGGGGCGGGGAAGTCCTCGTTGCTCAACGCCGGCCTGGTGCCCGCGTTGGAGAACGGCGCCCTGGGTGACGGAGCGGGCCGGGGGCGGCAGGTGCTGCAGTTGGTGCCGGGGGGTGATCCGCTGGCGGAGGTGGCCCGGCGGATCCCCGAGCTGGTGCCGGTCCTGGCCGGTGCGGACGGGCCCGGCGCCGAGGAGTCGGACCCGGTGCGGTTCGGCTCCGCGGTGCGGGCCGCGACCACGGCCTGGGCGGGGGGCCGGGCGTCCGGCGCCCGGCCGGTGGTGATCGTGGACCAGTTCGAGGAGGCGTTCACCCTCTGTTCCGACGAGGCGGCCCGGCGCGCCTTCATCCGGCTGCTGCACGCCGCGTGCACGCCCACCGACGCCGACGGCCCCGCCCCGGCGCTGGTCATCCTCGGCATACGCGCCGACTTCTACGAGCAGTGCCTGGGCCATCCGGAGCTCGCCGACGCGCTACAGCACCGGCATATGGTGCTCGGCCCGCTGACCACGGCGGAGCTGCGCGAGGCGGTGACCCGTCCGGCCAAGGCCGTCGGCCTGGAACTCGAACCGGGCCTGGCGGAGCTGATCGTCCGGGAGGTGAGCATCGACGGCCCCGGCGGGTCGCACGACGCGGGGGTGCTGCCGCTGCTCTCGCACGCCCTGCTCGCCACCTGGCAGCGGCGGTCCGCGGGGCGGTTGACGCTGGCCGGCTACCGTGCGGCGGGCGGCATCCAGGGTGCGGTGGCGGCGACCGCCGAACGGGCCTGGACCGGTCTCGATCCGACCGCGCGCACCGCTGCGCGCCTGCTCCTGCTGCGGCTCGTCCGGCTGGGCGAGGACACTCAGGCCACGCGGCGGCGGGGGACCCGGCGCCAGTTGGCGGACGAGTCGACGGACCCCGACAAGACGGAGGAGTCGCTCGAAGCGCTGGTGCACGCCCGTTTGGTGACGCTCGACGCGGAGGCCGTGGAGATCACCCACGAGGCGCTGCTGCACGCCTGGCCGCGGCTGCGCGACTGGATCGACGAGGACCGCAACGGCAATCTGCTGCGCCAGCGGCTGGAGGAGGACGGTCGGGCCTGGGAGGGCTCGGACCGCGACGCGTCGCTGCTCTACCGGGGTTCCCGGCTGGAACAGGCGCGCACCTGGGCGCAATCCGCCGGCGACACCTTCCTCACCCGCAGTGCGGTGGAGTTCCTGGCCGCTTCGGTGCGGCTGCGCCGACGCGTGGTCTGGCTCAGTCGCGGTGCGGTGGCGGCCCTGGTCGTCATGGCGATGGTGGCCGTCGGCGCGGCGGTCGTCGCGTGGCGGCAGCGCGACGACACCGTCTTCGAGCAGGTGTTGGCGCAGGCCGACCGCGCGCAGTACACGGATCCGTCCCTCTCCGCGCAACTGGACCTGGTGGCGCACGGGCTGCGGCCCGACGACGAGGGCACGAACAACCGGCTGGTCTCGATCGTGAACGCGCCGTTGGCCACGCCGCTGCTGGGCCACACCGGCGCCGTGTACCTGACGTCGTTCAGCCCGAACGGCCGGCTGCTGGCCACCGCCAGCTACGACCGGACCGTCCGCCTGTGGGACGTGTCGGACCGGGCCCGCCCCAAGCCGCTGGGCGCGCCGCTGACCGGTCATTCCAGCTGGGTGAGCGCCGCCGTCTTCAGTCCGGACGGGCAGAGCCTCGCCAGCGCCTCGGACGACGGCACGATCCGGCTGTGGGACGTGCGGGACCCCCGCCACCCGGAGCCGATCGGCGCGCCGATCGCCGGCCACGACGGCACGGTCTACCTGGTCGCGTTCAGCCCGGACGGCCGCACCCTGGCCGCGGCCACCGAGGGGCGCACCGTGCGCCTGTGGGACGTCGGCGACCGGCAGCGCCCGCGGGCGCTCGCCTCGTTGACCGGCCCGACGGCCGCGGTGCGCTCCGTGGCGTTCAGCCCCGACGGGCGGACGCTGGCGGCGGGCGGCGACGACAACGCGATCCGGCTGTGGGACGTGGCCGACCGGCGGCGTCCGACGCCGGTCGACACGGTGCTGACCGGCCACTCGGCCACGGTGCACTCCGTGGCGTTCAGCCCCGACGGCCGCACGCTGGCCAGCGGCAGCGCCGACGACACCGTCCGGCTGTGGGACGTGGCCGATCCGCAGCACCCGGAGCCGCTCGGCGCGCCGCTGACCGGCCACACGGGTCCGATGTGGTCCGTGGCGTTCAGCCCCGACGGCAGCATGCTCGCCGCCGGCAGCGCGGACAGTTCGGCGAGCCTGTGGAACGTCAGCGATCCGGCGTTCCCGTCGCAGGTCGGGGAGCCCCTGGCGGGCAGCAGCGGGGAGATGTACGCCGTGGGCTTCAGCCCCGACGGGCGGACCCTCGCGACCGGCAGCGGTGACAGCAAGGTGCGGCTGTGGTCGATTCCGACGTCCAGCATGGTCGGTCGGATCGGTGCGTTCCGCCCGGACGGGAAGGTGCTGGCCACGGCCGCCCGGGACCAGAAGGTGCGGCTGTGGAGCGTGGCGTCGCCCAAGCGGCCCGTGGAACTGGGCGAGCCCTTCCGGTCCGGGAAGGGGGGCAACGTCTACGCGGTGGCGTTCTCGCCCGACGGCCGCACCCTGGCGGTGCGGACGGGCAGCCCCAGCCCGGCGGTCCAGTTGTGGAACGTCGCCGACCCGTCCCGGCCGGTGCCGCACGGGCCGCCCCTCACGCTGCCGATCCGGTTCGCGGGCCCGGACACGGTCGCGTTCAGCCCCGACGGGCGCACGTTGGCCACCGCCTACGGCGACTTCACCGTCCAGTTGTGGAGCATCGAGGACCCGGCGCACCCGCGGCGCCTCGGTGGGCTCCTCACCGGTCACCAGGGGTACGTCAACTCCCTCGTCTTCAGCCCGGACGGCCGCACACTGGCCAGCGGCAGCGCGGACGACACGATCCGGCTGTGGAACACCACCGACCCGGCGCACGCCACCGGGCTCGGCGCGCCGCTGCGCGGGCACCTGGGTCCCGTCAACGTGCTCGCGTTCAGTCAGGACGGCCGCACGCTGGCCAGTGGCAGCGACGACGACACCGTTCGCCTGTGGAACACCGCCGATCCGCGTGCGGCGACGCGGCTGGGCCCGCCGCTGACCGGTCACACCGAGGCGGTGGTGTCGTTGACGTTCAGCAAGGACGGCCACACGTTGGCGAGCGGCGGCAACGACAACACGGTCCGGTTCTGGAACGTCGCGGTCCCGTCCCGGGCCGCCGCCATCGGCCAGGCGACCAGCCCGAACGCCAAGACCGGCAACTTCTTGTCGTTCAGTCCGACGAGCCATCTGCTCGGCGTGTCCAGTGGTGCCGGCACCGTGCGGCTGTGGGACCTGGACACCGACGGGGCGATCCGCCGCATCTGCGCCACGACCAGGGGTGTTCTGACGCCGGAGAAGTGGCACGAGTACCTGCCGCACCTGTCGTACGCGCCGCCGTGCGGCGGGTAGGCGGCGCGCGGGACACGGCCGGGAGGCGTGAAACCGGTCACAACTCCGCCAGGCAATTCGGCAGTTGACTCCCGTCACAGGGGCAGCCTTGCTAGGCTGGGTCGTAGCCCGATCGCTGGTGCATCCCCCGTCGCCAGCGATCGGGCGTTTTCATGCCGCCGGGCGGCCGGAGCGACCCCTGCGGGCGGTGGCGGGGACGCCATGATCAGGCGTCATAGGGCGGGTAAAGCGCCGGGCCGCGGGCCGGTGGCGCGCGTAGGGTCGGGCTCCGTGACTTCTGCGAAGAGCACCGAGACGAGTCCCAGTTCCCCGACGGCGGCGGAGGCGAACGCGCGATCCGCGTCCGCTCCGGCCGCGGCAGGACGGCACGCGGACGACGCGGCGTCGAACCCCTTCTTCACGGCGAGCGAACTCCCCTACGGGCTGCCGCCCTTCGCCCGCATCCGGCACGAGCACTTCCGGCCCGCCTTCGAGCGGGGCGTCGACGAGCAACTCGCCGAAGTGGCCGCCATCGGGGCGATCCCCGACCCGCCGACGTTCGAGAACACCGTGGTGGCGCTGGAGCGCAGCGGTGCGGTGCTGCGGCGGGTGTCCGCGGTGTTCTTCAACAAGGCGAACGCCGACGCCGACCGGGCCACCCAGGAGCTGGAGGCGGAGATCGTGCCGCGGCTGGCCGCCCACGAGGACGCGCTGCTGCTCGATCCGGCCCTCTTCGCCCGTTTGGCGGCGCTCCACGACGGCCGGGACGGGCTCGGGCTGGACGAGGAGCAGGCGCGCCTGTTGACGCGGCACCATGGCGCGCGGGTGCGGGCCGGGGCCCGGCTGGCGCCCGCGCAGCAGCAGCGGCTGCGGGAGCTGAACGCGCGACTCGCGACCCTGTGCACGGAGTTCCAGCAGAACCTGCGGGCCGACACCGCGGCGGCCGCGCTGGTGGTGGACCGCGCCGAGGAGCTGGCCGGGCTGCCCGCCGACGAGATCGCCGCGGCCGCCGAGAACGCCCGGGCCCTCGGGCACGACGGCGCCTTCGTGTTGAGCCTGCTGAACTTCACCAACCAGCCGCAGCTCGCCGCCCTGGAGGACGCCGCGCTGCGGGAGCGGCTGCTGGCCGCCTCCATGGGGCGCGGCGGCGCCGCCAACGCGGCCGTCGCGGTGACCGTGGCCCGGCTGCGGGCCGAGCGCGCGGCCCTGCTCGGCCATCCCCACCACGCTTCCTGGCAGGTCGCGGACCAGACCGCGGGCACGGCCGGCGCCGTGGAGGAGATGTTCGACAAGCTGATCGGCCCGGCGGTGGCCCATGCCGAGCGGGAGGGCGCGGCGTTGGCGGCGGCCGCCGGTGTGCCGGAAGTCGGCGCCGCCGACTGGCAGTTCTTCGCCGAGCGGGTGCGCAGGCAGCGGTTCGACCTCGATGCGGCCGCGCTGCGCCCCTATCTGGAGCTGGAGGCGGTCCTGCGGGACGGCGTCTTCCACGCGGCCACCCTGGTGTACGGGATCACCTTCACCGAGCGCCCCGATCTGGTCGCGTACCACCCGGACGCCCGGGTCTTCGAGGTGCACGACGCCGACGGCGGCCCCCTCGGCCTGTACGTCGGCGACTTCCACGCCCGGGAATCCAAGCGCGGCGGCGCCTGGATGAACGAACTGGTCACGCAGTCACACCTGTTGGGGCAGCGGCCCGTGGTGGTCAACAACCTGAACATCGCCAAACCGGCGGCGGGCGAGCCGGTGCTGCTGAACTGGCACGAGGTCACCACCCTCTTCCACGAGTTCGGGCACGCGCTGCACGGCTTGTTCTCCGACGTGCGCTACCCGTTGCTGGCGGGCACCGAAGTGCCGCGGGACTTCGTCGAGTTCCCGTCGCAGGTGAACGAGATGTGGGCGGAGTGGCCCGAGGTGCTGGCCCGATACGCCCGGCACCACCGCACCGGAGAGCCGATGCCGCCCGAACTGCCGGCCAAGCTGCGGGAGGCGGAACGATTCGGCGAGGGCTTCGACAGTGTCGAGCACCTGTCCGCCGCCGTCCTGGACTGGGCCTGGCACACCCTGCCGGCCGCGGAACTGCCCGACGCGGCCGGCGTGGCGGCGTTCGAGACCGCCGTGCTGGCGCGGCACGGGCTGGCCCATCCGGCGATCCCGCCGCGCTACCGGACGGGCTACTTCGCGCATGTCTTCGGCGGTGGCTACGCGGCCGGCTACTACGGGTACCGGTGGGCGGAGGTCCTGGACGCGGACACCGTGCGCTGGTTCCGCGAGAACGGCCGGACGGTCCGCGAGAGCGGCGAGGTGTTCCGGCGCGAGTTGCTCAGCCGCGGCAACAGCGTCGACCCGATGGCGGCGTTCCGGGCGGTGGTCGGCCACGACCCGGACTTCGGGCCGCTGTTGGCGCGGCGCGGCGCGACCGCCACGCCGTGACCGAGGGGCGTCGGGGCCCGCACCCGCGGCCTCCGACGCCCGCTCCCGCCCCCGCACCGGCCCGTCGACTCCGGGTCGGCTACTGCGGGTCGTCGGCCGCCGCCCGCCAGGTGACCGGCTGCGCGCCGTCGCCGCTGCCCTGGAACGTCAACGAGGCCGGCGGGTCGCCCTTCGGCAGCATGTGAACGGTGCACTCGGTCACCGTGGCGCCCGGCTTGAGCATCTTGTGGGGCACCGCCTCCGGGCAGTGGGGGACGCCGGGGCCGCCGATGTCCAAGAAGACCGTCTTCCGTGCCTGCTGACCGCTGACGCCGGTCAGCGTCAGGCTGTCGTTGAGGCTGGGGAGCAGGTCCTGGGTGCCCGTGTTCCGGTACACCACCGTCACGAAGTACGGGACGAGCTTCTTCTGGTCCGCGTCCAGGTCGTAGCGGCTCAGATCGGCCGGGGAACCCGGGCGGACGCTCTTCGGGGTGGCCAGGACGGTGGCCGTGCGGCGGTCGCTGTCCGTGGTGACCGCGTCGGCCGGCCGGTGCGCGGGCAGCACCCCGTGCGCGCCCTGGAGCGCGCCGCCGATCTGCCACAGCAGGGTGTCGCCGCCGTCGTCCTTGTAGGAGACGTTGCCCGGCTTCAGCCCCTTGGGGAGCATGAAGATCTGGCAGACCGCCGAGGTCTCGCCGGCGGCCAGCGTGGCCTTCCCGGCCTCCTGGCACTCCGGCGGCAGCCCGTTGCCGGTGGCCAGCGGGTCGGTGCGGAACAACGACAGCTGCTCGCCGGCCTTGCCGTCCACTCCGGTGAGGGAGAAGTTCCGCTCCGGGTACACCTGACTGACCGCGGCCTTACCGGTGTTGGTGTAGGACACGGTGAGGTAGTACGGGACCATCCCCTTGAGGTCGTCGTCCAACCGGATGTGCGCGAGGTCCGAGGGGTGCCCCCGGGCCAACCGGGTCGGCTTGAGGCGCAGCGGGCGCGCCGTGTGGTCCGTGCCGGTCCAGGTGGCGGCGCGGGCCGCGGACACCATCGGCAGCGGCTCGGCGGGCGTCACGCGCTCGGCGGACGCCCCCGGGCCCGGCTTGGCGGCCGGTCCGCCGCACCCCACGGCCATCAGCACGAGCGCGCTCACGCCCGCGGCACCAGCCATCCGTCTGCGTACGCGCACGGACAAAACCCCCGTTGCAGTGTTGGTTGCCGAGCCCACCGGCGCCGCCCGCATCCTCGCGGACCGGCGCCGGGCTCGAAGTGGTCGCTCCCCGCCGTCCCTTGGGGCCGCCGACCACGGCCGGTCCCCTCAAGGCCGGAGGGCCGAAGGCCGGCCCCCGGGGCGGCCGACCGAAACCGACCGGGCCGTTCGCCACAGTAACCGGCCAGCGACGCGCCGACCCCGGCGGGCTCCGCGGCCCAACGGGCCCGCCGGCGCCCCGTCAGGCCGACGCCCCGTCAGGCCGCCGGCTTCAGGCCGCCGGCTTCGTCGCCTTCAGGGAGTACATCAGCGGAATGCGGGGCCGGTCCTCCGGGAACCGGTAGAAGCCGTCCTCGCCCCGCCGCAGCACGCCGAACCGCTGGAACAGCGTCATGTCGTGCTCGTGCAGGAACGCGATCCGCAACCCGGCCGCCGCCACCGCGCTGACCACCTCCCCCAGGGAGTGCTGCCATTCGACGCTCCTGTTGTGCACCGTCTGCGCCCCGAAGTCCGTGTAACTGCCGGACGTTTCCTCGTCCCACGCCTCGCGCCGGAAGTAGTCGAAGGCGACGCGCGAACCGGTCTCCTCGTCCAGCACGTCGCCCAGCGGGTGGAATTCGGCGAGATAGAGGAAACCGCCCGGCGCCACCAACGACGCCGCGGTCTCGGCCCAACCCACCAGGTCAGGAAGCCAATTCACCGCACCGATCCCGGTGTAGACGATGTCGTACGACGGGTCGGGCACCGCCTCGGCCGC
>LIQL01000104.1 GCA_001418405.1 Streptomyces diastatochromogenes | reverse complement strand
CGCCACCGCCGACCCGGTCAAGGTCGAGGTCCCGGTGAAGCCCGCCGACTACCGACCGCAGAAGTGACGGTCTCCGCCGCACCGCGGACACCGTGAGAGGAGGGCCCGGCGACGGGCCCGGTGAAGGAAACGGACACCTCATGCCAACGGGAAGGGGAGCGAGCACCATGGTCCTCACCGGCTTCCGGCCGCGACGGCTGCTGGTCGTCGTGGCGGTGCTGTTCGGCGTGCTGGCCGCCGGCGTCGCGCCGGCCGCCGCGCACGCCGCGCTGACCGGCAGCGACCCCGCGCAGGGCTCGGTGGTGGCGCACGCCCCCGAGCAGGTCGCGCTCACCTTCTCCGAGGGTGTGGCGATGGGGAACGACTCGCTGCGCGTCCTGGACCCGCAGGGCAAACGGGTGGACCGCGGCAAGCTGCGCAACCTGTGCAGCGGGAGCGTCGTCAAATACGGCGCGGGGCTCCCGCCGGGGCTCCCCAACGGGACGTACACCGTCGCCTGGCAGGCGATCTCGGCGGACAGCCACCCGGTGTCCGGTGCCTTCACCTTCTCCATCGGGGCGCCGTCCAAGACCGCCGCCGCCGTTCCCCAGCAGCAGGTCGGCGGCGGCCTGGTGGGCGCGCTCTACGAGATCGCCCGCTATCTCGCCTACGCCGGGTTCGTGCTGCTGGTCGGCGGCGCGGCCTTCGTGGTGGCGTGCCGGCCGGCCGCCGCCCGGGTGCGGTCCGTGCAGCGCCTGGTGGTCCGCGGCTGGGCGCTGCTGACCGGCGCCACGCTGGCGATGCTGTTGCTGCGCACCCCGTACACCGGCTCCGGCAAGCTCGCGGACGTCTTCGACTTCGGCGGGCTCCAGCAGGTGGTGATGAGCAAGCCGGGGGCCGCGTTGCTGTCCCGGCTGCTGCTGCTCGCCGCGGCGGCGTTGTTCGTGGCGGTGCTGTTCGGCGCGTACGCCCGGCTCCACGCACCGGACGGCACGGACGCCAACGACACCGACGGCAGCGACGGCACCGGTGAGGCCGAGGACGCCGAGGACGCCGAGGACACCGAGGACGCCGCCAAGCGGCGCAAGGACCTCACGTTCGGGCTCGCGGCGGGCGGAACGGTCCTCGCCGCGGGGCTGGCCACCACCTGGGCCATCGCCGAGCACGCCTCGACGGGGCTCCAGCCGGCCGTCGCGATGCCCGTCGACGTGCTGCACCTGCTCGCGGTCGCCGCCTGGCTCGGCGGTCTGGCGGCCCTGCTGGTCTCCCTCTACTGGGGGCCGCCGGTCGAGCGGACCGCCGTCCGGCGCTTCTCCCGGGTGGCCTTCGGCTCCGTGCTGGTGCTGGTCGCCACCGGCACCTACCAGTCGTGGCGCCAGGTCGGCTCCTGGCACGCGCTGACCGACACCTCCTACGGGCAACTGCTGCTGGTCAAGGTGGGGCTGGTCGCGGTGATGGTGGCCGTCGCCGGGCTCTCCCGCCGCTGGACGGGCCGGCTGACGGCCGCCACCCCAGGCACGAACCGAACGAACCACACGAACCGCACGGACCGCACGGAGTCCACCGCCGCCCCGGCTGTCGCGCAGGACACCTCAGCCCCCTCGGACACCGAAGACACGCCGGCGGCGGACACGGCCGGTTCCGGCGGCCCCGCCGACCCGGCGCGGGTCGCCCAACTGGCGCGCCAGCAGGCCGCGTTGGTCACCGCGCGGAAGAAGCGGATCCGGGACGCCGACCCGGTGCGGCGGGGACTGCGGCGGTCGGTCCTGACCGAAGCCGCCGTCGCGGTGCTGCTGCTCGCGGTGACCACCGCCCTGACCACCACCGAGCCGGCCCGCACCGCGGAGGCCGTCAAGGCCGCCTCGGCCGACCGGTCCCCCGACGCCAACCAACCGCGCGTGCTGAACGTCCCGTTCGACACCGGCGGCGCGGACGGCAAGGGCACCGCCCGACTCGACCTCGACCCCGGGCGCAGCGGCGGCGGCAACGAGCTGCGGCTGCGGATCGCCGACCCGTCCGGCAAGGCCCGGGACGTCCCCCAGGTGGAGGTCTCCTTCACGCTCGGCGCCAAGAAGCTGGGGCCGCTCCCGGTCGCGCTCCGGCACAGCGGCACCGGCCACTGGACCGCGAGCGGCGTCCAACTCCCGGTCCCGGGACGGTGGCAGCTGTCACTGCTCGTGCGGACCTCCGACTTCGACCAGGTGACCGAGACCAGGAACGTGACGATCGACTGATGAGCAAGCAGCAGGACGCCACCGCCACCCCGCCCGACGACGCCCCCCGCACCCGGCCCGAACCGGCCGCGGACGGCACCGCCCCGCAGCTGTCCCGCCGCCGCCTCCTGGGGACCGTCGGCGCGGCCGGCGCGGCCGGGCTGGTCGTCGGCGGGGCCGGCGGCGCGCTCGGTGCCTCGGCCGCGCAGGGCGACGCCCCGGCGGCGCTGACCACGATCGGGGCGACCGAGGTCCCGTTCCGCACGGCGGGCGCCAAGCACCAGGCCGGCATCACCACCCCGCTCCAGGCCAGCGGCCACCTCGTCGCCTTCGACCTGGCGCCCGGCGCCGGCCGCACGGAGGCCGCCGCGCTGCTGCGCCGCTGGTCGCAGACGGCCCGGGAGCTGATGGCCGGGCATACCCCGCAGGCCGACACCGACGTGGCGCGGGACGCCGGCCCGTCCTCGCTGACCGTCACCTTCGGGTTGGGCCGCGGCTTCTTCGACCGGACCGGCCTGACCGCGCGCCGCCCGGTCCAGCTCGACCCGCTGCCCGCCTTCTCCAACGACGCCCTCGACCCGCGGCGCTCCGACGGCGACCTGTGGATCCAGGTCGGTGCCGACGACGCGCTGGTCGCCTTCCACGCCCTGCGCGCGCTGCAGAAGGAGGCGGCGGGGGCCGCCCGGCTGCGCTGGCAGATGAACGGCTTCAACCGCACGCCGGGCGCCACCGCGCGCCCGATGACCGCCCGCAACCTGATGGGCCAGGTCGACGGCACCAACAACCCCAAGCCGTCCGACCCGGACTTCGACCGGCGGATCTTCGTCGGCGCGGACACCGCGCAGGAGTGGATGCGCGGCGGCTCGTACGCGGTGGTGCGCCGGATCCGGATGCTGCTCGACGACTGGGAGAAGCGCCCGCGCACCGAGCAGGAGCGGGTCATAGGCCGGCGCAAGGACAGCGGCGCCCCGCTGACCGGCGGCACCGAGACCACCCCGATGAAACTGGACGCCACCGGCCCCGACGGGCTCCCGGTCATCCCCGCCAACGCGCACGCCCGGATCGCCGCCCCGGAGGCCAACCAGGGCGCGGCGCTGCTGCGCCGCCCGTTCTCCTTCCACGACGGCTTCCGCGACGACGGCGCCCCGGACGCCGGGCTGCTCTTCGTCTGCTGGCAGGCCGACCCGCTGCGCGCCTTCACCCAGATCCAGCGGAAGCTGGACCGCGGCGACGCGCTGTCGCCGTTCCTGCGGCACGAGGCCAGCGGTCTGTACGCGGTGCCGCCGGCGCCCTCGGACGGCGACTACGTGGCCCAGCCGCTGCTGGAGGGCTGAGCGGGTCGGTCGGGCCCACTCTTCGGAACGCGTCCGCCCGCCACCGGCCCGCTCGGTATCGTGGCAGGGGCAGGGGGAAAGACAGCGGGGCGCTCCCGCGAGCACATGAGGGAGTCCACTCCATGTCGGCCAGTCGCTATACGTATCTCGGTCCCGCGGGCACCTTCACCGAGGCCGCCCTGCGCACCCTGCCCGAGGCGGCGACCCGGGAGCTGGTGCCGATGGTGTCGGTGCCGGCCGCGTTGGACGCGGTCCGGGCCGGGGAGGCCGCGGCGGCGCTGGTGCCGATCGAGAACTCCGTCGAGGGCGGGGTGACCACCACCCTCGACGAACTGGCCTCCGGCGAACCGCTGATGATCTACCGCGAGGTGCTGCTGCCGATCGCCTTCGCGCTCCTGGCCCGCCCGGGGACGGCACTGGCCGACGTGAAGACGGTGACCGGGCACCCGGTGGCGCAGCCCCAGGTCCGCAGGTGGCTGGCGGCCCAACTCCCGGACGCGGTCTGGGAGTCGGCGGCCTCCAACGCGGACGGTGCGCGGCTGGTCCAGGAGGGCCGCTACGACGGCGCGTTCGCCGGTGAGTTCGCGGCCGCGACGTACGGGCTGGAACCCCTGGTCGCCGGCATCCACGACGCGCAGAACGCCGCCACCCGCTTCGTGCTGGTCGGCCGCCCGGCCCGACCGGCGTCGCCCACCGGTGCGGACAAGACCTCGGTGGTGCTGTGGCTGGCCGCCGACCACCCCGGCGCGCTGCTGGAACTGCTCCAGGAGTACGCGGTCCGCGGGGTCAACATGATGCGGATCGAGTCCCGGCCGACCGGTGAGGGCATCGGCCGCTACTGCTTCTCGGTGGACTGCGAGGGCCACGTCACCGACCGGCGGGTGGGCGAGGTCCTGATGGGCCTCAAGCGGGTCTGCCGCGACGTGCGGTTCCTCGGCTCGTACCCGCGGGCGGACGAGGTCACCGCCACCGTCCGGCCGCAGGTGACCGATACGGCGTTCACCGCGGCGTCGGATTGGCTGGCGCGCTGCCAGGACGGCCGGGGCTGAACCCAGCCACCCCTCCTGCCCCTCAGGTCACGGGCTGTGACCTGCGCCTTCGGCGGGGCCGGCGGCGCCGTTCCGGCGCGGCGTCCAAGGACCCTCCGCGGTTGTCCACAAAGTTATCCACAGGCTCGCTTCTCGACCTGTGGGTAAGTCGACATCCGAGTCAGACAGAGTCGACATATCACCCTAGTGACCACACACCCCTCCACAGCCGCCCACAGTGGATCACCGTGCACCTCGTCAGCACAATTCCCGTAACCAATCCTTTAGGGCGAGGTAATCCCACACGAAAGAGTGCGTGAACGGGGTTTGGACCAAGAATCCATAGGTGAGCATTTCGGGCACAGAATGATCAATTCCTGCTTCCACAGATCTCACACACAGCCTGTGGATAACAATCCGCAACCCCCTCCCCCCTGTGGACAACCCAGTGGGCAACCTGGGGACCACACCGGGCCGGCCACCGGAAGCCAGGAATCCGCCGCCGTGAATGCCCCTTTTCGCGGCAAGAACCGGGAATTCCGCAGGGCCTTACGATGCGTTACGAAGCGACCTCCGAGAAGGCGCGCGGGGTCGATTCCCCGCCACGGAATAAATAACCGCAAAACGGGCAAATGGCCGCACCCGCGAATATCACGTCGAGGGCCGGCTGCCGGCCCCGGTAGCCTGGTGGGGTGATTGACCTTCGCCTGCTCCGTGAGGACCCCGACCGTGTTCGCGCCTCCCAGCGCGCCCGTGGAGAGGACGTCGCACTCGTCGACGCACTCCTCTCCGCCGACGAGCGGCGCAGGTCGTCCGGCGTCCGCTTCGACGAGCTGCGCTCCGAGCAGAAGGCGCTCGGCAAGCTCATCCCCAAGGCCAGTGGCGACGAGAAGGCCGAGCTGCTGAAGAAGGCCGGCGAGCTCGCCGCCGCCGTCAAGGCCGCCGACGCCGAGCAGGACGAGGCCAAGGAAGAGACCCAGGCGCTGCTGCGCAAGCTGGGCAACATCGTCCACCCCGACGTCCCGGTGGGCGGCGAGGAGGACTTCACGGTCCTGGAGACGCACGGCACCGTCCGCGACTTCGCCGCCGAGGGCTTCGCCCCCAAGGACCACCTGGAGATCGGCGAACTGCTCGGCGCCATCGACGTCGAGCGCGGCGCCAAGGTCTCCGGCTCGCGCTTCTACTACCTCACCGGCGTCGGCGCCCTGCTGGAGCTGGCGCTGGTGAACGCCGCGATCGCGCAGGCCACCGAGGCCGGCTTCACGCCGATGCTGACCCCCGCACTGGTGCGCCCGCGCGCCATGGAGGGCACCGGCTTCCTCGGCCAGGCCGCCGAGAACGTCTACCACCTGGAGCGCGACGACTTCTATCTGGTCGGCACCTCCGAGGTCCCGCTCGCCGCGTACCACATGGACGAGATCGTCGACGCGGAGCAGCTGCCGCTGCGCTACGCCGGGTTCTCGCCGTGCTTCCGCCGCGAGGCCGGCACCTACGGCAAGGACACCCGCGGCATCTTCCGGGTCCACCAGTTCGACAAGGTGGAGATGTTCTCCTACGTCGCGCCGGAGGACGCCGAGGCCGAGCACCGGCGCCTGCTGGAGTGGGAGAAGCAGTGGCTGACCGGCCTGGAGCTGCCGTTCCAGGTGATCGACGTCGCCACCGGCGACCTGGGCGCCTCCGCCTCCCGCAAGTTCGACTGCGAGGCGTGGATCCCGACCCAGGGCAAGTTCCGCGAGCTGACCTCGGCGTCCAACTGCGACGAGTTCCAGGCCCGCCGCCTCTCGGTCCGGATGCGCGAGACCACCGACGGCAAGCCGAAGGTCCGCCCGCTGGCGACGCTCAACGGCACGCTCTGCGCCGTCCCGCGGACCATCGTGGCGATCTTCGAGAACCACCAGCAGCCCGACGGCTCGGTCCGCGTCCCCGAGGTGCTCCGCCCCTACCTGGGCGGCCGTGAGGTACTGGAGCCCGTCACCAAGTGAGCTCCCCCAAGTTCTCAGCTCCCTTCGCACAGGGGGGACCCCCACCAGCCCCGGCGGGTTCGCCGCTGCCGTACAAGCTCATCGCGACGGACCTCGACGGGACGCTGCTGCGCCACGACGAGTCCGTCTCCGCACGCACCCGCCAGGCGCTCGCCGCGGCCACCGCGGCGGGCGCGGCGCACATCGTCGTCACCGGTCGGGCGGTGCCCTGGACCCGGCACATCCTCGACGCCCTGGACTACCAGGGCCTGGCGGTGTGCGGACAGGGCGCGCAGGTCTACGACGCCGGTGAACGGCGGCTGCTGACGTCGGTGACGCTGGACCGCCAGCTGGCCGGCCTCGCGCTGTCCAAGATCGAGGCGGAGGTGGGCCCGCTCCACCTGGCGGCGAGCCGCGACGGCCTGGCCGGCGAGGTGCTGGTCGGCCCGGGCTACCAGGTCCAGGAGGGCCCGCTGCCCAACGTCCTGATCGACGATCCGGGCGAGCTGTGGGCCGCACCGCTGAACAAGGTCTACATACAGCACCCGACGCTGGCCGACGACGCGCTGGCCCGCGCCGCCCGCCAGGTCGCCGGGGACCTGGTCGGCGTCATGGTCGCCGGGCCCCGCATCGTCGAGCTGCTGCCGCTGGGGCTGACCAAGGCCACCGGGCTCTCGCTGGCCGCCCGCCGCCTGGGCATCACCGCCAAGGAGACCCTGGCGTTCGGCGACATGCCCAACGACATCCCGATGTTCGCGTGGGCCGCGCACGGCGTGGCGATGGCCGGCGCCCACGACGAACTCAAGGCCGTGGCCGACGAGATCACCGCCTCCAACGAGGACGACGGGGTCGCGCTGGTGCTGGAGCGGCTCTACTCCTGACGCCCGGACGGGGGCGGCGGCCCGGCCCCGTCCCCGGCCCCGCCTCCGTTGTCGTCCCCCGCAGCCACGTCGGACGGCCCCACCCGTGCCGCCGGCGTCAGCGGCCAGCACGCGAAACCCATGGTCAGCGCTATGGCGTGGCCGAAGTCGGTGAAGGTCGCACCGGTCGCCAGCGGCACCCCGAAGAAGGCCAGCAGGCCGACGAGGTAGCCGTAGCGCCAGGGCGACGGCAGTCGGTAGGTGAGCACACCGGCCGCGGCGGCCAGTCCGTAGGAGACGCCGATGTCCACCACGTGGGTCATCGAGCGCGGCAGTTGGTGGCCCTCGATGGCGAGCAGCACCAGTTCCTGGCTGGCCAGGGTGGCCGCGACGTGCGCCGCGCCGACGGTCAGCAGCCAGCGCCAACTCCCCATCCAACGCTCGACGTTGGCGTGCACCAGCTCGAACATCACCGCGTAGAGCAGGAACGACCCCGGCTGCTCGATCCAGAACCCGCTGATCAGCAGCGAGGGCACCGGATGCTCGTTCAGCTCGTGGATGTTGCTGCTGGTGCGGTGCAGGAGGAACTGCTCCAGCCCCTCGGAGGCCGAGGCGATCACCAGGCTGGTGATGCCGATGATCAACAGCCAGATGTGCGTGCCGGGCGTGGAGCGCACCCAGTCCAGCACCCAGTTCCACGCCCGGCGGGCCGGGGCGGCGAGGGGTGGGGTCATCGACGGCTCCTCGGGACGGCGGGGCCGACCGCGACGTACGGGCCGGGCCCCTTGACGTGCCGGATCCGCGGCGCGCTCTCCATGGTCCGCACGCCCGGCAGTGCCGCGACCCGGGTCGTCAGGTAGGTGTAGAGCGCGCCGGTGTCCCGGCACAGGACGGACGCGAAGAGGTTGTGCGGGCCGGTGGTGGCGCCGGCGAAGGCGACCTCCGGATGGGCCGCCAACGCCGCGCCGGTGGCGGCGAGTTCGGCCGGTGCGACGGACAGCCACAGGGCGACCATCACCCCGTACCCGAACAGCCGCAGATCGTAGTCGACGTCGTAGTACAGCACGCCGTCGGCGCGCAGCGCCTCCAGTCGGCGGCGGACCGTGGTGGGCGACCAGCCGGTGGCCGCGGCGAGGTCGGCGAGCGGGGCCCGGCCGTCCCGGCCCAGCGCCTCGAAGAGCCGCCGGTCGGCGTCGGAGAGCACCACCGGTTCGGCCGGCGGGCCGGGAAGGGCGTCCCCGGTGCCCGGACGGAAGGGGGACCGCGGGGGAGGCGGGCTCAACCGGGCGGCCTCCTCGTCGGTCAGCGCACCGGACTTGCTGATCATGCTCTGCGGGCCGCCGTAGAACTCGTGCAGCAGGCAGTGGGCGGTCACGCCGACGACGCGCGGGGTGCGCGGCAGCTTCTGGAGCAGCAGCGTGTCGCTGTGCTCGCTGCTCCCCGACCGGCAGACCGCGGAGATCTCGGTGCCACCGGACATCAGGCTGACCCAGGAGGTGTCCGGGCGGCGGGCCAGCGCCTCGGCGACCGACACCGCGGCGTCCGGCGCGCACTGCACCCGCACCAGCCACTCCACCTCGCCCAGCGCCCGCGGCTCGGCCAGGCCCAGCACCCGGAGCCCGCCGGAGCCGCGGTGGCGGGCGTAGCGCCGGGCGACCGTCTGGTCGGAGACCCCGAGGACCTCGGCGATCCGGCTGAAGGGGGCGCGACCGTCGGTCTGGAGGGCGTGGATCAGTCGCCGGTCGAGGTCGTCGAAGGGCGCCGGCTGGCCGGCGCTGCCGTCGGTTTTCACCGTTGGAGGCTAACCCGTGTCGGATTGCACCGCCGGGAAGGCCGTGGCTGGGGAAGCGGGCGGGGTGCGGCGCAAAGTGGTACCCCGGCCGGGCGTCTGCCCGGCCACGTACATGAGCGCACCATCCAACGGAGGACAGGACCATGCGGTACGCACCCGGGCAGGCGCCCGACGGGGGCGACGGCCACGGCAGAGCGCGCGGGAAGTGGTGGCCCCTGGTGGCCATCACCCTCGGCAACTTCATGCTGCTGGTCGACGTGACGATCGTGAACACCGCGCTGCCCCGGATAGCCGACGGCCTGGGCGCCTCCTTCTCCTCGCTCCAGTGGGTGATGGACAGCTACGCGCTGGCGCTGGCCGCGCTCCTGATGGTGGCGGGCTCGGCGGCCGACCTGTACGGCCGGCGCCGGCTCTACGTCGGCGGGCTGGCGCTCTTCGCGCTCGCCTCGCTGGCCTGCGGGCTGGCCCCCGGCGCGGACCTGCTGGTCGCGGCCCGGGTCGTGCAGGGCATCGGGGCGGCGGCGATGTTCGCCACCAACACCCCGCTGCTGATGGCCGCCTACCAGGGCCGGGACCGCGGGGTGGCGTTCGGCGTCTGGGGCGGCACCAGCGGCGCGGCGGCCGCGGTCGGCCCGGTGCTGGGCGGAATGCTCACCGAGTGGACCGACTGGCGGGCGATCTTCCTGGTCAACCTGCCGCTGACCGCGATCGCCATCTGGCTGACCCTGCGCCACGTCGGCGAGTCCTACGGCGACCGGGGCGCGCGGATCGACTGGCCGGGCGCCGGGTCGTTCACGTTGTGCGCGGGCGCGCTGACCTACGGGCTGATGCGCGGCGGCGAGCACGGGTGGACCGAGACCGGGACGCTGGTGGCGTTGGCGGTCGCCGCGCTGGCCCTGCTGGTGTTCGTGGTCGTCGAGCGGCGGACCGCCGGGCCGCTGTTGGACCTCCGGCTGCTGCGCCGCCCGTCGTTCGCGGTGCTGATGGTGGCGGCGCTGCTGATGCAGGCGGCGGCCTTCCCGTATCTGACGTTCGTCGGGCTGTGGACGCAGGACGTGCTCGGGCTGAGCCCGATCGGGGCCGGGCTCGCGGTGACGCCGATGGCGCTGATGTCGCTGCTGGTCGGCGTGTTCGGCGGCCGGGCGCTCCAGCGGCTCTCTCCCCAACTCCCGCTCGGCATCGGTGTGTTGCTGATCGGTGCGGGGGCGCTGCTGCACGTCGCGCTGCTCGGCTCGGGTGCGAGCTGGCCGGCGCTGGTGCCCGGTCTGGCGGTGAGCGGGCTCGGCATCGGTGCGGCGATGCCGGTGCTGGTGTCGGCGGCGCTCGGCGCGGCCCCGCCGCAGCGGGCCGGGATGGCGAGCGGCGCGGTGAACACCTTCCGCCAGCTCGGGTTCGCCTTCGGGATCGCGGTCCTGGGGACGGTCTTCGGCACCGCCCTGCGGGACTCCGGGGCCTCCTCCGGCGGCCGGGCCGCGCTCGCCGACGGCTACCTCTCGGGGCTGCGGGACATCACGCTGCTCTCCGGCCTGGCGGCGCTCGCCACCGGCCTGCTGGTCCTCGCCGTGGTCCGGCGCGCTCCGCGGACGGACGGCGGACGGCCGGGCGGCGCGCCCTCGGGTGCGCCGTCGAGCGCCGACGGTGCGGCCGGTACCGGCGGTGCTGAGCACGACGACGCCCGGTCGCGCTCGGGGGCGCCGGCGGGGGCGTGACGCCGACGGCCCGTATGGGCGGCACCCGCACGGGCGGCGCCGTACGGGCGGGTCGGCACCCGGAACCGTACGGCCGTCCACGGTTCCGGGTTGCCGCCCAGGGCCCTGCGACGATCGTCCCGGGGCCGCAGACCCAAGTCAATCCTCGGGTTTCCTTCCAAACTCCTTAGCCATGGCTTGGGTTGCCGGTCGGCCGCGCACTAGCGTGGCCGGGTGACCCTCGACGATCTGCGCGCCTTCGTGGCCGTCTGCGAGGCGGGCAGCCTCAGCGCCGTCGCCCGCGACCTCGGCTGCACCCAGTCCGCCGTCAGCCAGCGCGTCAAACGCCTCGAACGAGAGGCCGGCATCGGCCTGTTGGAGCGCCGGCCGCGCGGCGTCGCGCCGACCGCCGCGGGCCGCATCCTGCACCGCGCCGCCGCCGACGGCCTGGGCGGACTGGACCTGGCGCTGCGCCGGCTGGCCGACATGCGGCGGGGCGACGGCGGGACGGTCCGGGTCACCACCGGGGCCACCACCGTCCGGCACTTCATGTCGGACGCGGTGGTCGCCTTCCGGCACCGGCATCCGCACGTCAACCTGGAGTTCCACACCGAGAGTTCCAGTCGCCGCTGCTTCGAGGCGGTCGCGGACGGCGACTCCGAACTGGCCTGGATCACCATCGGCCCGCCCGTGCGGGGCATCGAGCAGCACCCGGTGATCGGCCTGCCGTGGGTGCTCGCGGTCCGCGCCGACGATCCGCTCGCCGCCCGCGACCACGTCGCACCGGACGAACTGGCCGGCCTCCGCCTCGTCCGGCTGCCGGAGAACTCCACCTCCCGGATGCGCCTCGACGGGCACCTCGGTCACCAGGAGGGCGCCCCGGCACCGGCCCCCGCCGTCCCCGGGCCCAGCACCACCAGCGTCGCCGACTGGGACACCGCGCTGCTCCTCGCCGAACTCGGCGTCGGCCCCGCCGTCGTCCCGCGCCTGCCCGGCGACCGCGCCACCGCCGACCATCCGGGCCTGCGGCTGGTGCCGATCCCCGCGCTGCCGCCGCTGACGACCGGGTGGGCGGTGCGCCAGTGGGCGGCGCTCAGCCCCGCCGCCGTGGAGTTCGCCGGGACGGTGAACCGGTGCCTGGTCGAGGGCGCGCCGCCCGCCGGGCACCGGTCACCGACCGCGGGTCCCGACGCCGCGGCCACGGCCGTCGGCGCCGTCCCCGGGCCCCGGTCTCAGGCCCGGACGACCGGTTCCTGAATCTCGGTGACCCACTGCTCCTGGTCGTCCGGGCACTCCAGGTACAGCTCGCGGGCGTACCCGGCCGAGCGGTAGCCGTTGCCGTCGATCCAGTGCGCGAGGGCTTGCGCGGTCGGCACGATCCGGCTCATCGGGCCGCGGTGGACGACCGTCGCGGCCAGGTCGAGCCCGGGCAGCGTGACGGTGTCGAAGCCGAGCCCGGCGCCGTCCTCGCCGCGCCGCACGGCCTTCGCCAGCTCCTCCCGGCCGATCGCGACCCCGGCGTGCACCAGCACCGCGTCCCCCGCGCCCCCGGGGCCAGCGTCCTGCGGTGCGGCCTCGTAGTACGCCAGTCCCGGCCCGGTCGGGGTCAGCCCCGCCGCCGCCAGCCGGCGGAACAGCTCCTGGTAGAGCGGTGTGATGACCGGCCCGATGTCCTCGGGTCCGTAACTGGCGGCGACCTCGCTGAGCTCCGCGAGCAGGACCGGTTCCGTGTGCTTGAGCACCACGTCGTCGGCGGACATGTGTCCCTCACTCTCGATCGTCCGGAGGCGCGCCTCGACCTGCCCCAGCCGTGCCTCGGCCGCGTCCCGCGCGGCCGCCAGCTCCGCCCGCCGCAGCTGGGGGCACCTCCCAGCGGTAGCTGGGGGACAGCATCCCGCGCAGCTCCGCCGCGCCCACCTGCTCGTCGAGGATCGCCGCCACCTGCTGGAGGCTGAATCCGAGGTCCTTGAGCGCGATGATGCGGTTGAGCCGGGCGAGCTGGGCCGCCGCGTACGAGCGGTAGCCGGTGACGGGGTCGGTACGGGCCGGCGGCAGCAGTCCGATGGCGTCGTAGTGACGCAGCATCCGGGCCGACACCCGGCCGTACCTGGCGAAATCTCCGATGCTGAACATGACGCCTTCCAGTGGAGTGGTTCCCACAGTGTCAAGGTCAAGGACGGCCGCAACCCCACGGAGGGGGTGACCACTTCGGTCACGGTCCGTTGCCCGTCCGGGACCGCTCCGCGACCGGATCGCGCCACCGTCCGACGGGCCCCGGCCACCGGCGGCAGCATCGCGTCAAGTCCGGTCCCCTAACCGTCAACGAAGCGTCATGGAGCCACGGGGTGCCCCCCGCACCGGGCATAGCGTCTGTGCCGAGCCCCGGCGCACGCGCAGTCCACTGGTCCGGGGCGCCGTCCCGTCGAGGAGCAACGCCGTGTCCCACCATCTCCACGCGGAAGACCCCGAGCCTGCTGATCGCGTCCCGGCCGGACGGGGACGAAGAGAGGCCCGGCC
>LIQL01000103.1 GCA_001418405.1 Streptomyces diastatochromogenes | reverse complement strand
GCGCGGCCGACGACAACCCGCCGCCGGCTCCCCGTCCGTCCGGGGAGCCGGCCCCGGTGGGTCGGAGCGGGTCGTCGTCGTCCGCGCCGTCCCGCCGCGCCGCGCGTACCCGGAGGGCGGGGGCGGCGGCGACGGCGGGGCAAGAGCGGGCGGTGACGCCGAGGGCGGCGGCGCGGCCGGACCGGACGGCGGACCACCGGGCCAGGACTCCCGCACCGCGCTCGCCTCGGCGCTCTCCCACCTCCAGCGCGCCAGCGACAAGACGCTCCGGGCCCTCGCCGTCGAGGCGCGGGTGAGCGCCTCGTACGTCTCCCGGATCCTGTCGGGCGAACGCAGCCCCTCCTGGAAGGTGACCCGTCGGATGGTGCACGCCTGCGGCGGTGATCCGGAAACCGTCCGGCCGCTGTGGGACGCCGCCCACGGACGGCGCCTGGCCCGGGCCGGGAGCCTGCACGCGGCGCTGCGCGGGCTGTACCTGTCCGCCGCGTGCCCGGACCCCGCCGCGATCTGCCGCTCCAGCGGGCACGCCCTCACCGAGTGCGAGGTCAACGGTCTGCTGCACGGTTCCCTGGTGCCGGACTGGGAGACCGTCGGTGCGGTCGTCGGCGTGCTGCACGGCCGCCCCGACGACATCCGTCCGCTCTGGGACCACGCCCGACTCACCCAACTCTCCCGCTTCACCTGCGGGTTGGTCTCCGAGCGCCGTACGCCGCGGGCGGAGGCGTTCGGATGAGGGCGCCGGCCCCCTTCCGCGCGCCGGTCCCGGCCGGCCGTCGTCCCGTCGTCCCGCCCGCGGTCACCCTGCCGCCGGCCTTCGAGGCCCTCTACGCCCTGCACGGCGCGCGCTACCTCGGCTACGCCCTGGCCCACGCGGCGGAGCCGGCGGCGTCCCGGGTCCTGGGGGAGGCGATGGGGGAGGTCGCCATCCGGTGGGCCGACATCGTCCGTCGGCCCAACCCGGCGGCCTGTGCCTGGACCGTGGTGAGCGCCCGGATACGCGCGCGAAGCGGCGGGACCGGACTGGATCCGGCGGACCTGACGCCGAGGCTCTTCGAGCGGGTGGGGCTGCGCCATCCCGCCCTGGAATACGACGCGTTCGTCCTGCACGACGTGCTCGGCTACTCGGTGGAGGAGACCGCGGAGGCGATGGGGGCGGAGGTCAGCCGGGTCCGCTACGCGCTGCTCGCCGGCCGCGGCCCGGGACGCCCGGCGGTGGTGGCGCACGGGCCCGCGGGCCGCCTGCCGGCAGCGGCCCGCAATACCCCGCACGAGTGACCCGCGCTGTTCGAGTGGTCGTCGGTGCCCGGTCGCCAGGTCCCCCATGGCCTGCGGTGCGCGAGGGGAACGTACGTGCATCGACTGCTCCCGGATCGCCCGTTACGGGGGCCGGGGCGGTCCGTTCTTTAGGGCACCTGTGCCCCTCGTGCGCCTCGGAGGGCGAGCGGGTGCCGGGCGTCCCGTGTCCGCGCGGGGGCCGGTTCCGTTCGAACGCGTCCGTGGCGGCGCGGGCCGGCGCGGCGCGTGGTTGACGCCGCGGGACCGGCCCGGCCCCGGCCACGGAGCCGGCGGCCCCACCGTGCCGCGCCGGCGGGCACCAGCCGATGACCGTGGAAGGGGAACGAGGACGATGCGGATCAGGCGAGTCGGCGTGGCGGATCGTACGACGAAGGAGAAACCCGGGCCGGTGGCCGGTGAAGTGAGGCCCAACGGCGAGGAGTTGCAGTACGTCGACCGGACGGGCAGCCGGGAACGGGCGGCGCGGCAGATCCGGCTGGTGGACATGGCTCGGCGGCTGCCGCGGCTGGTGCGCCGCTCGGTCGCCCTGGCCTGGCGGATCGACCGGTGGGCGGCGCTGGGGCTGTTGGTCTGCCAGGCCGCTTCCGGCGCGATGCAGGCGCTGGGACTGTTGGCGGTCAGCGGGACGATCACCGCCCTGCTGTCCGGCGGGGACATCTACGGCCGGCTGCTCGGGGCCTGGCCGTCGGTGGTCCTGCTGGCCGCCGCCGCCGGAGTGCGGTCGGCCCTCGGGATCGTGGTCGTGTGGCTGTCGTCCCGCCTGGGGCCGCAGATGTCCCGGGAGGCCGAACTCCGGCTGTTGCAGGCGGTCACCGAGGTCGAACTGTCGGCCTACGACGCGCCCGGATTCACCCACCGCAAGGAGGCGGCGGACCGCGGTGCCGAGATCGTCCAGGACCTGGTGGGGGAGGGCCAGGACCTGATCGCCTCGGTCGCCTCCCTGGCCGCCGGCGCGGCGGTGCTGACCGCGCTGCACCCGGCGCTGCTGCCGCTGTTGGCGCTGGCCAGCCTGCCCCAGGCGGTGGCGCAGGTGGGCGCGGCCCGGGTGCGCTACCTGGCGCGGCTGCGGGCCGGCGGGGACTACCGTCTGCTGTCGATCCTCCGGTGGCACGTCTGCGACCGGTACGCCGCCGACCAGGTCCGGGCCGGCACCATGGCCGACTTCCTCGTCGGGCGCTACCGGCAGATCACCGAGCGCATCAACCGCGCCGACCGGCGCGCGGCGAACACCGGGGCCCGGATGTCCGCGGTGGGCGCGGTGTGCGGCGGGTTGGCGTCCGCGGTCGTCTGGGGCACGGTGGTGTGGCTGCTGGCCACCGGCCGGATGAGCGTCGGGCACGCCGGCACCGCGGTGTTCGCGTTGCAGACGGTCGGGACGGCGCTGCGGGGCCTGGTCGCCGGCGGCGCCCGCATCATGCGCACCGGGCTCTACATGGACGACTGGTCGGAGTTCCTCGCGGAGGCCGGCGGCTTCCGGATGCGCCGCGGCACCCTCGTGCCCGCGGCCCCGCGCGAGATCCGCGTCGAGGACCTCGTCTTCCGCTATGAGGAGGCCGCCAACGACGCGCTGAGGGGCGTCTCGTTCGACGTGCGGCGCGGCGAGGTCGTCGCCCTGGTCGGCTACAACGGCAGCGGCAAGACGACACTGGCCAAGCTGCTCAGCGGGCTGTACCTGCCGACCACCGGCGCGGTCACCTGGGACGGCGTCCCCACCGACGACCTCGATCCGCACGCCATGTGGTCGCACGTCGCGCTGGTGCCTCAGGAATACGCGCGCTGGCCGCTGAGCGCCCGCGAGAACATCACCCTGGGCCGGCCCACCGAGGGCGGCGACGCCGACGTGCACGACGCCTGTGCGCGGTCCGGCGCCGACGAGGTGGTCACCGAACTGCGGTCCGGGCTCGACACGGTGCTGGCCCGCGACTGGCTCGGCGGACAGGAACTGTCCGGTGGGCAGTGGCAACGGATCGCCCTCACCCGGGCGTTCCACCGGCCGGCCGGACTGCTGGTCCTGGACGAGCCGACCTCGGCGCTCGACCCGCTCGGCGAGCACCGCATCTTCGCCGGTCTGCGCCAGATCGCGGCGACCCGCGCGGTGGTCCTCATCACCCACCGGCTGACCAACGTGGCCGTGGCCGACCGCATCCTGGTACTGGACAAGGGCCGCGTCGTCCAGCAGGGCACCTTCCCCGAACTGGTCGCGCAGGACGGCCTGTTCCGTGAACTGTGGACCTACCAGCACACCCGGGAGGCGCACCAGCCCGAGCGCTAGGACCGCCCCCGAACCCCGCCGGCAACGACGGCCTTCCGCTCACCCCGGACCGGCGCACCCGCGTGACGGACGAGGGAGGGCCGGAGGCGCCGGCGGGGCAGGGAGGGGAAGCCGCGGCCGGACCGCACGGCGGCCCGCGTGGCACGGCCCGGCCGTCCGGCGCGGTGTGAGGCGGCTCACGGGGGTCGCCCGAATTCGCTGGACCTCCGCCCGCCGACTTGGCAGGCTCCCGTCATGGACCTGCGTGCCTGGCCCCCGTACCGCCTGCGGATCACCACGCCGCGCCTTGAGTTGGGGCTGCCCGGTCTGATGTCGCTGGACGAGCTCGCCGCGGTCGCTGCCGCGGGTGTGCACGACGAGGGCCGGACGCCCTTCACGGTGCCGTGGACCGACGGCACCCCCCAGGAGCGCGGGCGGGCGACGTTCCAGCACGTGCTCGGCACCGTCGCGAACTGGCGCCCCGAGGAGTGGACGCTCAGTCTGGCCGTGCGCTGCGACGGCCGGGTGGTCGGCCGGCAGGACCTCTCCGCCACCGACTTCGCCGTGACCCGCGAGGTCGAGACGGGTTCGTGGCTCGGCCTGGCGCACCAGGGCCGCGGCATCGGCACGGAGATGCGGGCGGCCGCGCTGCACCTTGCCTTCGCCGGCCTCGGCGCGCGGGCCGTGACCTCCGCCGCGATGACCGACAACCCGGCCTCGCTCCGCGTGTCGGAGAAGCTCGGCTACGCGCCGGACGGGGTGAGCACGGCGGCGGTGCGGGGCGCCGTCCGCACGCTGCAACGGCTGCGCCTGGACCGGGCCTCCTGGGAAGCGCACCGCACGGTTCCGGTCGAGGTGCACGGCCTCGACGCGTGCCGGGAGTTCTTCGGGTAGGCGGGCGCTGCCGCGTCAGGCGGCGGACGCTACGGGGCGGTCCTGCCGTGCCGCACCGCCCGGCGGGCGGACCAGGAGCCAGGCGAGGACCAGGACGCCGGCCCCGCACGCGGTGATGATCCACCAGGCGGGGCGGGCGGCGCGCAGGAAGGCCGCCGTGCCGCCGGCGGGGGCGTCCGCCGCGAGGACGGCGCCGATGGCCGCGACGCCCAGCGCGTTGCCGACCTGCCGGCTGGTGGCGGTGAGCGCCGAGGCGACGCCGACCTGTTCGCGGGGCACGCCGGAGATCGCGGTGTGCGTGATCGGGGCGTTGATCAGGCCGAAGCCGATGCCGAAGAGGGCGTAGGCGGTGATCAGGAGCGGGCCGTGGGCCTGGGCGTCGAAGGCGGCGCACAGCAGTCCGCTCAGCGCGGTGGCGGCGCCGGAGGCGAGCAGCGGCGGGCGCGGCCCGTGGACGGCGGTCAGACGGCCCGCGAGCGGTGGGCAGACGATCGTCATGACCGCCATCGGGAGCAGCCGCAGCCCCGCCTCCCAGGCGGAGAGGTGACGGACGTTCTGCCAGTACAGGGCGGCGAGGAAGAGGAAGCCGCCCATCGCGGCGAAGGCCAGCACCGCGCCCAACACGGCGGCGGTGAACCACGGTTGACGGAAGAAACGCAGCTCGATGAGGGGCTCGTGGCGTCGGCCCTCGATCCGCAGCAGCGCCGGGAGGGCCAGCAGGGCCGCACCCGCGCAGGCCAGCACGGGCGGGGCCGTCCAGCCGGTGACGGGAGCCTGGATGATGACGTAGACGAGGGCGGCGAGGAGCACCATCACCAGGACCTGGCCGGCGGGGTCCGGCCGGCGGGCGTGTGGGGCGCGGGCCTCCGGGACCCGGCCGGTCAGGGCGAGCGCGAGCAGCCCGACGGGCAGGTTGATCAGGAAGATCCAGCGCCAACCGGCGGCATCGGTGAGCAGTCCGCCGATCAGCGGCCCGACCGCCATGGTCACGCCCTGGACGGTGCTCCACACCCCGATCGCCCGGGCCCGTTCGCCGCGTCCCGTGAAGACGCCGGTCAGCAGCGCCATGGCCGCCGGGTTCAGCATCGAGCCGCCGACGGCCTGCACGATCCGGAAGCCGATCAGCCAACCGGCGTCCGGGGCCAGTGAACAGAGCAGGGAGGAGGTCGTGAACAGTGCCAGGCCGGTGCGGAAGACCCGCCGGTGGCCGATGCGGTCGCCGAGCGAACCGGAGAACAGCAGCAGGGCGGCCAGCACGATCAGATAGGCGTCGACGGTCCACTGGAGGCCGGTGACCGAGGTGTGCAGGTCCCGTTGGACGGCCGGCAGTGCCACGTTCAGCGCGGTGTTGTCGAGGCTGACGAGGAACAGGCTCGAACAGCACACGGCCAGGACGAGCGGGCGCCGGATGCCGGGCGGCGCGGTGCCGCCTGATGCGGACGGGGGCGCGGAGGCCGGGGCGGCGTCGGGTTGCGGCAGGGGCACGGGCGGTCCTCGTGACACGGGTGGTCGGTGGTTGCGGGATGACCGCCCGGGGCGGTCATCCCGGGCGGCGCGGACTTCCACCCTGCGCGAACTGTGCCGATAACGTCCAAGACCGATAACTCATGATCGCCATTGCTGCTGCTTATAGTCGCTGCCATGGCCCTGGAACTCCGGCACCTGCGCTCGCTGCTCGCCATCGCCGAACACGGCAGCTTCACCCGCGCCGCGGAGGCGCTGCACCTCTCCCAGCCGGCCCTCTCGCAGCAGATCGGACAGTTGGAGCGCACCGTCGGCGCGCAGCTCCTCGACCGGTCCGGGCGGACCGTCCGGCCGACCGACGCCGGCGCCGTCTTCCTGCGCCACGCCCGCACCGCCCTGACGGAACTGGACGCCGGCACCCGCGCCGTGCTCGACGTCCAGGACCTCTCGCGCGGCAGCCTCCGCCTCGCACACACCCCGACGTTCGGCACGTACCTGATCGGGCCGTTGGTCCAGCGCTTCCGGGCCCGCTGGCCCGGCGTCACCCTGGACGTCCGGGAGACGACCCAGGACGCCGTCGAGACCCAACTGCTCGCCGACGAACTGGACCTGGGCCTGGCGTTCCGGGGCGACCAACTGCCCGGGATCACCGGCGAAACGCTCTTCGTCGAGCGGCTCGGGATCGTCGTCGGCACCGGCCACCCGTTGGCCGGCCGGACGGATCCGGTCGACATGCGGGACCTCCGCCCCTACGAACTCGCCCTCTTCACCGGCGGTTTCACCACCCGCGCCCAGATCGACGAGCACCTCGCCGGACACGGCATCCACCCGCCCCACGCGCTGGAGACCAACTCCCTCACCGCGCTCATCGACGTCGTCCGGCGCACCACTCTGGTCACCGTGCTGCCGGACCGCGTCACCCGGGAGCATCCGGAGCTGTGCACCGTGCCGCTCGCCCCCGCGCTGCCCGCGCGCACCGCCGTCCTGCTCCGTCGGGCGGCCGCGTACGAGAGCACCGCGGCCCGGGCCTTCGGCCGCCTGGTGCGGGAGCACTGCGGCGCCCCGTAGCGATCAGGCCAACGGGGCACTGGTGCGCGGCCGCGCGAGGCGCTTCACTCCTGAGCCATGAGACGAGCGCTTCTCGCATTGTGCGCCGCTGTCCTCGGTCTGGCGCTGGGCGTGGTCCCGGCCGTGGCCGCAGCGCCGCCCGCCGAGTTCGGCAACGACTGGCACGATCCGATCACCGCGGGGCCGCCCGTGCCGGTGCCGGACACGCCCTCCTGCCGCGTCACGGTTGCCGACACCGCCTTCCGCGACTACACGCCCTACAAGGGCACCTACACGCCACCCGGGGGACGAGGGACCGCCGACCCGTGCGGCCGCCGCTGGAGCAAGGTCGTCCTGCGGCTCGAAGGGGCCGTGGCGGGGCGGCAGTTCGACCGCCTGGGCTACCTGCACATCGGCGGGGTGGAGGTCCTGCGCACCTCCACGCCGGAGCCCTCGCCCCAGGGCGTCACCTGGCACGTGGAGAAGGACGTCACCCGGTACGCCTCCGTGCTGCGCTCCGAGCAGCCCGTCGAGATGCTGATCGGCAACGCCGTGGACGGCACCTACACCGGCGTGATCAAGGTCAGGGTGACGCTGACCTTCTACGCGGCGCAGGGCCGGACGAAGGCGGCCGCCACCCCCGACGAGGTCCTCACCCTCCAGGACGCCCACACCCAGGACGGCGTGTACCAGGGGAGCCTGACCACGCCGCGCAACAGCGAACGCATCGTCGCCGAGGTGTACGCCACCGGATCGGGCGGCGGTTGCGAGGAGTTCTGGTACTTGACGGTGCCGGACGCGGTGCCCTACTCGTGCCGGGCCGGGAACGGCCCGTACCGCGAGGTGCAGGTGCGGATCGACGACCGGCCCGCCGGCATCGCGGCGCCCTTCCCGACCGTGTGGACGGGCGGCTGGTCCAACCCCTTCCTGTGGTACGTGATACCCGGCCCGCGGGCCTTCGACGTCCGGCCGTTGGAGTACGACCTCACCCCGTTCGCCGGCCTGCTGAACGACGGGCGGCCGCACCGCGTCGCCGTGTCGGTCACCGGTCTGCCCGCCGGGCAGGACGGCTGGAGCACCCCCACCAACATCCTGGTCTGGCGGGACGCCGGCGCGGCGCGGGTGACCGGCGCGCTCGTCACGGACCGGGCGGACGCGCCGGTCGACGAGACCCGGTACGAGCCGGGCACCGAGCGCCGGTTGACCGCCCGGGGCGGGCACGCGCTCACCGTCGCGGGCTACCTCGACACCTCGCACGGCCGGGTCACCACGACGGTCACCCGCCGGCTCGCCGCCACCTCCACGCACCGCTGGACCGCCGACGAGACGACGGACGCGCTCCGGGCGCGGTGGCAGGACGCGGAGACGGTGACCGTACGCGGCCGCGGGCCGGCGACGACCCACCGCGCCGAGCGCACCTTCACCATGGACGGCGCGACCACCGTGGACGCCGCGGAACGCCTGCGCACCACCATGACCATGGGCGATCACGACCACCGCGCTACCCTGCGCGGCGCCCGGCGCACCGACTGGGTGCGGCGGGACGACACCTACACCGGCGACGCCGCGTACCGCCAGAACGTTCCCCGCGAGCAGCGGCACGCCACCGGCGTCTCGCGCGAGCGCTACCGCCTGCGGGCTCCGGGGTCCTGCTACGACCATCTGTTGGCCACGGCGCAGGGGGAGTTGACCGAGGACCGGTACGCCTGCTGACCGGTGGCGGTGGGACGGGCGTGGCCCATGATGTTTGCTTGATCGCGAAAGTGAATCCCCAAGGGTTGACTTTCGGTCAAGTTGGGTCGCGCGTGGCCGGAGGACCGCCATCCCCTTCCCTCTTGGCGCACGTTCCGTAATAGGTTTCCTACGCACCGCAGTCGGCGGGAGAGGCCCGCCGCCGAGATCTGTCCGTCCACGGAGGAAACGATGCCGCAGGGAACCATCGTGCTGTTCAACAAGAGCGACTGTGTGGGCATCATCGCCGACGAGCGCGGAGAACGGCTCCCGTTCTCGGGGATGGAGACCCAGACGACCGACGTCGGCAAGCAGGTCATCTTTGACGTGCACGGCGCGAAGGCCACCAACGTGATGGCCCTGCGCTGACGGACCGGTGGCCGTGGACGGCGTCGCCCCCGGGCCGTCCACGGCCACTGCCGCGCCCGCGGGGGCCGGCCCGCCCGTGAGATTGCTGACGCACATTCGGGGGCATGGGGTGCCGCCCGGCCCGTCCGTCACCGGCGTCCGTCAGGCCACCGCCCCTTCGGCCCAGGCCCGTTCCAGGAGGGCGTCCACCGTCTCGTCGACGGTCTGCCGCGAGGTGTCCAGCCACAGCCCGAGGTCCCGGGGCGTCTCGGACCGCAGCAGCACGTCCAGGTCCCGCACGCTCCAGTCCGGCCCGTACGCGGTCTTGGGGCGGCCGGCCTCCCGTGCGGCAACCGCCTCCGGGTCGGGCAGCAGCGCGACGACGGCCAGCGGGCGGGTCACGATGTCGTCGGCCAGCCGGGCGAGGTGCTCGCCCAGGAGGATGTCCTGCACGATCACGGTGAACCCGGCCCGGGCGTACGCGTCGGCGCAGGTGGCCGTCAGCCGGTGCCGCAGGCGGAGTTGGGCGAGGGCCTCCGGCCCGGCGTCCGGGGTCATGCCGACCTGGCCCCGGACGATGTTCCGGCGGAAGCCGTCTCCGCGCAGGTGCACCGCTCGCGGCAGGCGCTCGGCGAGTGCCTGCGCCACGGTGGACTTGCCGGCGGCCTGGATACCGGTGATCACCACGATGCCGGGTGCCAGCCAGGGACCTCGTGGGGTGACCCGCCCGGAGGCGGTGTCGGGGACGTTGGCGGTCATGGCGCCGATTATGTCCGCCAACGTCCCTCGCCACCCCCCGATTTCGCCGTCGCGCCGTGGCCTCGGCACGCCTCCCGCCGCGTCCAGGCGTGGCGGGCGTGGGTCGGTCAGCCGGTGCGCGCCGGTTCGGCGGCGCGGGCGAGTTCGCGGCGCAGGCGCAGGAAGGGGCGCGCGCGGTTGAGGGCGAGGACGGCGGTGGTGCGCCCGTCGCGTTCGTAGCGGGCGAGGAAGCTGCGGTCGTCCGGGGAGCCCTCGACGATGCGCGGCACGTCGCCGGGCGCCCGGTGGCCGGCGAACTGGATGCGGACGCCGTACTGGTCGGACCAGAAATACGGAAGTGCCCCGTGGGTGCGGGCCGTTCGGCCGGCGAGCAGGTTGTGCACGGCGGTGGCGGCCTGTTCGGTGGCGCTGGTCCAGTGTTCGGCGCGGGCGCCGGCCACGTGGGCGACGTCGCCGGCGGCCACGATGGTGGGGATCGGCGTGACGCAGCCGGCGTCGCAGCGCACCCCGTCGTCGAGCGGGAGGCCGGAGCCTTCGAGCCAGGCGGTGGCGGGGCGGACGCCGATGCCGGTGACGACGACGTCGGCGGGGAGCAGCCGGCCGTCGGCGAGTTCCACGGCGGTGACCCGGTCGTCGGCGCCCGCACTGCGCAGGCTCCGGACGCCGGTGCCGGTGAGCAGCGCGACCCCGTGGTCGCCGTGCAGTCGGGCGCACAACGCGGCCATGGCGTGACCGAGTTGGGGAACGAGGGGGAGCGGTGCGGCCTCGACGACGGTGACGTGGTGGCCGAGCGCGGCGCACGACGCGGCGACCTCGGCGCCGATGAACCCGCCGCCGATGACCACGACCCGGGCCTGGCCGCCGCGGGTCAGGTCGGCGCGCAGCGCGCGGGCGTCGTCCAGGGTGCGCAGGGCGTGCGAGCCGGCCGGCGCGGGACCGGGCAGGCGGCGCGGGGCGGCGCCGGTGGCCAGCACGACGCCGTCGGTGGTGAGGGTGCGGCCGGTGGTGAGGTGGAGGGTGCGGTGCCGGGGGTCCAGGGCGGTGGCCCCGGTCCCCAGCAGCCAGTCCGCGTCGAGTGCGGCGACCTCCTCGGCGTCGGTGAGGTCGAGCCGGGTCGCCGCGGACGGGTCCTCGGCGCCGTCCGCGGCGCCCGGCGCGGTGAGGAACTCCTTGGACAGCGGCGGGCGGTCGTAGGGGCGGTGCGGTTCCGCCCCGACGAGCGTCAGGCGCCCGTCGTAGCCCTGCGCGCGCAGCGCCCGCGCGGCGTGCAGCCCGGCCAGTGACGCTCCGATGACGGCGACCGACTTCATGCGGCGGTCCCTTCCTCGGCGGTGAGGTGGACGTAGACCACGCCGTCCGCCACCGTCACGGGGTGGGTGCGGACCGGGTGACGGGCCGGCAGGCAGGTCGCCGCCCCGGTGCGGAGATCGAATGAAGCGGCGTGCAGCGGGCATTCGACCAGACGTCCCTCCAGCCAGCCGTCCGCGAGCGAGGCGTCCTGGTGGGTGCAGGTGTCGTCGATGGCGTACAGCTCTCCGTCGGCGTTGAAGACCGCGATCGGAGGTGCGGTGTCGAGGCGAACGGACTCGCCGGCGGGCAGATCAGCGAGGTGGCAGACGGGTATCACTGGGCCCCCCTGTTACTGTTCGGGACTATCGAGTTTCGTAATCCGCACGACAGAGCGTTATGCGCAACAGAATCCCGACGGGGGACCGGCGCGTCAAGCGGTCTCCGTCAAAGCCGACCCGATCGGGCCGGCTGGCTGGTGGCAGCGAGCTGGGTGGTGACACGGACCTATGACGAAAACGGCCAAGGCGGAGGCGCGGGCGGAGAAGCAGCCGGCAGGCAGGACGGGCCGCACGGCGCACCGCACGGTGGCGGGAAAACCGCCCCGGGGCGCGGCGAGCGCGGTGCAGTCGGTGGACCGGGCGGTGACCGTGCTGGAGATCCTGGCCAGACTCGGCGAGGCCGGGGTGACCGAGATCGCCGAGGAGTTGGGCGTGCACAAGTCGACCGCGTTCCGGCTGCTGGGCGTGCTGGAGAACCGCGGCCTGGTCGCCCAGGAACAGGAGCGCGGCAAGTACTACCTCGGCGCGGGGGTGTTGCGGTTGGCCGGGGCCGCGGCCGTCCGGTTGGACATCTCCCAGGAGGGTGCGGCGATCTGCCGGACGCTCGCCGACGAACTGGGGGAGACGGTCAACATCGCGGTCCTGGAGAGCGACGCCGCGGTCAACATCATGCAGGCCCGCGGCCCGGCCTCGGTCACCGCCCAGAACTGGCTCGGCCGGCGGACCCCGCTGCACGCCACCTCCAGCGGCAAGGCGCTGCTCGCGTACCAGCCGCCACCGGTCCGCGAGGCGGTACTGGCACGGAAGTTGCCCCGGCTGACCGAGCGGACGGTGACCTCCGCGGGGGAGCTGCGCGACCAGCTGGCCGAGGTGGTCGAGCGGGGCTTCGCGGTGGCCGTGGAGGAGCTGGAGCTCGGACTGCGTGCGGTCGCGGCGCCGGTGCGGGCGCACGACGGCTCGGTGATCGGCGCGATCAGCGTGTCGGTGCCCGCGTACCGGCTGGACGAGGAGCGGCTGCCGGAGGTGGTCGAACGCACCGTCGCCGCCGGCGCGGAACTCTCCCGGCGGATGGGGTACGCCCGTTGACCGGGGGCGGGCGGTGCGGGCCGGGCGTCCGCTGACCGCTCGCCGGTGGTCGTCCGCAGCGGGGTCGGGTGCGGCA
>LIQL01000102.1:35093-76577 GCA_001418405.1 Streptomyces diastatochromogenes | reverse complement strand
AGATGTGTATACGAGCCGGCCCCTTCCCTACCGGCGCACCACCCACCCGCCACTTCACGACCGACCGGAACGCCCGCAGCACGACGGAACGCCCCGCCGCACGACAGGACCGCGCGCGGGACGAGGAAGAGACGGTGCGCAGGGGCAGGGCGAAGGCCCTCAAGTCACTGGCGTGGACGATGGGGGTGGCCTGTGTCGCCATCGGCGTCCACCACCTCGTGCTCGGCATCGCGTCGGTGCCCGGCGAGGAGGCGACCGGCGCCTCGGCGGGTGGGCCGGGTGCTGTCGCTGTTGGTGCACGGCTGGCAGCACTGGTTCCAGGTTCCGCCGGCGGCCCTCGAACTCCTCCTGCCGCCACGCTCCTTCTGGCTGGCGGACGCCGACGAGCGGTCCGTCACGGCGGCCCGAGGCTGATGCGCTTCGCGGATGCGAAGACGGGGGCACGGTCGGTCGACCGGGCCCCCGTCGGGTCTCGCCTCGGTTTCGGTCAGGGCTCCGGGGTGGTCCCCGGCATCCGGGCGGCGCCGCCGGCGCGGACCGCGGCCAGCACCGACCGGTGCAGCGCGGCCACGCCGCCGGCCGGCACCCGGACCGGGCCGCCTTCGAGGTCGTAGTGCTCCTCGGCGCCGGTGTACTGGATGACGACCGCGGCCGTGCCGTCGCCCCGGTCGGTGGTGGTGACGGTCAGATCGCCGGTGATGACACCGACCTGGACCGTCATCGCACCGCCGGGTCCGGCGATGACCCGGTCGGTATGGGCGTCGGGTGCGGGGAGGGTCACTGTTCGCAGGTGTCCAGCATCTCGGAGAGCTTGGCCTTCTCCGGTTCGGTGATGTTCAGGTGGTAGAGGTGTTTGACGTCGGTCCAGGCCCGGGCGTAGGTGCACCAGTAGGCGTGCCGCGGCGGGGCCCACTGGTCCGGTGACTGGTCGCCCTTCTGCCGGTTGGAGGAGGCGGACACCGCGATGAGCTGGGAGTGCACCAGGTCGTTGGCGAACGTCCGGCGCTCGGGGGTGGTCCACTCGTCGGCACCGGAGCGCCAGGCGTTGGCCAGCGGCACGACGTGGTCGATGTCGAGCTGACCGGAGACGTGGAAGACCTTCGCGTCGTACTCGCTGAACCACGTCCCGGAGATGGCCCGGCACTTCTCGTCCTGCTTGACGTCCTCGCCGTCGCGGGCGAGGACCACCTCACGGGTGTCGCACTCCCCGTGCTGCTTGATCCAGTGCGGGAACTTCGCGCGGCTGTAGCCGTTCATCGAGTGCGGTGCGGCGACGTGCAGCGTGGCGAGCTCGGCGCGCGCCACCGCAGCGGACGGCGGTTCGGGGAGCTTCGGCGGAGCGGCGTCGAACGCGGTCGCGGCGGGCCGCGCGGCGGGGGCCGGGGCGGGGCGCGGAGCCGGATCGGCTATCGCCGTCGTCGAGGCGGCGGGGAGGACGGCTGCGATGATCAGGGCTGTGGTGGTGGCGGCGCGGCGCCACCAGGCGTTGGTCAACACCCGGAGAGCATCACCAGGAGAAACGGTTCGGCATCCGCGGTTTCACTCCTTGGTGGGCAAGTTCGGAGGCTTGCATTCCGCTGCGGACCACACATCGGTATAAGGCACGGCCGACACCGCGCGGGCCGCCGGCCCGGCACCGGAGGGCGCCGGAGTCTAGTCGGTCAACGGCCCTGAAACCTCTGGCATTTCCCGCAGACTTTCGTGATCAGGATGGTGGCGCGCGGTGGCTCGGGTTGCCGGACGGCCCGCGGTCCCCCCGGGACGGCCCCCGCGGACCAGCCCTGCGGGGACAGCCCTGACGGCGAAGGCCAGGTACCAGCAACGTGTTCGAGAACCAGCAGAACCAGCATCTGTCGCGGCGTCGTCTGCTCGGACTGGCAGCCCTCAGTGGTGCCGCCGTCACCGGCCTGACCACGATCTCCGCCGCACCGCGCGCCGCGGCCGCCGACAAGCGCAGTCCGCGGGCCGACAGCGGCTCGTTGGTGCCGGCCGTGGTGATCGGCACCGGATACGGCGCCGCGGTGTCCGCGCTGCGGCTCGGCGAGGCCGGGGTCGAGACGCTCATGCTCGAAATGGGCCAGCTGTGGAACAAGCCCGCGGAGGACGGCAACGTCTTCTGCGGCATGCTCACCCCCGACCGCCGCTCCAGCTGGTTCAAGTCGCGCACCGAGGCCCCGCTCGGCTCGTTCCTGTGGCTCGACGTGATCAACCGGGACATCGAACCGTACGCGGGCGTGCTGGACAGGGTGCACTTCGACCAGATGTCGGTGTACGTGGGGCGGGGCGTCGGCGGTGGCTCGCTGGTCAACGGCGGCATGGCGGTCGTACCGAAGCGCGCGTACTTCGAGGAAGTGCTCCCGCAGGTGGACGCCGCGCAGATGTACGAGCGGTACTTCCCGCGCGCCAACGCCGCACTCAAGGTGAACCACATCGATCCGGCCTGGTTCGAGAAGACCGAGTGGTACAACTTCGCGCGGGTCTCCCGCGAGCAGGCGGGCAAGGCGGGCCTCAGCACCACGTTCGTCCCCAACGTCTACGACTTCGACCACATGCAGCGCGAGGCGGCCGGTACGGCACCCAAGTCGGCGTTGGCGGGCGAGGTCATCTACGGCAACAACCACGGCAAGCAGAGCCTGGACAAGACCTATCTGGCCGCCGCGCTCGGCACCGGAAAGGTCACCATCGAGACGCTGCACCGGGTCACCGCGATCCGGCAGCAGGCGGACGGCAGTTACGTGCTGTCCGTGGACCAGAGCGACGCCAACGGCACGGTCATCGCCCACAAGGAGATCGCCTGCCGTCACCTGTTCCTCGGCGCCGGCAGCCTCGGTTCGACCGAGCTGCTGGTGCGGGCCCGGGACACCGGCGCGCTGCCCCACCTCAACGCCGAGGTCGGGGAGGGTTGGGGTCCCAACGGCAACATCATGACCGGGCGGGCCAACCACGTGTGGAATCCCACAGGTGCCCACCAGTCGTCGATCCCCGCCCTGGGGATCGACGACTGGGACAACCCCGACGCCCCGGTCTTCGCGGAGATCGCGCCGATGCCGGCCGGTCTGGAGACCTGGGTGAGCCTCTACCTGGCGATCACCAAGAACCCCGAGCGCGGCTCCTTCGTCTACGACAAGGCCACCGACCGGGCGATGCTGCGCTGGACCCGCGAGCAGAACGCGCCCGCGGTCGCGGCCGCGAAGTCGCTGTTCGACCGGATCAACAAGGCCAACACGACGATGTACCGCTACGACCTGTTCGGGCCGCAACTGAAGAACTTCGCCGACGACTTCTGCTACCACCCGCTCGGCGGCTGCGTCCTGGGCAAGGCCACCGACGACTACGGCCGGGTCGCGGGCTACCACAACCTCTACGTCACCGACGGCGCGCTCATCCCGGGGTCCATCGGGGTCAACCCCTTCGTGACCATCACGGCGCTGGCCGAGCGGAACATCGAACGGGTCATCGCGGAGGACGTGCGCACCGCTGCCTAGGTGTTCTGTCCGCTGACCCATCGGGCGCGCCCCAGGGCGCGCCCGACGACGCCCCTGTCGACCAGGGGCGTCGTGGCGTCCGGGCCTGCGCCGGGGCCCAAACCCGGGTCTACGGATTTTCCGGTGACCGGCGTGAGATCAAAGAGAGGTGCGGCCAGTCGATCCGCGCAGGGGCGTGCTCGCCTAACCCCGTCCGTCCTCGCTGAAAGGGAATCCATGGACTCCGCCCGACGGCCGATCCTTTTCGTCAGTCTTCCGGAAAGTGGGCTGGCCAACCCGCTGCTCGTCCTCGCCGAGGAACTCTCCCGGCGGAACGTGCCGGACCTCTGGTTCGCCACCGATGAGCCGCGGCGTGCGGACGTGAAGCGGATTTCGGTGGGCTCCCCGGTGGAATTCGGCTCGCTGGGGGAGGTCGTCAGCGAGCTGTCCGCGGTGACGTGGAGCGACGAGGTCTACCGGGAGATCACCCAGTCGTCGCGGTTCAAGGCGCATCGCGCGGTCATCAGGCACTCGTTCGTGCCGGCGGCGCAGGATGCGAAGTTCCGGAAACTGGCGGCCATCGTCGACGAGGTCCAGCCGGCTTTGATGGTCATCGACTGCATCAGCGGGTTCGGCATCGAGCTGGCCATCTCGCGGGGAATTCCCTTCGTGTTGAGCGTGCCGTTCGCACCGAGCAACGTGCTGACGGCTTTCACGCCGTTCGGGAAGGGATACACGCCGTGGGGCTTTCCCGTCCCGCACACCGGACTGCCGTATCGCATGACGTTGGCGCAGCAGATCAGCAACCAGTTGTTCAAGTGGCGGACGCTGGCACTGTTCCTCGCGCCGCGGATGAGCAAGGTGGTGGCGCAGGACACCCGGCGGCGGAAGGAGCACGGGCTGTCGTCGATGAGCCCGATGGAGCGGATCGAAAGCGCCGAGCTGGTGCTGTGCAATTCGATTGCCGAGCTGGATTATCCGGTGCGCATTCCGTCGCAGATGCGGTTGGTCGGGACGATGGTGCCGCCCCTGCCGGAGGCTCCGGACGACGAGGAGCTGTCGACCTGGTTGGACGCGCAGACCTCGGTGGTCTACGCGGGGTTCGGGACGATCACCCGGCTGACCCGGGATCAGGTGAGTTCCATGGTGGAGGTGGCCCGGCGCCTCGAAGGACGGCATCAGGTGCTGTGGAAGCTGCCGTCGGAGCAGCAGCACCTGTTGCCGCCGAAGGAGACGCTGCCGGGCAATCTGCGCATCGAGAGTTGGGTGCCCTCCCAATTGGACGTGCTGGCGCATCCGAACGTGAAGGTGTTCTTCACGCACGCCGGCGGCAATGGTTACAACGAGGGCATGTATTTCGGAAAGCCCCTGGTGGTCCGGCCGTTGTGGGTGGACTGCTACGACCAGGCGGTGCGGGGCCGGGACTTCGGCATCAGCCTGACCCTCGACCAGCCTCGGGACATGGACGTCAATGACGTGGTCGACAAGTTGACCCGCGTGCTGGAAACCCCCTCCTTCCGCAGGAACGCGGAGCGACTCGGTGCTCTGCAGCGGGCGGCGGGCGGTCGGGCGGCAGCCGCCGACCTGATCCTCGGGCTGCCGGTTCTCGCCGGGGCCCACCAGTGAAGAAGCCCGTGCGCGCGCGTCGGGCGTGTGGAAATACGAAGAGGATGAGGTAGCGGATGTCGTTCACATATCCCGTTTCCCGGCCCGCTTTGAACGGACGCGAGCTGGAGTACCTGACCGCGACGGTCGAGGACGGGTGGATTTCGTCGCAGGGGCCGATGGTCCGGCGTTTCGAGCAGGCCTTCGCCGACTACAACGGGACCGCGCACGGCGTGGCCTGTTCGTCCGGCACGACCGCACTGACCTTGGCGCTCCGCGCCCTGGGAGTCGGTCCCGGCGACGAGGTGATCGTCCCCGAGTTCACGATGGTGGCCTCCGCGTGGGCGGTGACGTACACGGGTGCCACTCCGGTGTTCGTCGACTGCGGAGACGACCTCAACATCGACGTCTCACGCATCGAAGAGAAGATCACGTCGCGGACGAAGGTCCTCATGCCGGTCCACGTCTACGGGCGGCGCTGCGACATGGACGCGATCATGGACATCGCGTTCCAGTACAACCTGAAGGTCGTGGAGGACAGCGCCGAGGCGCACGGCGTCCGGCCGACCGGGGACATCGCCTGTTACTCGCTGTTCGCCAACAAGATCATCACGGCCGGCGAGGGCGGCATCTGCCTCACCGACGACCCCAAGCTCGCGGACCAGATCGCGCACCTGCGGGCGATGGCCTTCACCAAGGACCACAGCTTCCTGCACAAGAAGTTGGCGTACAACTACCGCATCACGGCCATGCAGGCCGCTGTGGCCCTGGCGCAGACCGAACGCCTCGACGAGATCCTCGAAGTGCGCCGCAGGATCGAGAAGCACTACGACGAGGGGCTGGCCGACGTCCCCGGCATCACGCTGATGCCCCCGCGGGACGTGCTGTGGATGTACGACCTCCGGGCGGAACGCCGGGCGGAGCTCCAGGCGTTCCTGGCCGACCACTCCATCGAGACCCGGCTCTTCTTCAAGCCGATGAGCCGGCAGCCCATGTACTTCGACCCCGACTGGCCGTCGCTCAAGGCCAGCGAGTTCGCCGAGGACGGGCTCTACCTGCCCACGCACACCGACCTGTCCCCCGCCGACCAGGACTTCATCGTCAGCAAGATCCGGGCCTTCTACGGCGTCCGTTGATCGACCCCGTCGGAGAGAGGAAATTCCGTTCATGACGCACTCGGATCCGGTGGTGGTGGACTTCCCCACCCGCAAACCCGGCGTGCCCTTCCCGCCGCCCGACTACGACGGGTACCGCGACCACCAGGGGCTGGTCCTCTCGCGCCTGCCCAACGGCGCCCGGGCGTGGCTGGTCACCCGGCACGAGGACGTGCGCGCCGTGCTGACCGACTCCAGGATCAGCTCCAACCCCTCGCACAAGGGCTTCCCCAACGTCGGGACGGTGGGCGTGCCCACGCAGGAGCAGATCCCCGGCTGGTTCGTGGGGTTGGACTCCCCCGAACACGACCGGTTCCGCAAGGCCCTCATCCCCGAATTCACCGTGCGGCGCATCCGGGGGCTGCGCCCGGCGATCGAGCGCACGGTGGAGGAGCGCCTCGACGCGATGCTGGCCGCGGGCAACTCCGCCGACCTCGTCGCGGACTACGCGCTGCCCGTGCCGTCCCTGGTGATCTCGACACTGCTCGGCGTGCCGCCCTCCGACCGCGACTTCTTCGAGTCGCGGACCCGCACCCTGGTCTCGCTCCGCGCCTCGACCGACGCGCAGCGCGAGACCGCCGTCAAGGAGCTGCTGCGCTACATCAAGCGGCTGGTGGGCATCAAGGCGAAGTGGCCCGGCGACGACCTCATCAGCCGGCTGCTGGCAGCCGGTTCGATCGCACCGCACGAGCTGTCGGGCGTGCTGATGCTGCTGCTCATCGCCGGCCACGAGACCACGGCCAACAACATCGCGCTGGGCGTCGTCACGCTGCTGCGGAACCCCCAGTGGATCGGTGACGACCGGGCGGTGGAGGAGACCCTGCGCTTCCACTCGGTCGCCGACATCGTGTCCCTGCGGGTGGCGGTCGAGGACGTCGAGATCGGCGGGCAGCTCATCAAGGCGGGCGACGGCATCGTGCCGTTGATCGCCGCGGCCAACCACGACACGAGCGCCTTCGAGTGCCCGCACATGTTCGACCCCTCCCGGAGCGCCCGTCATCACGTGGCGTTCGGCTACGGGATCCACCAGTGCCTGGGCCAGAACCTGGTGCGGGTCGAGATGGAGATCGCCTACCGCAAGCTCTTCGAGCGCATTCCCGACATCCGACTCGCCGTTCCCGATGAGGGTTTGAGCATCAAGTACGACGGCGTGCTCTACGGCCTGGAGCAGCTTCCCGTCCGCTGGTAGGCACCGTCCCGCCAACGGAAGGCCAGTCCCGTCCGCCCGGTGCGCCAGTGGCCGCCGGTGGACCCCGATCCCCTTGCAGGAGAGACATCGGCATGCGTATCACCATCGATTCGGAGCGCTGCGTGGGCGCGGGCCAGTGCGTGCTGTCCGCGCCACAGGTCTTCGACCAGGACGAGGACGGGATCGTCACCCTGCTCGCCGCGCCCGGCCCCGACGAGGCGGCCAAGGTCCGCATCGCGACGGCGCTGTGCCCCTCCGGGGCGATCACCGCACACGAGGGCTGACGCCCGCACCGGGCGATCCACCTGCCGGATCCCCCAACCGACGCAAGCGCTCGACATCCGGGAGTGATGGTGCCCGTCCACACCGATGACTATGTGATCGACCCGCCGTCCGACGGCACCGGCACACCGGGGGGCCGCACGCTCCCCGAGGTGTTCGCGTCCGCCGTGGCGTCCGCGCCCGATGCGGTGGCCCTCGTCGACGGGGACCGCTCGTGGACGTGGGCCGAGTGGCGGGCGGACGTCGACGCGCTGGCCCGCGGCCTCCAGGAGTCGCACGTCGCGCCCGGCGACGTGGTGGCGGTGCGGCTGCCGAACAGCTGGGAGTTGCAGACCCTGCACCTGGCGGTCGCGGCCGTCGGGGCGGTGCTGCTGCCCCTGCACCAGGGCACCGCGGTGGGTGAGGTCCGCGCGCTGCTGGACCGCGCGGAGCCCGTCCTCCTCGTCCTGTCGGGCGCCGAGGGCGAGGGTCCGGCGACGGCCCGTGCGCTGTTGGACGGCGTGCCGTCGCTGCGCGGGGTGTTGCTGGCCGGCGGGCCGGCGGCCGGCGGTGCGGAGCCGGGGATCGGTTCGTTGGACGGGCTGCTGGCGGCCTGGGCGGGCAGCGGGCCCCGGCCGGTGGAGGTCACCCCCGACCTTCCGTTCGTCCTGGTCCCGTCGTCCGGGACGGCCTCGCCGCGGCCCAAGCTGTGTCTGCACAGCCACGACGGCCTGCTGTCGAACACCGCGGCCGTGACCGCCGAGGCCGCCGACGCCTTCGCGGGCACGGTCCTCACGGCCTGCCCGATGACCCATCTGTTCGGCCTCCAGGCCGTGCACGCGGCGCTGTCCACCGCCTGCCGGCAGGTCGTGCTCACCGACTGGGACGCGGACCGTTTCCTGGCCCTGGCCCGGGAGCACGACCCGCGCGTCGTCTTCGCCGTCCCCACGCAACTGTGGGACGTCGTGGGCCGGTTGGAGTCGTCGGAGGGGTCGGCGGGGTTCGCCCCCCACCAGGTGCGGACGGCGGGCGCCGCGGTCGCGCCCGCGCTCGCCGTGCGGGTGCGGGCGGCGCTCGCCTGCGAACTGGTCGTGGTGTGGGGGATGTCCGAGATCGGCACCGGCACCCGCACCCGGGCGCAGGACCCCGACGGCAGTGTGGGCGGCCCGGTCGACGGCGTGGAACTGCGCAGCGTCGACGCGGACGGCGCGGTGTGCGCGGCGGGCGAGACCGGTGAACTCCAGTACCGGGGGCCCGGGCTGTTCCGCGGCTACTTCCGCGAGCCGGAGCTGACGCGTGCGGCCCTCACCGACGACGGGTGGCTGCGGACCGGCGACCTCGCTGCCGTCGACGCGGACGGGGTGGTGGTGCTGCACGGCCGGACCGCCGAGTTGATCAATACGGCGGGCCGGAAGTTCGCCGCCCCGGAGGTCGAGGGGCTGCTCGCGGGCCTCGCCGGCCTGGGGCCGGCGGCCGTGGTCGCGGCGCCGGACGACCGGCTGGGGCAGTATCCCTGCCTGGTCGTGACCGAGGAGGCGGACCGCGCCCTCGGGCTGGGCGAGGTGACGGCGTTCCTGCGGGGGTTGGGGGTGGCCGAGCACAAGATCCCCGTCGAACTGGCAGCGGTGCGCACGCTCCCCCGCTCCTCCGCCGGGAAGCTCGACCGGCGGCGGCTCACCGAGCTGCTCGCCGGCGGTGCGGCGCCGCCGGTGTCGGCCCGGCCCGGCGCCGTCCCCCCGGCCACCGTCGAGGAGGCACTGGACCTCGTGCGGGACTGCGTCGGCCGGGTGCTCGGGGAGGGGGGCGCGGCGGTTCCGTTCGCCCCCGACGCGGACTTCCGGCGGCTCGGCCTCGACTCGCTCCGCTCGGTACGGCTGCGGAGCCTGCTGTGCGAGGAGACCGGGTTGCCGCTGCCGGCCACGCTGGCCTTCGACCATCCCGATCCGCTCTCCGTCGCCCGCGCACTGGTCCAGCAGGAGGACCCGCCCCGTGCGGCCGCGTGGGGCGGGCCGGCCGACGGTGCCGACCCGGTGGCGATCGTCGGCATGGCCTGTCGGCTGCCCGGCCGGGCGGACTCCCCCGAGGCGCTGTGGGACCTGTTGGCCGGCGGTACCGATGCGATGTCCCCGTTCCCGGACGACCGGGGCTGGGACCTGGAGCGGCTGTTCGACGAGGACCCGGACCGCCCCGGGACCTCGTACGCCCGCGAAGGCGGGTTCCTGCACGACGCGGGCGACTTCGACGCGGGCTTCTTCGGTCTGTCCGACCAGGAGGCGACGGCGACCGACCCGCAGCAGCGGCTGCTGCTGGAGGCGGCCTGGGAGACGTTCGAGCGGGCCGGCATCGAACCGGGGTCCCTGAAGGGCAGCCGCACCGGTGTGTTCACCGGCGCGATGGACCGCGGCTACGGCGCGCAGGCGTCGGCCGTGCCCCGCGCGTGGGAGAGCATGCTGATCACCGGCGCTTCCGCCAGTGCGATCTCGGGGCGCATCGCCTACACCTACGGGCTCGAAGGCCCCGCGCTGACGGTCGACACCGCCTCCTCCTCGTCCCTCGTCGCCCTGCACCTGGCGTGCCGGTCCCTGCGGTCGGGCGAGAGCGACCTGGCGCTGGCCGGCGGCGTCACCGTCATGGCGACCCCGACGCCCTTCGCGCACTTCTCGCGGCTGCGGGCGCTGTCCCCCGACTCCCGCGCCAAGGCGTACGCGGACGCCGCGAACGGTTCCGCGTGGTCGGAGGGCGCGGGGCTGCTCCTGCTGGAGCGGCTGAGCGACGCCCGGCGCAACGGCCACCGGGTCCTGGCCCTGGTGCGGGGGTCCGCCGTGAACCAGGACGGTGCCTCCAACGGGCTGACCGCGCCGAGCGGCCCCGCGCAACAGCGCGTCATCCGCGAGGCGCTGGCCGACGCCGGACTGCTGCCGCAGGACGTGGACGCCGTGGAGGGGCACGGCACCGGCACGCCGCTGGGCGACCCCATCGAGGCCCAGGCCCTGCTGGCCACCTACGGCCGGGAGCGGCCGGCGGAGCGGCCGCTGTGGCTGGGGTCGGTGAAGTCGAACGTCGGTCACACGCAGGCCGCCGCCGGCATCGTCGGCGTCATCAAGACCGTGCTCGCGCTGCACCACGGCGTGCTGCCCAGGACCCTGCACGTGGACGTGCCCTCGACCAAGGTCGACTGGTCCGCCGGTGCGGTACGGCTGCTGACGGAGGCCCGGCCCTGGCTGCGCGAGGACGGAACGACGCGGCGGGCGGGCGTGTCCTCGTTCGGGCTCACCGGCACCAACGCGCACGTGATCGTCGAGGAACCGCCGACCGCCGCGACGCAGGAGCCGACCGGTGAGGTGCCGGCGGGCGCGCCGGCCGGGGCCCCGGAGCCGACCGGTGGGCCGGCCGTGCCGTGGGTGGTGTCCGCCCGCAGTCCGGCGGCGCTGCGCGCGCAGGCACGGCGGCTGGCCGAACACGTGGCCGCCGACCCGGCGCTGCGCGCCCAGGACGTCGCCCACGCCCTGGCCACCACCCGTGCCGTGCACCGGCACCGGGCCGTCGTCAGCGGCGCCGACCGGGACCAACTGCTCGCCGCGGCACTCCGGTTCGGGCGGGGCGAGGGGTCCTCCGGAGTCACTCCGCACGACGCCGCGCCGGGCGACCTGGCCTTCGTGTTCTCCGGGCAGGGCAGCCAGCGCAACGGCATGGGGCGCGCGGCCGCCGAGGCGTTCCCCGTCTTCGGGCGGGCCCTGCGCGAGGTCTGTGCCGCGCTGGACCCGCTGCTGGAACGGCCGCTGACCTCGGTGATGTGGGCGGCCCCCGACTCCGACGAGGCGGCCCTCCTCGACGACACGACCTACACCCAGCCGGCGCTGTTCGCCGTCCAGGTCGCCCTGTACCGGCTGTTCGAGTCGTGGGGCGTGGCCCCCGACCACCTGGTGGGGCACTCGGTCGGCGAGATCTCCGCCGCGCACGTGGCGGGCGTGCTCGGACTGCGGGACGCGTGCACCCTGGTGGCGGCCCGGAGTCGGCTGATGGGCGCCCTGCCGCCCGGGGGTGCGATGGTGGCGGTGCGCATCACGGAGGACGAGGTCCTGCCGTGGCTCGCGGAGGTGGCGGACTCGGTGGCGGTCGCGGCCGTCAACGGGCCGCACTCCCTCGTGCTCTCGGGCGCCGAGGAACCGCTCGTCGCCCTCACCGACCGGCTGGCGGCCGCCGGCCACAAGACCCGCCGGCTCACGGTGAGCACCGCGCCCCACTCGCCACTGATGGAACCCATGCTGGCCGCGTTCCGCGAGGTCGTCGAGGCGCTGTCGTTCTCCGCGCCCGCCGTTTCGCTCGTCTCCACCGTCACCGGCCGGCCGTTGACCGAGGCGGAGGCGCGGGATCCGGAGCACTGGGTGCGGCACGTGCGGCAGTCCGTGCGGTTCCGTGACGCGATCGACCGCCTCCGGGAGGCGCGCGTCACCGGGTTCCTGGAGTTGGGCGCCGAGCCGGCGCTCACACCGATGATCGACGAGTGCCTGGAATCGGACGCCGCGCAGCCGGGGGCGGCCGTGCTGCCGAGCCTGCGCGGCGGGGCGTCGGAGCGGCAGGCCCTGCTCACCGCGGTCGCCCGGCTGCACCTCCACGGCGTGCCGGTCGACTGGGACGCGGTGCTGCCCGGAGTGCGGGGTGTGCCGCTTCCCACGTACGCGTTCCAGCGGCGGCGGTTCTGGCTGGCGCCGGTGCCCGTGGGCCCGGTGGACCGCGCTGCCGAGGGGGCGGACGCCGGGTCGGCCGGCGACGCGGCGACGGCCGGTGCGGAGCCGTCGGGCCTGGCGTCCCGCCTGTCCGGTCTCAACGACGCCGAGCAGGACGCGCTCGTGCTGGCCCTGGTCCTCGCCGAGACCTCGGCCGTGCTCGGCGGCCAGGAGCTGTCCGCCGACGACGGCCACCGCACGTTCAAGGAGTTGGGCGTCAACTCGGTGAACGCCGTCGAACTGCGCAACCGCCTGATCGCGGCCGCGGAACTGCGGCTGCCCGCCACGCTCGTCTACGACTACCCCAAGCCGAACGCCGTGGTCCGCCTCGTGCGCGAACGCCTCGCGCCGGCGGTCGCTCCCGGTCGTCATGTGGCGTCGCTCGTCGCCGAGTTGGACGCCCTGCTCGCCGCCGGCGCGGAGGTGCCGGCGGAGGCGATGGCGCGGCTGAAGGCGGTGACGGCCGGGGCGCGGGGGGCGGACGGTGGTGCCGATCCCGACTCAGGTGCGGCGCTGGACCTGGCGTCGGCCAGTGACGAGGACCTGTTCCGTCTGATGGACGCGGAGAGCTGACGGGCAGGTGGGTCCGGGTGCCTTCCCGAGCGCCCACCACCGTCGACCAAGGCCGGGGTTCCGGCGCGGGGCCCGGTCGTCCTCAGGTCGACCGGGCCCCGCACGGCCCGTTGCCCATGGGGAGCGCCGGCAGTGCCTCCGCGTCGGCCCGCCGGGCACGGTGCCCCGGAGTGTCCCGACCCCTCCATGAAACTAGATAATTCCCTCTATTTCGGGCCGTATGGTCTCGTCATGAACTCCCCTTCCTCGGCGGCGGTGTTGTCCGCCCGCCGCATCGCCATCTCGTTCGTGGCCGCCGTATCGGCAGTGGGGGGCGCCACGCCGCTCGCCGCGGCCGACCCCCTCGGCCCGCCCCCAGAAGCCGGCCAGCACGCCCCGCGGGAACCGCTCGCCGCACACGGGATACCGTTCACCGACGCCACGGTGACCCAGCAGGAGGACGGCTCGTTCCTCGTGGCCTGGAGGGCGCCCGGCGTCGCCTCGGTGACCGTGTACGCCGACGGCCGGGCCGTGGCGCGCGGCGGTACCGAGGCCCGCGTCACCGTGCGCGGACTGCCCGCCGTCGACCGACGGTGGTTCCGTCTCGTCCCCGACCAGGGCGACCCGCTCACCCTCGCCGACCGCTCGCTGCACCTGCCGAGCGCGCCCAACTTCCGTGACGTGGGCGGCTACCGCACCACCGACGGCCGGTGGGTCAGGATGGGCGTGCTGTACCGCACCGACGGCCTGCACGGGCTCTCCAACGCCGACCTGGCCGTGCTCCAGCGGCTGGGCATCCGTACCGATCTGGACCTGCGCGTGCCGGCCGAGCGCGCCGAGGCCCCGGACCGGGTGCCGGCGGGCGCGCACTACGTCACCGCCGACGTCCTCGGCGGCGACGTCAATCGTGAACTGCCCGCCACGGCCGCGGCGTCCGCACGGATGATGGCCGGCACCTACCGGACGTACGTCTCCAAGCGTTCCGCGCTCGACGCCTACCGCAAGCTGTTCCAACTCGCCGACACCCCCGAGGCCGTCCCGATGGCGTTTCACTGCACGGGCGGCAAGGACCGCACGGGCTGGGGCAGCGCCGCGCTACTCACGGCTCTGGGGGTGGACCGCGACACGGTCGTGCGGGACTACCTGGCCACCAACGACTACATGGCGGCGCGCAACGCCGCGTCCCTGGCCAAGGAGGACGCTGCCACGGCCGCCCGTCTCAAGCCGATCCTGGACGCCAGGATCCGGTACCTCAACACGGCCTTCGACGAGGTCAAGGCGGAGTTCGGCACCTTCGACACCTATCTTCGACAGGGGCTGGGCCTGAGCCAGCAGGACCTGGAGCGGCTGCGCGAGACGCTGCTCGTCGCCTGACCGGCCGCCCGGCCCGCGGACAGCCCTGCGGACGGGCCACAGACGGACTGCTGAGGGACGGCAGTGGGAACGTACGGAGAAACGGCCCTCCCGGCGCGCTGCCGGGAGGGCCGTCGTCGTTGACCGTGACGTGCCGGCGCCGTGGTTCGCGCGCCCGGCGGGGTTCCGTCCCGCTGAGCGCGCGGAAAGTCCGTTGCTCCGGTGCGTCGCACCGGAGCAACGGACTTTCCGCCTGCGCGTTTCCGCTTCCCGCTTCGCTCCTTCCGCCTTCGCCCGTCCCCGAGGGAACGTGGTGACGCGGGGCCCAGGTCCGCCCGCGGACCTGGATGCCGGGGCGGCGGGCGGTGGTCCCGCCGCCGCCCGCCGCCCCGACGATCCCTAGGACAGGCCGATCTCGTTGTCGAGGAGGTCGAAGACCTCCTCGTCGGAGGCGGACTCGAAGTCGAAGTCCGCGTCGGATCGGGGGGCCTGCTGCCCGGTTGCCGTGGGGGCGTCCCGCAGGGCGTCCCACTTCGCCCGGAGGACCTCCAGGCGACCGGCCACCTGCTCGTGGACCTCCTCCGTGACGGCGAGCCCGCCGAAGGCCCTCTCCAGCCGTTCGAGCTCGCCCAGGAGCGCCTCCGGGCCGGAGGCCGCCTCGGGGGCGATCCGGGCGTGGAGGTGGTCGACCAGCTCCGCCGGCGTCGGGTAGTCGAAGAGCAGGGTCGCCGGCAGGCGGATCCCGGTGAGGGCACCCAGCCGGTTGCGGAGTTCGACCGCGGTGAGGGAGTCGAAACCGAGGTCGAGGAAGGCACGGTCCTCGTCGATCTCCGCGGCTCCGGTGTGTCCGAGGACCACCGCCACCTGGCCGCGCACGGCGTCCAGGACGACCTCGCGGCCCTCCGCCGTCGACCGGCCGGTCAGGCGCCGGGCGAAGGCCGCCGCCGCGTCACCGTCCGCGGTGGCCGCCGCCCGGCGCCCCGGGACCCGGATCAACCCGCGCAGCAGGGACGGAACCTCGCCCTGCCGACGCAGTGCCGCCAGGTCCAGGCGGACCGGAAGCGCGGCGGGCCGGTCGGCGGCCAGCGCGGCGTCGAAGAGGGCCAGGCCCTCCTCGACGGACAGCGGCGGCATGCCCGAACGGGCCATGCGCTGCACGTCGGCCTCGGACAGCGTGCCCGTCATGCCGCTGTCCTGCGACCACGGGCCCCACCCGAGCGAGGTGGCCGGCAGTCCTCGTTCCCTGCGGTGCTGTGCCAGGGCGTCCAAGAAGGCGTTGCCCGCCGCGTAGTTCGCCTGACCCGCACTGCCGAACGTGCCGGCGACCGACGAGAAGACGACGAACGCGTCCAGCGCCAGGTCCTTGGTGGCCTCGTGCAGGTGCCAGGCGGCATCCACCTTGGGCCGCAGGACCGCCGCCAACCGCTCGGCCGTCAACGACCCCACCACACCGTCGTCGAGAACACCCGCCGTGTGCACCACCGCACCGATCCGATGCCCGGAAACCAACTCCCCGACAGCACCCCGATCCGTCACGTCACACGCCACGACGGACGCCTCGGCACCACACCGACCCAGCTCCGCCACCAACTCCTCGACACCCTCGGCATCCGGACCCCGCCGACTGACCAACAGCAGACTCCGCACACCATGCTCGGCAACCAAGTGCCGCGCCACCACACGCCCCAGACCACCGGTACCACCAGTGATCAACACCGTGCCGGAGTTCCAGGCGGTGGCGGGTTCCGGAGCGTCCGGGCGTTCGGTCCGGGCCACCCGCGGGGCGAGGACCTGGTCGGCGCGCACCAGCAACTGCGGTTCGTCCGACGCCAACGCCCTCGGCAGGAGCACCACTTCGGCCTCCTCCGCCACGTCCACCAGGCCGAAGCGGCCCGGGTTCTCCGCCTGCGCCGAGCGCACCAGGCCCCACACCGCCGCACCCGCGAGGTCCGCTCCGGACACCGCGCCGCGGGTGACGAACACCAGCCGCGCGTCGGCGAACCGCTCGTCGGCCAACCACGACTGCACCCTCGCCAGAGCCCAGGCGGCCGCGGCGTGGACGGACTCCACCGTCCCGGCGGGCGCGACGGCCGGCGGGGCGAACACGATGTCGGGGACACCGGCCTCCGCCAGGTCGTCGAGGTCCGCGTGGGGCTGGAGCGCCAGTTCGTCGAGGATGCCGTGGGCGTCCTTGCCGAGCACGGCCAGCGAGTCGGCCGGCTCGTCCGCGAGGTGGATGCCGGTCCAGTCGACCTGGAAGAGCGCGTCACGGTCGCCGGTCTGCAACTGCCCGGCGCTGATCGGGCGCGCGATCAGGGACCGGACCGAGGCCACCGGCGCGCCGGTCGGGTCGGCGAGGGCGATCTGCGTGCCGTCGTCGGTGGAGCGGAGCCGGACCCGCACCCGGGAGGCGCCGGACGCGTGCAGGGAGACACCGCTCCAGGAGAAGGGGACACCGGCCTCGGCCGCTCCCCCGCCGCCCAGGAGCCCCGCGTGCAGGGCGGCGTCGAAGAGCGCGGGGTGCAGCGCGTAGGCGGCGCCGTCGGTCCCTTCGGGAAGCTGGACCTCGGCGTAGACGTCCGCGTCGAGCTTCCAGGCCGCCCGCAGGCCCCGGAACACCGGGCCGTACGCGAACCCGGCGTCCGCGAAGTCCTCGTAGCAGTCCGCCACGTCGAGCGGCTCGGCGCCCTGCGGGGGCCAGGCCGCCGCCTCGAACGCCACCACCGGCTCGGTGGCCGGGGCCACCGCACCGCTGGCGTGCAGCGTCCAGGGGCCCTCGCCCTCGCGGGCGTGGACGGACACCGGTCGGCGTCCCTCGTCCTCGGGCTCGCCCATCCACACCTGCACCTGCACCGCGGACCCCGACGCGGGCAGCACCAGCGGCGCGGCCAGCGTCAGTTCCTCCAGCGCAGCGCAGCCGACCTCGTCGGCCGCCCGCAGCACCAGCTCCACCAGCGCCGTTCCCGGTACCAGTACCGATCCCAGCACCACGTGGTCCGCCAGCCACGGTTGCGCGGACGTCGACAGTCGTCCGGTGAACAACCGGCCGCCGGAGTTGGCGAGTTCGACCGCGGCACCCAGGAGCGGATGCCCGGTCGAGCCCAGTCCCGCGGACCGCACGTCACCCGCCCGAGCCGCCCCTCCCGCCGGCCAGAACCGCTCGTGCTGGAACGCGTACGTCGGCAGGTCCACCCACCGCGCACCCGAACCGGCGAGGACGGCGGACCAGTCGACCGGCACGCCGTGGGCGTGCAGCCGCGCCACCGCCGTGAGCGGTGCCGTCGCCTCGGGCCGGTCCTTGCGCAGCGCGGGAACGAGAGCCGATCCGTCCGCGGCGGACTCCGCGGCGAGCGCGGAGAGGGCACCGTCGGGGCCCAGCTCCAGGAAGCGCGTCACGCCCTGGGCCGCCAGCGCGGCGACCCCGTCGGCGAACCGTACGGCCGCGCGGACGTGGTTGACCCAGTACTCCGCGGAGCACAGCTCTTCCGCGGTGGCGGGCTCGCCTGTGACGTTGGAGATGACGGGCAGGCGCGGCGCGTCGTACGTCATGCCGTCGGCGACGGTGCGGAACTCGTCGAGCATCGGTTCCATGAGCGGCGAGTGGAAGGCGTGCGAGACCCGCAGCCTGCTGGTCTTGCGGCCCTCCCCTTCGAAGTGCGCGGCCACGGCCAGCACGTCGCCCTCCGCACCGGAGACCACGACCGACGACGGACCGTTGACCGCCGCGATCGACACCGTCTCCGACACGTGCGGCAACGCCTCTTCCTCCGTCGCCTGGATCGCCACCATGGCTCCGCCGGACGGCAGTTGCTGCATGAGCCGACCGCGGGCCGCCACCAGCGCGCAGGCGTCGGAGAGGGAGAAGGCGCCGGCGACGTGCGCGGCGGCGATCTCCCCGACGGAGTGCCCCAGGAGGTGGTCCGGGCGGACGCCCCACGACTCCACCAGCCGGTACAGCGCCACCTCGATCGCGAACAGTGCCGCCTGGGCGTACCCCGTCCGGTTCAGCAACTCCGCGTCCTCGCCCCAGACGACCTCGCGCAGCGGGCGGTCCAGGTGCGCGTCCAAGGCGGCGCACACCGCGTCGAACGCCTCCGCGAACACCGGCTGGGTGCGGTGCAACTCCCTTCCCATGCCGAGGCGTTGCGAGCCCTGACCGGAGAAGAGGAAGGCGAGCCTGCCCGACCGGGCGCGGTCGTGCGCCACGACGGCCGGCTCCGTGCGGCCGTCGGCCAGGGCCGACAGCGAGCGCAGCAGCTCCTCCCGGTCCGCGGCCAGGATCACCGCACGGTGGGAGAACGCCGCACGGCCGGTCGCCAGCGCGTGGGCGACGTCGGTGACCCGGGTCCCGGGGTCGGCGTCGGCCAGACGGGCCAGCAGTCGGGCCGCCTGGGCCCGCAGCGCCGGCTCGCTCCGGCCCGACAGCAGCACCGGCACCGACGCGGCGGCATCGGCCGCCCCGTCCTCGGTGCCGTCCGGCGCGGCCTCGTCCGTGACCGGCTCGGGCTGCTCCAGGATGACGTGCGCGTTCGTCCCGCTGATCCCGAAGGACGAGACGCCGACGCGGCGCGGGCCGTCGCCCTGCGGCCACTCGGTCGCGTCGGTCAGCAGGGCCACGGCACCGGAGTCCCAGTCCACGTGGGACGACGGGGCATCGGCGTGCAGCGTCCTCGGCAGCACACCGTGCCGCATCGCCTGCACCATCTTGATGACGCCCGCCACACCCGCGGCGGCCTGGGCGTGACCGATGTTCGACTTGATCGAACCCAACCACAACGGCCGGTCCACCGACCGGTCCTGCCCGTACGTGGCCAACAGTGCCTGCGCCTCGATCGGGTCACCCAACGTCGTGCCCGTACCGTGCGCCTCCACCGCGTCCACATCCGCGGCCGACAACCCCGCACTGGCCAACGCCTGCCGGATCACCCGCTGCTGCGACGGACCGTTCGGCGCCGTCAGACCGTTCGACGCACCGTCCTGGTTCACCGCGGAACCCCGCACGGTCGCCAGGACGCGGTGTCCGTTGCGGCGCGCGTCGGACAGGCGCTCCAGCACCAGGATGCCGACGCCCTCGCCCCAACCGACGCCGTCGGCGCCGTCGGAGAACGCCTTGCAGCGCCCGTCCTCGGCGAGACCGCCCTGGCGGGAGAACTCCACGAACGTCGACGGCGTCGACATCACCGTCACGCCGCCCGCGAGCGCCAGCGAGCATTCGCCCTGCCGCAGCGACTGGGCCGCCAGGTGCAGCGCCACCAGCGACGACGAGCACGCCGTGTCCACCGTGATGGCGGGGCCCTCGAAACCGAAGGTGTAGGACACCCGGCCCGAGGCGACACTGCCCGCGCTGCCGCTGCCCTGGTAGCCCTCGAACTCGCGCCCGGACAGCAGCGTGGAGTAGTCGTGGTACATCACGCCGGCGAAGACACCGGTCCGGCTGCCCCGCAGGGTCGCCGGGTCCATGCCGGCCCGCTCCAGCGCCTCCCAGGTCGTCTCCAGCAGCAGCCGCTGCTGGGCGTCGGTGGTCAGGGCCTCGCGGGGGCTCATCCCGAAGAACTCCGGGTCGAACTGCGCCGCGTCCTTGAGGAACCCACCGGAGCGGGTGGCGATGGCGCCCTCGGCGTCGGGGTCGTGGGTGTCCTCGATCTCCCAGCCGCGGTCGGTGGGGAAGTCGGACACCGCGTCCACCCCGTCGGACACCAGGCGCCACAGGTCCTCCGGCGAGGCGACGCCGCCCGGGAACCGGCAGCTCATGCCGACGATCACCACGGGGTCGTCCGTCAGGGACGGGAGGGCGGACACCGCGAGCGGCGCCGCGGTGTCCGCGCCGAACAGCTCGCCCAGGAGGTGGTCCGCCAGGGCGTCGGCCGTCGGGTAGTCGAACACGGCTGTCGCCGGGAGCCGCAGTCCGGTGGCCCTGGCCAGTACGTTGCGCAGTTCGATGGCGGTCAGCGAGTCGAAGCCGAGGTCCTGGAAGGCCCGGTCCGGGGCGACCGTCTCCGGGCCCGCGTGCCCCAGGACCGCCGCGATCTGGGCTCGTACGACGTCGAGCAGCGCCGCGCGCCGCTCCGCCGTGGACAGCCCGGTCAGCCGCGGTGCGAGGCCGGCTGCCGCGACGGCGCCGGACCGGCGGGTCCGCGTGCGGATCAGGCCGCGCAGCAACGGCAGCGGCTCGCCCTGTGCGCGGAGCGCCGCGAGGTCCAGGCGGACGGGCAGCGGGGCGGGCTCACCGGTGCCGAGCGCGGCGTCGAAGAGGGCCAGGCCCTCCTCGGTCGACAGCGGCGGCATGCCCTGACGGGCCAGGCGCCGGAGGTCGACGTCGGTGAGGGCGCCGGTCATCCCGCTGTCCTGGGTCCACGCCCCCCACGCCAGCGACGCGGCGGGCAGTCCCTGTGCGCGACGGTGGCGCGCCAACGCGTCCAAGAAGGCGTTCGCCGCCGCGTAGTTGCCCTGGCCGGGACTGCCGACCGTGCCGGCCACGGACGAGAACACCACGAAGGCGTGCAGGTCGCGGTCCTTGGTCGCCTCGTGCAGGTGCCAGGCCGCATCGACCTTCGGCCGCAACACCCCCGCCAGGCGCTCCGGAGTCAACGACTCCACCACGCCGTCGTCGAGGACGCCGGCCGTGTGCACCACGGCCGTCGGCTCATGCCGGCTGATCAGGTCGGCCACCGCCGCCGCGTCCGAGACGTCGCACGCCTCGACCACCGCCTCCGCGCCGGCCCGCGCCAGTTCGGCCACGAGCTCGGGTGCGCCCTCGGCAGTCAGGCCGCGCCGGCTGACCAGCAGCAGGCTCCGCACGCCGTGGGCGGCCACCAGATGCCGCGCCACCGCACTGCCCAGGCCCCCGGTACCGCCGGTGACGAGGACCGTTCCGTCGGTGTCCCAGCGCTCCGGGTGCTCCGCGTGGGCACGGGCCAGTCGCGGTGCCAGCACCTCGGTGCCGCGCACCAGCAGTTCCCCTTCGTCGGTCGCGAGGGCCTGCGCCAGCACGCTCCGGTCGGCGTCGCCGTCGAGGTCCACCAGGCCGAAGCGCTGCGGGTTCTCCGACTGCGCCGAGCGGACCAGGCCGTGCACCGCGGCGGCCGCGAGGTCCGCGCCGGACACCGCGCCCCGGGTCACGAACACCAGGCGCGAGGACGCGAACCGCTCCTCCGCCAACCACGCCTGCACGGTTTCCAGCGCCCAGGCGGCGGTGCGGTGCACGGACTCCACCACGCCCGCGGCGTCGGCGGGGGGTGCGACGAGGACCGTCGCCGGCACGGTCGGGCCGGTCAGGTCCGCGAGGGTCCGCAACGGCTCGCCCTGCGGTCCGGTGCCCGGTTCGATGCGTTCACCCGTGAGCGGGACGGGGACCCAGTCGACCGTGAAGAGGCTGTCCCGGTCGGCGGCCTGTACCTGCGCGGCCGAGAGCGGACGCGCCACCAGGGAGTCCACGGAGGCGACCGGGGCACCGGAGGTGTCCGCGAGCACCACGGACATGCCGTTCGCGGTGGTGCGGATCCGGACGCGGAGGTGGGAGGCCCCGGAGGCGTGCAGGGCGACTCCGCTCCACGAGAACGGGACGCCGGTCACGTCCCCGTCGCCGGCTGCCGCCGCGTGCAGGGCGGCGTCGAAGAGCGCGGGGTGCAGGCCGTAGGTGCCGCCGTCCGTACCCTCCGGGAGGCTCACCTCGGCGTAGACGTCCGCACCGAGCTTCCAGGCGGCCCGCAGGCCCCGGAACACCGGGCCGTACGTGAGCCCCGCGTCGGCGAGCGCGTCGTAGCAGTCCGCCGCGTCCACCGGCTGGGCGCCCGGCGGGGGCCAGGCCGCGACGTCGAAGGCGACCGCTCGGGCCCCCGAGGTCACCGCACCGTTGGCATGCAGGGTCCAGGGACCCTCGGTCTCCCGGGCGTGCACCGACGCCGAGCGGCGGCCCGACTCGTCCGGTTCGCCCAGCCACACCTGCACCTGCACTCCGCCGCCCGAGGCGGGCAGCACCAGCGGGGCGGCCAGCGTCAGCTCCTCCAGCAGGTCGCAGCCGACCTCGTCGGCCGCCCGGAGCACCAGCTCCACCAGCGCCGTTCCGGGCACCACGACCGAGCCGAGCACGACGTGGTCCGCCAGCCACGGATGGGCGGACGACGAGAGCCGTCCGGTGAACAACAGTCCCCCGGAACCGGCCAGTTCGACCGCGGCGCCGAGCAGCGGGTGCGCCGGGGAGTCCAGGCCCGCGAACCGCACGTCGCCGGAGCGCGCCACCCGACCCGACGGCCAGAACCGCTCGTGCTGGAACGCGTACGTCGGCAGGTCCACCCACCGCGCACCCGTACCGGCGTACAGCGCCGCCCAGTCGACGCCGGCGCCGTGGACGTGCAGGTGCGCCAGGGCACCGAGCAGCGCCGTCTCCTCGGGCCGGTCCTTGCGCAGGACGGGAGCGAGCACCACGTCGTCCGGCAGTGACTCCTCGGCCATCGCCGACAGCACGCCGTCCGGGCCGAGTTCGAGGAAGCGCGTCACGCCTTCCTGGTGCAGCGCCGCCACCCCGTCCGCGAAACGCACCGCCTCGCGCACGTGCCGGACCCAGTAGTCGGCCTGGCGGAGCTGTTCGGGCTCGGCCGGGCGGCCGGTCAGGTTCGAGACGACGGGGAGCGTCGGCGCGCCGAAGGACAGCCGTGCCACCACGGCGCGGAACTCGTCGAGCATCGGTTCCATGAGCGGCGAGTGGAAGGCGTGCGAGACCCGCAGCCGGGTCGTCTTGCGGCCCTCCCCCTCGAAGTGCGCGGCCACGGCCAGCACGTCGTCCTCCGCACCGGAGACCACGACCGACGACGGACCGTTGACCGCCGCGATCGAGACGTCCTGGGTCAGGTGGGGAAGGACCTCCTCTTCCGTCGCCCTGATCGCCACCATCGCCCCGCCCGTGGGCAGTTGCTGCATCAGCCGGCCCCGGGCCGCCACCAGCGCGCACGCGTCCGGAAGGGAGAAGACCCCCGCCACGTGCGCCGCGGCGACCTCGCCGATCGAATGGCCGGCCACGAAGTCGGCGCGCACGCCCCACGCCTCCGTCAACCGGTACAGCGCCACCTCCAGTGCGAACAGCCCGGCCTGGGCGTAGGCGGTCTGGTTCAGCAGGTCCGCGTCCTCGCCCCACACGACCTCCCGCAGGGGACGGTCCAGGTGCTCGTCCAAGGCGGCGCACACCGCGTCGAACGCCGCCGCGAAGACCGGCTGACTGTCGTACAACTCCCGTCCCATGCCGAGGCGTTGGGACCCCTGGCCGGAGAACAGGAAGGCCGTCCTGCCCGCGCCGGTCGCGCCCTCCACCAGGCCGGCGTCGGCCTCGCCGACCGCGAGGGCGGACAAGGCGAGCACCAGCGCCTCGCGGTCCTCGCCCCACACCACCGCGCGGTGGGGGAAGCTCGCCCGTGCGGTCACCAGGGAGTGGCCGATGTCCCGCGCGGAGCGCGCGTCGCGGCCGGCGACGTGGGACAGCAGACGGGCCGCCTGGCCGCGCAGTGCGGCCTCGCTCCGGCCGGAGAGCACCCACGCCAGCGCGCCGGGCTCCTCCTCGGCGACGTCCGGAGCGGCGTCGTCCGCGATCGGCTCGGGCTGTTCCAGGATGACGTGCGCGTTCGTGCCGCTGACACCGAAGGAGGAGACGCCCGCGCGACGCGGGCCCTCGCCCTGCGGCCACTCGACCGCGGAGGCCAGCAGCTCCACCGCACCGGCGCTCCAGTCCACGTGGGACGACGGGGCATCGACGTGCAGCGTCCTCGGCAGCACACCGTGCCGCATCGCCAGCACCATCTTGATGACGCCCGCCACACCCGCCGCGGCCTGGGCGTGACCGATGTTCGACTTGATCGAACCCAACCACAACGGCCGGTCCACCGACCGGTCCTGCCCGTAAGTCGCCAACAGCGCCTGGGCCTCGATCGGGTCACCCAACGTCGTGCCCGTACCGTGCGCCTCCACCGCGTCCACGTCCGCAGCCGACAACCCCGCACTGGCCAACGCCTGCCGGATCACCCGCTGCTGCGACGGACCGTTCGGCGCCGTCAGACCATTCGACGCACCGTCCTGGTTCACCGCGGAACCCCGCAGCACGGCCAGCACCCGGTGCCCGTTGCGGCGCGCGTCCGACAGGCGCTCCAGCACGAGCATGCCCACGCCCTCGCCCCAGCCGACGCCGTCCGCGCCGTCGCCGAACGACTTGCACCGTCCGTCCGCCGCCAGGCCGCGCTGCCGCGAGAACTCCACGAACATCGTCGGGGTGGAGAGCACCGTCACGCCACCGGCCAGGGCCAGCGAGCACTCGCCCGAACGCAGCGCCTGCGCCGCGAGGTGCATCGCCACCAGCGACGACGAGCACGCCGTGTCCACCGTCACCGCCGGGCCCTCGAAACCGAAGGTGTAGGACACCCGGCCCGAAGCGACGCTGGCCGCACTGCCGTTGCTGCGGTAGCCCTCGAACTGGTCGGCTACCAGGAGCTGTTCGTAGTCGCCGTACATCACGCCGGCGAAGACACCGGTCCGGCTGCCGCGCAGCGACGTCGGGTCGATGCCCGCCCGCTCGATGGCCTCCCAGGTGGTCTCCAGCAGCAACCGCTGCTGCGAGTCCGTCGCCAGCGCTTCCCTGGGGCTCATCCCGAAGAACCCGGGGTCGAACTCCGGTGCCTCGTGGAGGAAGCCGCCGGAGTGGCTGTACGAGGTGCCGATCGCCTCGGGGTCGGGGTTGTAGAGGGACTCCACGTCCCAGCCGCGGTCCGTCGGGAAGTCGGACACCGCGTCCGTGCCCTCGGACACCAGGCGCCACAGGTCCTCCGGGGAGGCGACGCCGCCCGGGTAGCGGCAGCTCATGCCGACGATCACCACCGGGTCGTCGGCCGCTGCCAGCGGGTTCGGGCCCGCGAGCACCGGCGCGTCCTGGTCGTGGGCGCCGAACAGCTCGTCCAGGAGGAAGTCGACGAGCACGCCCGCCGACGGGTAGTCGAACACCGCGGTGGACGAAAGACGCATGCCGGTGGCCGCGTTGAGCCGGTTGCGCAGCTCGACGGCGGTCAGCGAGTCGAAGCCGAGGTCCTGGAAGGCCCGGTCCGGATCGACCGTCTCCGGGCCCGCGTGGCCCAGGACGACCGCGACCTGGGCGCGCACGAGGTCCAGCAGGGCCTCGCGCCGTTCCACCGTGCCCAGCGCGGACAGCCGCTCCACGAGGCCGGCGACCGCGGCGGAGCCGGCCACCGTCGAGCGGCGGACCCGGGTCCTGACCAGGCCGCGCAGCACCGCCGGCACGTCGTCCTGCTTCCGCAGTGCGGCCAGGTCGAGGCGGACGGTCAGGACGAGCGCGTCGTCGGCGGCCAGCGCGGCGTCGAAGAGCGCGGCGCCCTCCGCGGGGCTGAGTGCGGGCATGCCCGCACGGGCGATCCGTTGGAGGTCGGCGTCCGTCAGCGTGCCGGTCATGCCGCCGTCCTGCGACCACGGGCCCCACGCCAGGGACGTGGCGGGCAGTCCGGCCGTGCGGCGGTGGTGCGCCAGGGCGTCCAAGAAGGTGTTGCCCGCCGCGTAGTTGGCCTGTCCGGCGCCGCCCCAGAGGCCGGAGACGGACGAGAAGAGGACGAACGCGGCGAGGTCCAGGTCCTTGGTGGCCTCGTGCAGATGCCAGGCGGCATCCACCTTGGGCCGCAGGACCGCCGCCAACCGCTCGGCCGTCAACGACCCCACCACACCGTCGTCGAGAACACCCGCCGTGTGCACCACCGCACCGATCCGATGCCCGGAAACCAACTCCCCGACAGCACCCCGATCCGTCACGTCACACGCCACGACCGAAACCTCGGCACCACACCGACCCAGCTCCGCCACCAACTCCTCGACACCCTCGGCATCCGGACCCCGCCGACTCACCAACAGCAGACTCCGCACACCATGCTCGGCAACCAAGTGCCGCGCCACCACACGCCCCAGACCCCCGGTACCACCAGTGATCAACACCGTGCCGGCGGCGTCCCAGGGGGCGCCGGTCCGGGCCCGCGTCACCGGCGCCCGTTCCAGCCGCGCCGCCAGCACCGCGCCGTCGCGCAGCAGGAGCTGCGGCTCGTCCGCGGCCAGGGCCCGCGGCAGCACCGCGGGGTCCGCGTCGGGAGCGAGGTCCACCAGGCCGAACCGGCCCGGGTGCTCCGACTGCGCCGACCGCACCAGGCCCCACACGGTGGCCCCGGTGAGGTCCGTGCCGTCCACCGCGCCGCGCGTGGCGAACACCAGCCGCGAGGTGGCGAACCGCTCGTCCGCCAGCCAGGACTGGACCAGCGCCAGCGTCTGGGCGGCGGTGGCGTGCGCCGCCTCCACCACGTCGTCGGGGGCGGCCGTCACCGGCACCACCACCGCGCCCGGCAGCTGTCCGGCCTCGGCCAGCGCCGCCAGGTCCGGGTAGCTGTCGAACGGTGCGCCGGGCAGGGAGCCGAGCAGGGCCACGGACTCCGCGGCCCCGACCGGGGGAAGCCGGACCGGGTTCCACTGGAGGCGGAACAGCGCGTCACGCCCGATCCGGTCCGCGGCACCCGCCAACTGCTCGGTGGCGGGCGCCCGCAGGTCGAGGGTGCCGATGGAGGCGACCGGCTGGCCGGAGGTGTCGGCGACCTCGACGGACAGCGTGTCGCCGCCGTGCTGGACGATCCGGGCGCGCACGGCCGCGGCGCCGGAGGCGTGGAGCGTGACGCCCTCCCACGAGAAGGGCAGCATGCCCCGGTCCAGGCCGTCGAGGGCCCAGGCGTGCAGGGTCGCGTCCAGGAGCGCCGGGTGCAGGCCGTACGCGGACGCGTCGCCCTCGGCGACGTCGGGCAGGGCGACGTCGGCGAACACCTCGTCGCCCCGGCGCCATGCGGCGCGCAGGCCCTGGAAGTGCGGTCCGTAGTCGTATCCGCTGGCGGCCAGTTGCGGGTAGAGGCCGGTCAGGTCGACGGGTTCGGCGCCGGCGGGCGGCCAGGACTCGGCCTGGAAGTCGTAGCCGGCGTGGGCCGCCCGCTCGCCGGGCGTCAGCACGCCGCTCGCGTGCTGGGTCCACGGCCGGTCGCCGTCGCCTTCCGGACGGGAACGGATGGTGACCGGCCGGCCGCCGGCCTCGTCGGCGGGGCCGACGTGCAGTTGCAGCTGCACGCCGCCGTGCTCGGGCAGCACCAGCGGGGCGGCCAGGGTGAGTTCCTCGATCCGGTCGCAGCCCGCCTCGTCGGCCGCCCGGACGGCGAGTTCGACGAAGGCCGTTCCCGGCAGCAGCACCGAGCCGTTCACCGCGTGATCGGCCAGCCACGGGTGCGACTGGAGCGACAGGCGTGAGGTGAACAGCAGGCCGGCGCCGTCGGACAGTTCCACGGCGGCGCTCAGCAGCGGGTGCCCGGCCGCGTCGAGGCCGGCCGCGCCGAGGTCGCCGGTGGCGGTGCGGTCGGGGACGGGCCAGTAGCGCCGGTGCTGGAAGGCGTACGTCGGCAGGTCGACGGCGTGCGCGTCGGTGCCGGCGAAGAGCGCGGCCCAGTCGACCGCGGTGCCCTGCGCGTGGAGTTGGGACAGGGCCGCGAGCAGCGTCGGCTCCTCGGGGCGGTCCTTGCGCAGCGCGGGGACGACCGTGGTCTCGTCCGGCAGCGACTCGCGGGCCATGGCCGCGAGGGTGCCGTCGGGGCCCAGCTCCAAGAAGCGCGTCACGCCCGCGTCGTGGAGGGCGCGGATGCCGTCCGCGAACCGTACGGCCTCGCGGACGTGGGTGACCCAGTAGTCGGGGGTGCGCAGGTCGTCCGGGGTGGCCGGGGCGCCGGTCACGTTGGAGACGACGGTCAGGTGCGGCTCGTCGTACGTCAGGTTCTCCGCAACGGCGCGGAAGTCGGCGAGCATCGGGTCCATCAGGGGCGAGTGGAACGCGTGCGAGACCCGCAGCAGGCTGGTCTTGCGGCCCTCACCGGCGAAGTGCGCGCGGACCGCCTCGACGGCGTCCTCGGCCCCGGAGACGACCACGGACGACGGGCCGTTGACGGCCGCGATCGCGACGTCGTCGGTGAGCCGCGGGCGGACCTCGTCCTCGGTGGCCCGGATCGCCGCCATGGTGCCGCCGGCCGGCAGCGCCTGCATCAGCCGTCCGCGGGCCGCCACCAGGGCGCAGGCATCGGCCAGTGAGAACACGCCGGCCACGTGGGCCGCGGCGATCTCCCCGACCGAGTGTCCGGCGACGTACTCCGGCCGCACTCCCCAGGACTCCACCAGGCGGAACAGGGCGACCTCGACGGCGAACAGTGCGGCCTGGGCGTGGCCGGTCTGGTTCAGCGCTTCCGGGTCCTCGCCCCACACGACGTCGCGCAGCGGGCCGTCCAGGTGCGCGTCGAGGCCGGCGCACACCGCGTCGAACGCCTCCGCGAACACCGGGTGGGTGTCGTACAACTCCCTTCCCATGCCGAGGCGTTGGGAGCCCTGGCCAGAGAAGAGGACGGCGTCCTTGCCGTCGTGCGCGGTGCCCGTGGTCAGTGCGCCGTCGGCGCCGCCCTCGGCGAGGGCGGCCAGGGCGCGCACCGCGGTCTCGTGGCTGTCGGCCGCGACGGCGGCGCGGTGGCCGAAGGCCGTCCGGCCGGCCAGCGTGAACGCGAGGTCCGCGAGCCGCGCTTCGGGCGCGCGGTCGAGGTGGGCCAGCAACCGGGCCGCCTGGTCCCGTACCGCACGGTCGGACTTGCCGGACAGCAGCAGGGGGACCGGCGTCGCGGGGGCGACCGACGGTGCCTCGTCCTCGGTCGGTTCGGCCTGCTCCAGGATCACGTGCGCGTTGGTGCCGCTGACGCCGAACGCGGAGACGCCGGCGCGCCACGGGCGGTCCGTCTCGGGCCACGGCAGCGGCTCGGTGAGCAGTTCGACGGCGCCCGCGGTCCAATCGACGTGCGGGGTGGGCGCGTCGACGTTCAGGGTGCGGGGCAGCACGCCGTGGCGGAGGGCCAGGACCATCTTCATGACGCCGGCCACGCCGGCGGCGGCCTGGGTGTGTCCGATGTTGGACTTCAAGGTCCCCAGCAGCAGCGGACGGTCCTGCGGCCGGTCCTGCCCGTACGTGGCGAGCAGTGCCTGGGCCTCGATGGGGTCGCCGAGCCGCGTGCCCGTGCCGTGCGCCTCGACGGCGTCGACGTCGGACGCCTCCACGCCCGCGTTGGCGAGTGCCTGGCGGATGACGCGCTGCTGGGACGGGCCGTTGGGCGCGCTCAGTCCGTTGGACGCGCCGTCCTGGTTGACCGCCGAGCCGCGGACGACGGCGAGCACCTGGTGCCCGTTGCGCCGGGCGTCCGAGAGCCGCTCCACGAGCAGCAGTCCGACGCCCTCGGCCCAGCCGGTGCCGTCGGCCGCCGCCGCGAACGGCTTGCAGCGGCCGTCCTCGGACAGGCCGCGCTGCCGTGAGAACTCCACGAACGTCTCCGGCGTCGCCATCACCGTCACGCCACCGGCGAGCGCCAGCGAGCACTCGCCCGACCGCAGCGACTGCACCGCCATGTGCAGGGCCACCAGCGACGACGAGCACGCCGTGTCGACGGTCACCGCCGGGCCTTCGAAGCCGTAGGTGTACGACACCCGGCCGGAGACCACGCTCATCGAGTTGCCGGTGAGGGAGTGGCCGGTGACGTCTTCCCGGCCGGTGTTCAGCACCGAGCGGTAGTCCTGGGTGTTGGTGCCCACGAAGACGCCGGTGCTGCTGCCCCGCAGGGTCTCCGGGTCGAGGCCGGCCCGTTCGAGGACCTCCCAGGACGCCTCCAGCAGCAGCCGCTGCTGCGGGTCCATGGCGAGCGCCTCGCGCGGCGAGATGCCGAAGAACTCGGCGTCGAAGTCGGCCGCCTCGTAGAGGAAGCCGCCCCCGCGGGCGTAGCTCGTGCCGGGGTGCTCGGGGTCGGGGTGGTAGAGCCGGTCGAGGTTCCAGCCCCGGTTGTCGGGGAGGACGGAGATGGCGTCCCGGCCCTCGGCCAGCAGCTCCCAGAGGTCTTCGGGCGACTTCACGCCGCCGGGGAACCGGCCGGCCATGCTCACGATCGCCACCGGCTCGTCGAGGGCGGCGACGGTCCGTTCCACGACGGCCGTGGTCTGTTCGGTGCCCAGGATCTCGGCGAGCAGGTACGCGGTGACCGCGCTGGGCGTGGGGTGGTCGAACAGCAGGGTGGTGGGCAGGGCGAGGCCGGTCACCGTGGCCAGGCGGTTGCGCAGTTCGACCGACATCAGCGAGTCGAAGCCCACGTCCCGGAAGGCCCGCCGTGCCTCGATGCCGTCCGCCGAGTCCAGTCCGAGGGTCTTCGCGGCCTCCTCCTGGACCGTCTGCAACACCACCCGTTCCCGCTCGTCGGCGGAGAGCGCGCCGAGCCGGCCGCCGAGCGGGGAGGCGTCCGCGCGCGCGGACTCGGGCGCGGCGGCCAGGACGCGGCGCGCCTCGGGCAGGTCGGCGAGGAGCGGACTGGGGCGGACCGCGGTCAGGGCGGGGGCGTACGCCGTCCAGTCCACGTCGGCGACGGTCACGTTCGTCAGCCCCTGGGCCAGTGCCTGGCGGAGGGCGGCGAGCGCGGAGGCCGGGGCCATGGGGATCAGTCCGTCGCGGCTCACCCGGTCGGCGACGTTGCTCTGCGTCGCCATGCCGCGGTCCGCCCAGGCGCCCCAGGCCGTCGCGGTGGCCGGCAGTCCCTGCGCGCGCCGGTGCTCGGCGAGCGCGTCGAGGAAGGTGTTGGCGGCGCTGTAGTTGGCCTGCCCGGCGTTGCCGAGGGATCCGGCGATCGAGGAGAACAGCACGAACAGTTCCAGGTCGAGGTCCCGGGTGAGTTCGTGGAGGTTCAGAGCGGCGGTGGCCTTGGGGCGCAGCACGGCCTCGAAGCGTTCGAGGGTCAGCGCGTCCAGCATGCCGGCGTCCATGACGCCGGCGGCGTGCACGACGCCGGTGAGGGGCGTCTCGGCGGGGATGTCCGCGAGGACGGCGGCCAGGGCGTCGCGGTCGGCGGCGTCGCAGGCGACGATGGTGACCGGGGTTCCCCGGTCGGTGAGTTCGGCCGCGAGTTCCGGTGCGCCGGGAGCCTCCAGGCCGCGGCGGCTGGTGAGCACCAGGTGCTCCGCCCCGGCGTCGGCGAACCAGCGCGCGAGTTCGGCGCCGAGCGCACCGGTGCCACCGGTGATCAGCACCGTGCCGTGGGCGGTCCACCCGGCGCCGGTGTCGCCGCCGGGGGCGATCCGGGCCAGGCGGCGGGCGAAGGTCCCGGCGGCGCGGATCGCGACCTGGTCCTCCGCCCCGGCGAGCACGTCGAGGAGGCCGGAGACGGCCCGGGCGTCCGGGGTTTCGGGGAGGTCGACGAGTCCGCCCCAGATCCGCGGATACTCCAGCGCGGCCACCCGGCCGAAGCCCCAAAGCTGTGCCTGGAGCGGGTTGGTGAGCACGTCCCGGTCGTCGACGGCGACGGCGCCGCGGGTCGCGCACCACAGCGGGACCGGCTTGCCTGAGCCCTCCACGGCGCGCAGCAGGGCGGTGGTGGCGGCCAGGCCGCGCGGTACGGAGGTCAGGTCGGGGTGCGGGCGCTCGTCCAGGGCCAGCAGCGACAGCACGCCGTCGATCGGGCCGTCGGGCCAGGCGAGGGGCTCGGACGGGTCCTCGGTGCCGGAGAGCACCAGCACCTCGGTGTGCAGGCCCTGAGCGCGCAGCGCGTCGAGGAGCCGGGCGGTCCACGGGTCGTCGGTGACGCTGTCGGGCAGCGCGACGAGCCAGTTCCCGGTGGCGGTGAAGCCGGTGCGGGCGGTGACCGGGGTCCAGCCCGCCCGGTAGCTCCAGCCGTCCGCCACCGCTTGGGTCCTGCGCTGCCTGCGCCATGCCGAGAGCGTGGGCAGGAGGCTGCCGAGCGAGTCGACCGTGCTGCCGTCGATGGCCAGGACGGCCGAGAGTCCTTCCAGGTCCTCGCGTTCGACGGCCTCCCAGAATCCGGCCTCGCCGGCCTCGGTGGCGTCGGCGGCGGCATCGGGTCCGCCGGTGGCCTCGTCGGCGGCGTCCAGCCAGAACCAGCGGCGCTGGAAGGCGTAGGTCGGCAGCTCGACGCGGTGGGCGTCGAGCGGGCCGAGCAGGGCGGTGAAGTCGACGGGGACGCCGTGCGCGGACAGGGCGGCGACGCCCTCGGAGAGGGACTGGGCCTCGGGGTGGCCGCTGCGCAGGAGGGACAGCAGGAGCGGCCGTTCGAGGGTGGTCAGGGAGTCCTGGACCATCGTGGTGAGCACGCTGGTGGGGGCGAGTTCGACGAACGAGGTGACGCCCTCGGCCTCCAGGGTGCGCACGGTGTTGCAGAAGCGGACGCCCTCCCGGATCTCCCGGACCCAGTAGTCGGGGGTGCGCAGGTCGTCGTCGACGGCGAGCTCCCCGGTGACCGTGGAGACGACGGGGATGCGCGGGGCGTGGTACTCCAGGGTCGCGGCGACGCTGCGGAAGTCCTCCAGGATGCTGTCCATGCGCGGGCAGTGGCCGGCGACGCGCACCTTGATCCGCTTGACCCGGCGCCCCTGGCCCTCCCAGTGGGCGGCGACGTCGGCGACGACGTCCTCGTCGCCGGCGATGACCTGGGCCTGCGGTCCGTTGACCGCGGCGATGGTGGCGCGGTCCTCCTTGCCGGCGAGGGAGGCCCAGATCTCCTCCTCGGTCGCCTGCACGGCCACCATGGCGCCGCCCGGGGGCAGCGTCGCCATGAGGGCGCCACGGGCCGCGACGAGCTTCGCGGCGTCCTGGAGGGAGAGGATGCCGGAGACGTGGGCGGCGGTGAGCTCGCCGACGGAGTGGCCGGCGACGAACTGCGGGGTGACGCCCCAGGATTCGACGAGCCGGAACAGCGCGGTGGCGAAGGCGAAGAGCGCGGGCTGGGTGTAGTCGGTGCGGTCGAGCAGGGCGGCCTCCTCCGTGCCCTCCTCGGCGAAGACGATGTCGCGCAACGGCCGTTCGAGGTACGGGTCGCACGCGGCGCAGACCGCGTCGAAGGCCGCGGCGAACACCGGGTATGCGGCGTGCAGTTCGCGTCCCATGCCCGCCCGCTGGGGGCCCTGGCCGGTGAACAGGAAAGCGGCCGGCGCCTGGGCCGCGACACCGGTCACCAGCCCCGCCGCGGTGCGGCCCTCGGCGAGGGCGTCCAGGCCGCGGAGGAAGGCGTCCCGGTCGCCCGCGACGACGGCGGCGCGGTGCTCCATGAGGGACCGGGTGGTGACCAGGGAGTGGGCGACGTCGGCCGGTTCGAGAGTGGCACGGGCGCGGACGTGGCGGCCGAGTTGCGCCGCCTGGGCCCGCAGGGCCTCGCCGGTCCGCGCGGACAGGATCCAGGGCAGCACGCCGGGCCGGGCGGCCGGCGCGGGCGCCGGCTCGGACGCCCGCTCGGGCACGGCCTCGGGCTCGGGTGCCTGTTCCAGCACGACGTGGGCGTTGGTGCCGCTGATGCCGAAGGAGGAGACGGCGGCGCGGCGCGGGCGGTCCAGCGTCGGCCAGGGCTCGGGCTCGGCGAGGAGCTTGGCGTTGCCCTCGCTCCAGTCCGCGTGCGGGGTGGGCGCGTCCATGTGCAGGGTCTGCGGCAGCACGCCGTGCTGCATCGCCAGGACCATCTTGATGACGCCGGCGATGCCCGCGGCCGACTGGGTGTGTCCGATGTTGGACTTCATGGAGCCGATCAACACGGGGCGGTCCGCCGGGCGTTGCTGTCCGTACGTGGCGAGCAGGGCCTGCGCCTCGATGGGGTCGCCGAGCCGGGTGCCGGTGCCGTGGGCCTCCACGGCGTCGACGTCGGCGGAGCCGAGCCCGGAGTCGGCCAGTGCCTGGCGGATGACGCGCTGCTGGGACGGGCCGTTGGGGGCGGTGAGCCCGTTGGAGGCACCGTCCTGGTTGACGGCCGAGCCCCTCAGCACCGCGAGCACGGGGTGGCCGTTGCGCACCGCGTCGGAGAGCCGCTCGGCGACCAGCAGGCCGACGCCCTCGCCCCAGGCCGTGCCGTCGGCGGCCGCGGCGAACGGCTTGCAGCGGCTGTTGGCGGCCAGGCCGCGCTGACGGGCCAGGTCCACGAACATCTGCGGGGTCGACATGATCGTCGCGCCGCCGACCAGGGCCAGGTTGCACTCGTCCCGCCGCAGCGACTGCGCCGCCAGGTGCAGCGCCACCAGCGACGAGGAGCACGCGGTGTCCACGGTCAGGGCGGGGCCTTCGAGGCCGAGGACGTAGGAGATCCGGCCGGAGGCGACGCTGATGAGGTTGCCGGTGAGCAGATGCCCGCCGGTCTCCTCCGTCCGCTGGCTGCTGTCCGCGTCGTAGCCGGCGTGGTTGGTGCCGACGAACACGCCGGTGTGGCTGCCCGCGAGGGACTGCGGGGCGATGCCGGCGCTCTCCACGGCCTCCCACGCGGTCTCCAGCAGCAGCCGCTGCTGCGGGTCCATGGCGAGCGCCTCGCGCGGCGAGATCCCGAAGAATCCGGGGTCGAACTCGCCCGCGTCGTAGAGGAATCCGCCCTCGTGGGCGTACGTGGTGTCCTGGCGCTCCGGATCGGGGTCGTGGAGCCCGTCGAGGTCCCAGCCGCGGTTCCCGGGGAAGGCGCCCATCGCGTCGACTCCGCCGTGGAGCAGCTCCCACAGCTCCTGCGGCGACCGCACGCCGCCGGGGAAGCGGCAGGCCATCGACACGATCGCGATGGGTTCGCGCTGCTTCTGCTCCGTCTCGTCCAATTGCTGGCGAGTCTCTTGGAGGTCCGCGATCGCGCGCTTGAGGTACTCGCGAAGCTTCGCCTCGTTCGACATCAGAATGCCAACCCCTCATGGAATGCCGGTTCTGGGGCACAGAGCGACGACACTCACGTCTGACCCACTGTTCACGGTCATCCTCAACCGAGGCGTACTGCGGGTTTCCGTAGTCTCACCGGCACGACGGCAGATCCACGCCACGGCGGCCAAATAGCGCTAAGAGATTCCGGGTTGCCTGGCCACTAGCGTCGCGCTTTCGCGCGTACACGCACCGTGCGCGGAGCTCCACCGCACTTGTGAAAGGGATCCTTCATGTCCTCCCCCCACCGTGATCTGCCGTCCCTCGACCTCGAAACGCCCGCCCTACTGCGCGTCAGCCCGCTCCTGCGGGACCTCCAGGAACGGGGGCCGGTCTGCCGGGTGCGTACCCCCGCCGGGGACGAGGGCTGGCTGGTGACCCGCCACTCCGTGCTCAAGCAGCTGCTGAACGACGAACGCATCGGCCATTCGCATCCGGACCCGGCGAACGCGGCACAGTACGTGCGCAACCCGTTCCTGGACCTGATGATCGCCGACACCGACGCCGAGACCGCCCGTCGCACGCACACCGAGTCCCGCCGGCTCCTGGCCCCGATGTTCTCCGCCCGGCGGGTGCGCGAGATGGAGCCGCGGGTGGCGGCGGTCGTGGACGCCGTGCTGGACGACTTCACCGCCCAAGAACCGCCCGGCGACCTGCACGGCGGCGTGTCCGTGCCGGTGGCGAGGACGGTGCTCTGCGACATCATCGGCGTGCCGCCGCAGAACCGCGAACACCTCACGGCGCTGCTGTCCCAGACGGCCGTGCTCGGGGACCGCGAGGGGGTGCAGCGCACGCAGCGCGACCTGTACGCCTTCGTCGGGGGGTTGGTCGAGCACAAGCGGGGCGAACCGGGCCAGGACATCATCACCCGCCTGACCGAGGGCGGGCTGTCCGACGAGCGCGTGACGCACCTGGCCGTGGGCCTGCTGTTCGCCGGGCTGGACAGCGTCGTGACCATCATGGACCACGGCGTGGTGCTGCTGGCGACCCACCCCGAGCAGCGGGCGGCGGCGCTGGCGGACCCGGACGTGATGACGCACGCCGTCGAGGAAGTGCTGCGGGCCGCGAAGGCCGGCGGGTCGATCCTGCCGCGCTACGCCACGGAGGACCTGACGGTCGGCGGAGAGACGATCCGGGCCGGGGACCTGGTCCTGTTCGACTTCAGCCTCCCCAACTTCGACGAGCGGGCCTTCGACGAGCCGGAGCGGTTCGACGTCACCCGGAGTCCCAACCAGCATCTGACGTTCGCGCACGGGATGTGGCACTGCATCGGCGCGCCCCTGGCGCGGATCGAGCTGAACACGGTCTTCACCCAGTTGTTCACGCGCCTGCCCGACCTGCGACTGGCGCTGCCGGCAGGCGAACTGGCGGAGAACGAAGGCCGGTTGTCCGGCGGGCTCAGTGAGCTGCCGGTGACCTGGTAGTCGGCGCGACGCAACGGCGCCGCCGTCACTCGCCGAAGGTCGCCGCGAGCCAGTCGTCCGCGATCTGGGAGGCCGCGGAGGCGTCGGACCGGACGATGGACAGGTGGTCCGCGTCGAGCTTGACGATCTCGGCCGACGGGATCATCTCGCTCAGCCCTTCGCCGCCGGCCGCGATGCCCGGGTACAGCCGGGTCGCCTGGATGCTGAGCACGGGGGTGTTCATCTGGGGCACGTCGATGCTGTTCAGCAGGTGCATCCACCGCCCCATCGCGGACAGGTTGGCGTTGAGGATCCGGACCTGGGTCGCCTCCGACGCCAGGAAGTTCGCCTTCAGCAGGCCGCCGTAGTCGATGTCCTCGTTCTCCTCGTGCCGGATGCTGAGGGTGTCCAGCAGCACCAGTCCCGCGGGCTTGATTCCCCAGGTGCTCTCCAGCACGCCCGCGGCCGCGTAGGAGAACGCGCCGGCGGAGGAGTGTCCGACCAGGATGAAGGGTTCGCCGTCGCTGGCGCGCAGCGCGCTCTCCGCGATCGTCCGGGCGGCGCACTCGGCCGTGGCCGGCTGCGGGTCCCCCGGGGCGAAGCCGACCAGCGGCAGGGCACAGACGTGCCGTCGGCCGCGGAAGCGGGCGGCGAACCTGGCGTACTCGTGGACGCCGCCGTTGGCGGTGGGCGTGCTGATGCAGATCAGCCGCGGTGACGCCGGGCCCTCGGCGAGCGTGGTCGGCAGCGGCAGGTCCTCCAGCTCGGCCGTGTTCTCGTAGGACGGGCCGACGCCGCCCATCGCCGACACCAGGCGCCGCGCCTCGCTGATCCGGTCCTCCCTGATGGAGGTGAGGAAGTGCTGCACCAGCCAGTCGTCCTGGTCGCCGGTGCCCGAGCGGGCTCCCCCGGCACCGGCGGACGCGGCGACCCCGCCCGGCCGCGCGACGAGTTCGCCGTCCAGCCAGGTGGCGAGCTTCTCGGTGGTCCTGTTCTCGAAGACCACGGTCGCGGGCAGTTGCAGACCGGTGGCCGCGGCGAGCCGGTTGCGCAGTTCGACGGAGGTCAGCGAGTCGAAGCCCAGCTCCAGGAACTCCCGCTGGGTCTCGATGCCCTGCGGCGAGGCGTGCCCGAGCACGGCGGCCGCCTCGGTCCGCACCAGGTCGACCAGGACGTCCATCCGCTCGTCCTCGGCCAGGTCCGCGAGCCGCCCGGCGAGGTCGCCCGCCGAGTCGGCGGCGGGCTTGCCGGCGGCGCGCCGGCGGGTGGCGACCAGTCCGCGCAGTACGGGCGGCACGGGGCCGTCGACGCGCAGCGGGCCGGCGGTCCGGCCCAGTGCGACGAGGTGGGCCGCGTCGCACACCCCGGCCGCGTCGAACAGCGCCATGCCCTGCTCGACGGTGAGCGGCTTGGCTCCGTACGCGGCGATCCGCTGGAGGTCGGCGTCGGTCAGGTCGGCGGTCATGCCGCTGCCCTGGGCCCAGGCACCCCACGCGAGGGACTGCGCGGGCAGGCCGTCGGCCGTGCGGAGCCGGGCGAGCGCGTCGAGGAAGACGTTGCCCGCGGCGTAGTTGCCCTGGCCGGGGGCGCCGGTCACGCCCGCGATCGAGGAGTAGAGCACGAACGCGGCGAGGTCGAGGTCCTTGGTGACCTCGTGCAGGTGCCAGGCGGCGTCCACCTTCGGACGCAGCACGGCCGCCAACCGCTGGGGCGTCAGCGAGGTCACCACGCCGTCGTCGAGGACACCGGCGGTGTGGATCACGGCGGTCAGCGGGTGTGCGGCGGGCACCGCCGCCACGGCGGCGGCGAGCTGCCCGCGGTCGGCCACGTCGCAGGCGCGGACGTCGATCTCGGCGCCGTGGGCGGCCAGTTCGTCGCGCAGGGCGTCCGCGCCGGGGGCGTCGGGGCCGCTGCGGCTGAGCAGCAGCAGGTGGCGCACGCCCCGCTCGGTCACCAGGTGCCGGGCCAGCTCGCGGCCCAGGCCGCCGGTGCCGCCGGTGATCAGGACGGTGCCGTCCGGGTCCCAGGCGCGCGGCATGGTCAGCACGGCCTTGCCGGGGTGCTCGCCGCGGTGCACCGCGTCGAACGCCGCGGCGCTCCGTCGGACGTCCCGGACGGTGACGGGCAGCGGGTGCAGCACGCCCCGGTCGAACAGCGCCAGCAGTTCCTCGAACGTCTCCTGGACGCGCTCCGGACCCGCCGCGGCGACGTCGACGGTGCGGTGGCGCACGGCGGCGTCCGGGCCGGGCTCGGGGGCGTCGCCGCCGAGGTGCAGGAAGTGGCCGTCGGGCACGGTCAACCGCAGGGCGGCGGCCGCGGGTTCGCCCGTCTGGGCGGTCAGCACCACGTCCACGCCGCGGTCTGCGGTGGCCGCCCGGAAGCGCTGCTCGACGTCGGTGGTCAGGGCGGGGGCGATGCGGTCGGGCGCCACGCCCAGCTCCCGCAGGGGCGCGCTCTGGCCCTCGTCGGCGGTGGCGAACACCTCGGCGCCGAGGTGCCGGGCCAGTTGGACCGCCGCCAGGCCGATGCCGTCGGCGTCCACGTGCACGAGGACCGACTGGCCCGGCCGCAGCCCGGCGAGGTCCTTCAGTGCGTGGTGGGCGGTCAGGAAGGCCAGCGGTACGGAAGCGGCCTGCTCGGGTGTCCAGCCGTCGGGAATGCGGGTCAGCAGCCGCCCGTCGGCGACGGCCACCGGCCCGAAGGCGCCGGGCACCAGGCCCATCACCCGGTCCCCGGGGCGCAGCCGGTCCGCTCCGGGTCCGGTCTCGGTCACCACGCCGGCGGCCTCGACGCCCAGCGGGGCGGTCGCGTCCCGGTGCGCGCCCAGGGCGTTGTCCACGTCCCGGACGTTCACACCGGCGGCCTGGACCCGGATGCGGAGCTGTCCGTCGGTGAGCGGTTCCAGGGCCTGCGGGCACGGCGCCAGCACCAGGTTGGCGAGGCTGCCGCGGGCCGCGCTGTCCAGCCGCCACGGCCCGGCGGGCGGCAGCAGTCCCGCGTCGCTGCCCAGGAGCGCCAGCCGTCCCACCTTGATGACTCCGTCGCGGAGCACGAACTGGGCGTCCTCGGTGGCCAGCAGGCCCGGGAGTTCCGCGAGCAGCGTGGCGAGGTCCCCGTCGGTGTCGTCGAGGTCCAGCAGCGCGATGCGCCCCGGGTTCTCGGTCTGTGCCGAGCGCACCAGGCCCCACACCGCGGCCGCGGCCACGTCCCGCACGGGCTCGCCCTCGGCGGTGGAGACGGCACCCTGCGTGAGGAACACCAGGCGTGCGGAGCCGGACGCCTGCTCCTCCCACTCGTGGAGCAGACCCAGCACCTTGGCGGTCAGCGCGTGCGCGGCGGCGGGCACGTCCTCGCCCGTCCCGGACACCGGGACGATCACGAGGTCCTCGTCGCCGGTCAGTTCCGCCAGGGAGGCGACCGAGGCACCCACGCCGATGTCGTCGGCGCCCAGGGCCACGCTGCGGACGGCGGCGGGCTGCACCTCGGGGGCGGCCACCCAGTCCAACGACAGCAGCGCGTCGTGCTCCGGGCTGCGCCGGGTGGCCACCGGTGCCGCCGCGCCGGCCAGTTGACCGCGCAGTACCAGTGCCTCGGCGGAGAGGACGGGGGCGCCCTCGACGTCGACGGCCGCGATGGACACCGCGTCGTCAGCGGTCTTCACCACGTGGGCGCGCAGCACGGAGGCGCCGCCGGCGTGCAGCGAGACGCCCTGCCAGACGAACGGCAGGAGCTGGTCGTCGTCGGCGCCGACCCCGGCCATCCGGTGGGTCTGCAACACCGCGTCCAGCAGGGCCGGGTGGAGGCCGTAGGACGCGGCGTCGTCCGCGACCTGGGCCGGCAGTGCGACCTCGACGAACGCCTCGTCGGCACGCCGCCACACCGCGCGCAGGCCCTGGAAGGCCGGGCCGTACCCGGTGCCGTCGTAGAAGCCTTCCAGGTCGACGGCCACCGCGTCGCTGGGCGGCCAGACCGGGGCACCGAAGTCGGCGATGCGTTCGGTGGTGGTCAGCGTGCCGTTGGCGTGCTGGATCCACGGCTGGTCGGGCGCGTCGGCGGAGCGCGAGTGGACGGAGATCGTCCGGGTGCCCCGCTCGTCGGGGGCGCCGATCAGCACCTGGACCTGGGCGGCGCTCTCCTCCGTCAGCACCAACGGGGCGAGCAGGACGAACTCCTCGACCCGGCCGCAGCCGACCTGGTCTCCGGCGCGCAGGGCCAGCTCCAGGAATCCGGCACCCGGGAAGAGGACGTGGTCGCCGATGGCGTGGTCGATCAGCCACGGGTGGGTACTGAGCGAGAACCGGCCGGTGAACACGGCCTCGTCGGAGTCCGCGAGGGTGAGTGTCGCGCCCAGCAGGGGGTGGTGCGCCGGGAGCAGCCCGACGCCGGTCACGTCCCCGGCCGAGACGGCGGGCCGGGGCCAGTAACGCTCGTGCTGGAAGGGGTAGGTGGGCAGGTCCACGCGGCGGGCGCCGGTTCCGGCGAACCACTCGGCCCAGTCCACCGGCACGCCCGTGACGTGCAGCCGGGCCAGGGCGGTGAGCAGGGCGGTCTCCTCGGGACGGTCCTTGCGCAGCGCCGGGACGACGGCCGCCTCCCCGTCCAGGGTGTGCTGGGCCATCGCCGACAGCACACCGTCCGGGCCCAACTCCAGGAACACCGAGGCGCCTTCGGCTTCCAACGCCCGCACGCCGTCGGCGAAACGCACCGTCTCCCGCACGTGCCGCACCCAGTAGTCCGGCGAGCACAGCAATTCCGCGGCGGCGACCTCACCCGTCACGTTCGACACGACGGGGATCCGCGGCGCCTCGTACGACAGCCCCTGCACCACCCGCCGGAACTCCTCCAACATCGGCTCCATCAGGGGCGAGTGGAAGGCGTGGCTGACCTGGAGCCGCTGCGTCTTGCGGCCTTCGTCCTTCAACTCCGCCGATATGCGGAGCACTTCGGCTTCGTCACCGGCGAGGACGACCGCTTCGGGGCCGTTGACCGCCGCG
>LIQL01000102.1:29912-35074 GCA_001418405.1 Streptomyces diastatochromogenes | reverse complement strand
CAACGCCGGCTGGGTGAACCCCGTCTCGTCCAGGCCGTCCGCCTCGCCGAACATCACCTCCCGCAGCCCCTGGTCGAAGTGCGCCAGCACCTCGTCCAAGGCCGCCGCGAACACCGGGAACCTGGCGGCCAACTCCTTCCCCATGCCGGCGCGTTGCGCGCCCTGCCCGGAGAACAGCACCGCCACCTTGCCGTCGACGTCCTGGGCGAGGCCGCGCGCGACCTCGACGGTCCCGTCGTCCCCGGCCAGCAGCACCGCACGACGCTCCAGGTGGGCGCGGGAGGTCGCCAGCGAGTAGCCCAGGTCGACGGGGGCGGGGTCGGTCAGCGCGGTGATCTGCGCCAGCTGCGCGGCCAGTGCCTCCTCGGTGCGCGCGGAGACCGGCCACGGCACGGTCGACGGCGCAACGGCCGGCGCCGCGGGCACCGCCTCGCCGTCCTCCTCGTCGCCCTCCCCGGCGACCGGCGCCTGCTCGATGATGACGTGGGCGTTGGTGCCGCTGATCCCGAACGACGACACGCCCGCCCGCCACGGCCGGCCGGCCTTGGGCCATTCCTGAGCCTCCGTCAGCAGTCGCACCGCGCCGGAGGACCAGTCGACGTGCGACGACGGTGCGTCCACGTGCAGGGTCGGCGGCAGCACCCCGTGCCGCATCGCCAGGACCACCTTCAGGATGCCCGCCACGCCCGCGGCCGCCTGCGTGTGGCCGAGGTTGGACTTCACCGAGCCCAGCAGCAGCGGGCGCTCGGGGTCACGGCCCTGGCCGTAGGTCGCCAGCAGTGCCTGGGCCTCGATCGGATCGCCGAGGGTGGTGCCGGTGCCGTGTGCCTCGACGGCGTCCACGTCATCCGTCGACAGTCCGGCGTTGGCCAGTGCCTGCTGGATCACCCGCTGTTGGGAGGGGCCGTTGGGCGCCGTCAGACCGTTGGAGGCGCCGTCCTGGTTCACGGCCGAGCTGCGCACGACGGCGAGGACCTCGTGCCCGTGCCGGCGGGCGTCGGACAGGCGCTCCAGCACCAGCAGGCCCACGCCTTCGGACCAGCCGGTCCCGTCGGCCGCCTCGGCGAACGCCTTGCACCTGCCGTCCGCGGCCAGTCCGCCCTGCCGGCTGAATCCGGCGAAGCTCATCGGCGAGGACAGCACCGTCACGCCGCCGACGAGGGCGAGCCCGCACTCGCCGGAGCGCAGTGCGTGGGCCGCCAGGTGCAGGGAGACGAGCGAGGAGGAGCAGGCCGTGTCGACGGTGACGGCCGGGCCCTCCAGGCCGAAGGTGTAGGACAGCCGCCCGGACAGGACGCTGCCCGCCAGGCCGGTGCTGGCGTGTCCTTCGACGTCCTCGCGGGAGTTCAGCACGACGTTGGTGTAGTCGACGCCGTTCGTGCCGACGAAGACACCGGTGTCGGTGCCGCGCAGCGAAACCGGGTCGATGCCGGCGCGCTCCAGGGCTTCCCAGGAGGTCTCCAACAGGATGCGCTGCTGGGGGTCCATGGCCATGGCCTCGCGGGGCGAGATGCCGAAGAAGCCGGCGTCGAACGCGGCGGCGTCCACGAAGCCGCCCTCGGCCGTCGTGCTGCTGCCGCTGCCCCCGCCGGTGAGCGAGCTCAGGTCCCAGCCGCGGTCGGCGGGGAACTCCGCGATGCCGTCGCGTCCCTCGCTGAGCAACTGCCAGAGGTCTTCCGGCGAGCGCACTCCGCCCGGCAGGCGGCAGGACATCCCGACGATGGCGAGGGGCTCCTGTTGGGCGGACTCGGCCTCCCGGAGCCGTTCGCGGGTCTGGTGCAGGTCGTTGGTGACCCACTTCAGGTAATCAACGAGCTCGTGGTCGTTCGGCATGACGAGGAACCTTCCGTGTGAATGGGGGCCGGGTTCAGCGGTCGCTGTGACGCCCGAGTTCGTTGTCGATGAAGGCGAGGATTTCCACCGCGCTGGCGGATTCGAGACGTTCGGCGACCCCGGAGCCGTTCTCCTGCGCCGCGGTCCCCCGCCAGGTGTCCAGGAGTTGCGACAGGCGGTTGGCGACGGCGGTCCGCGTGCGGGAGTCGGGCGCGCCGGCCGCGAGTGCGGCGTCAAGCCGATCGAGCTCCGCGAGCAGGGCCGGGCCCGCCGCGGTCCGGGCTTCGTCCACGAGCTGCGGGACGAGGTGTGCGGAGAGGGCGAGGGGGGTGGGGTAGTCGAAGACGAGGGTGGCGGTCAGCCGCAGTCCGGTCGCGGTGGCCAGACGGTTGCGGAGTTCGACGGCGGTCAGCGAGTCGAAGCCCAGGTCGTGGAACTCCCGCCGGGCGTCCACCGCCTTGCCCGAGGGGTGCCCGAGCACGGCGGCGGCCTCGGTCCGTACGAGGTCGGTCAGCAGCCGGACCCGGTCCTCCGGCCGTGCCTGCGCCAGGTTCCGGGCGAGCTCGGCGGGGGCGTCGGCGCCGGGGGCGGAGCTCGCCGCGGTCCGTCGGGCGCCCTTGATCAGGCCCCGGAGCATCGGCGGAACGGCGCCGCGGACCCGGGTTCCGGCGGCGACCGGACCGATCGGGACGAGGTGGGGTGCGCCCGTCGCGGTGGCGGCGTCGAACAGCGCCAGGCCCTGCTCCGCGGTGAGCGGCGGCACGCCGGTCGCCGCGATCCGCTGCATGTCCGCGTCGGACAGTGCCCCCGTCATGCCGCTCGCCTGTGCCCACGCGCCCCAGGCGAGGGACTGGGCGGGCAGGCCCCGGGCGGCGCGGTGCCTGGCCAGGGCGTCGAGGAAGACGTTGCCCGCGGCGTAGTTGGCCTGGCCGGCGCCGCCCATGACGCCGGAGATCGAGGAGAAGACGACGAACGCCCCGAGGTCCGTCTCCCGGGTGAGGTCGTGCAGGTGCCAGGCGGCGTCCACCTTCGGGCGCAGCACGCCCGACAGTCGCTCCGGGGTCAGTGCGGTGACCACGCCGTCGTCCAGCACACCGGCCGTGTGGATCACCGCGGCCAGCGGATGGGCGAGGGAGTCGAGCACCCGGCCGAGCGCGGCCCGGTCGGTGGTGTCACAGGCCGCGATCGTCACGTCGGCGCCGAGGGCCGTCAGTTCGGCGCGCAGCGCGGCGGCACCCGGTGCGCTCTCACCGCTGCGGCTCACCAGGACGAGGTGCTTGGTCCCGTGCTCGGCCACCAGGTGCCGGGCGAGGAGGCCGCCCAGGCCGCCCGTACCGCCGGTGATCAGCGTCGTGCCGTCCGGGTCCCAGGCGGGGAGGCGGGGGGTGGCGTCGTCGGGTGCGGGCAGCCGGGCGAGCCGGGCGAGGTGCACCGTGTCGTCGCGCACCAGGAACTGGGCGTCGCCGGCGGCCAGCAGGCCCGGCAGCGCGGCCGGGAGGTCCGCTTCCGGCGTGTCCACCAGGGCGAAGCGGTCCGGGTGCTCCGACTGCGCCGAGGCCACCAGGCCCCACACCGCCGCGGCGGCCAGGTCGTCGCCGGACACCGCGCCGTCGGTCACGAACACCAGCCGGGCGGCGGCGAACCGCTCGTCCGCCAGCCATGCCTGGATCAGTCCCAGCGCCCACGCGGTCCGTTCGTGGACGGTGCCCGGGACGTCGTCGCCGCTGCCCGGCACCGTGGCGACGACGAGTTCGGGCACGTCCTCCAGCGACGCCAGTCCGCCGGTGCCCAGCGTCACGCTGCGCACGTCGTCGGTGGCCGGTGTCGGGGCGGCCGGCACCCACTCCAGTCGCAGCAGGGTGCCCTCTTCGGCGCCGGTGCCGGCCGCGCGCGGGAGCGGTTTCCTGGCTTCCAGGACCAGGGAGTCCACCGACAGGGCGGGGGCCCCCGCGGCGTCGGCGACGGCGACGGCGTAGGTGTCCGGGCCGGTTTTCGTGAGGCGTATGCGGACCTCCGACGCCCCGCTGGCGTGCAGTTCGACGCCGTGCCAGGCAGAGGGGGTGAGGTCGCCGTCGGGTGCGGCCGCCTGCGTCACGGCTTCCAGCAGCGCCGGGTGCAGGCCGAAGTCCGCCGCGTCGGCGACCTCGTCGGGCAGCACGGCCTCGACGAAGGTCTCGTCGCCGTGGTGCCACAGGGCGCGGACGGTCCGGAACACCGGGCCGTGCTCGACGCCCTCGTCGTGGTCCGCGGGGTGCGTCGCCTCGGCTCCGGCCGGCGGCCAGGCGGCGGCGTCGAACGCCGCGGTGCCGTGCGCCGTCCCCCCGGCCGACGGTGCGGGCGTCAGCGTGCCGTGGGCGTGGTCCGTCCACGGCCGGTCGGGGGCGCCCGCGGGCTGCGAGGACACCCGGACCTCGCGCTCGCCGTTCACGTCGGGTGCGCCGAGCGACACTTGGAGCAGCACGGCGTCGTCGCCGGCCAGTACGAGCGGCTCGGTGAGGGTGAGCGTGTGCACGCGGTCGCAGCCGACCTGGTCGCCCGCGCGGACGGCGAGTTCGAGGAAGCCGGCGGCGGGCAGCACGCACGCGCCGTCCACCACGTGGTCCAGCAGCCAGGGGTGGGTGCGGGTGGACAGCCGGCCGGTGAGCAGCAGCCCGCCCGAGGCCCCCAGGGGCACCGCAGCGCCCAGCAGGGGGTGGTCGGCGGGGAGCAGGCCGGCGCCGGTCACGTCCCCGGTCGACGCGGTCGGCGCGGGCCAGTAGCGCGCGCGTTGGAAGGGGTAGGTGGGCAGGTCCACGCGGCGCGCGCCGGTGCCGGCGAACCACGCCGCCCAGTCCACCGCCACGCCCGCGACATGCAGCCGGGCCAGCGCGGTCAGCAGGGCCCGTTCCTCGGGGCGGTCCGCGCGCAGGGCGCTGACGCACAGCGCGGCCTCGTCCAGAGTGTGCTGCGCCATCGCCGTCAGCACGCCGTCCGGCCCCAACTCCAGGAACACCGAGGCGCCTTCGTCCGCGAGGGTCCGCAGGCCGTCCGCGAAGCGGACCGTCTCCCGCACGTGCCGCACCCAGTAGTCGGGCGAGCACACCGATTCCCCGGTGACCAGGCGTCCGGTCACGTTGGACACGAGGGGGAGCCGCGGCGGTGCGAACGACAGTCCCTCGGCCACCCGCCGGAAGTCCGCCAACATCGGCTCCATCAAAGCCGAATGGAAGGCGTGGCTCACCGCGAGGCGTTGCGTCTTGCGGCCTTCGTCCTTCAACTCCGCGGATATGCGGAGCACTTCGGCTTCGTCACCGGCGAGGACGATCGCCTCGGGGCCGTTGACCGCCGCG
>LIQL01000102.1:0-29881 GCA_001418405.1 Streptomyces diastatochromogenes | reverse complement strand
CAACGCCGGCTGGGTGAACCCGGTCCCGTCCAGGCCGTCGGCGTCCCCGAACATCACCGGCCGCAGTTCCGGCAGTGCGCCTTCGAACTGCGCCAGCACCGCGTCCAGGGCCGCCGCGAACGTCGGGTGCCGGTCGTACAACTCCCGGCCCATCCCTGCGCGTTGCGCGCCCTGCCCCGAGAAGAGCACGGCGAGTGGGCGGTCCGTCTCCGCCCGGCCCCGCGCCGCCTCGGTCAACGCGCCGTCGGGGCACGGCGCGAGCAGCACCGCGCGGTGCGCGAACGTCGAACGCCCCGAGGCGAGCGAGAAGCCCACGTCCAGCGGTGTCGCCGTGCCGCGGTCGGACCCGATCCGCTCGATCTGTGCCGCCAGTGCCCGCTCGGACTTGGCCGACACCAGCCACGGCACCTCGGTGGGCGCCCGGCCCGGTTCCGTGCGGGGCGCGTCGTCGGGGTCGGCCCGTTCGATGATGACGTGGGCGTTGGTGCCGCTGATCCCGAACGACGACACCCCGGCCCGCCAGGGCCGGTCGACCCCGGGCCATCCCTGGGCCTCCGTCAGCAGCTCCACCGCACCGGCCGACCAGTCCACGTGCGACGACGGCTCGTCGACGTGCAGGGTCGGGGGCAGCACGCCGTGCTGCATCGCCAGGACCACCTTCATGACCCCGGCCACGCCCGCGGCCGCCTGCGTGTGGCCGAGGTTGGACTTCACCGAGCCCAGCAGCAGCGGGCGCTCGGGGTCACGGCCCTGGCCGTACGTGGCCAGCAGCGCCTGGGCCTCGATCGGATCGCCCAGCGCGGTGCCGGTACCGTGCGCCTCGACCACGTCCACGTCGCCGGTCGACAGCCCGGCGCTGGCCAGGGCCTGCCGGATCACCCGCTGTTGGGCCGGGCCGCTGGGCGCGGTGAAGCCGTTGGAGGCGCCGTCCTGGTTGACGGCCGAGCCGCGCACGACGGCGAGGACGGGGTGCCCGTTGCGGCGGGCGTCGCTCAGGCGCTCCACGAGGAGCACCCCGGCGCCCTCCGACCAGCCGGTGCCGTCGGCGGCGTCGGCGAACGCCTTGCAGCGGCCGTCCGCCGCGAGGCCGCCCTGCCGGCTGAACTCCATCAGGGAGCCGGGGGACGCCATCACGTTGACGCCGCCGACCAGGGCCAGCGTGCACTCGCCGGCCCGCAGGGCGTGGGCCGCCGAGTGCAGGGCCACGAGGGACGAGGAGCAGGCCGTGTCGACGGTCACCGCGGGGCCTTCCAGGCCCAGCGTGTAGGACAGCCGGCCGGACGTGGCACTGGCGGCGATGCCGGTGCCGATGTCCCCGGTGGCGTCGGTCAGGGAACGGATGAGCAGGTGGGCGTAGTCCTGGCCGTTGGTGCCGATGAACACCCCGGTGCGGCTGCCGCGCAGGGCGGTGGGGGCGATGCCGGCGCGCTCGACGGCCTCCCACGAGGTTTCCAGCAGCAGCCGCTGTTGCGGGTCCATGGTGACGGCTTCGCGCGGGGAGATGCCGAAGAAGTCGGCGTCGAAGTCCCCCACGCCGTCGAGGAATCCTCCTTCCTGGCTGACGGCGTTGCCGCGTTCGTCGACGCCGGCGTCCCGCAGGGCGCCCAGGTCCCAGCCGCGGTCCGTGGGGAAGGCGCCGATCGCGTCCTTGCCCGCGGCCAGCAGCTCCCAGAGGTCGTCGGGCGAGTGCGCGCCACCGGGGTACCGGCAGGCCATCGCCACGATCGCGATCGGTTCCGTGGCCGCGGCGGCGAGCTTGTGGTTCTGCCGGCGCAGGTGCTCGGCCTCCTTCAACGAGGCGCGGAGGGCTGCGACGACGGTTTCACTGGATGTGGTCATGGTCCGCTCTTTCAGCTCTGTCCACGCTCGTGGGAGGAGTTGCCGTCGAACGCCGCCTGCACCAGGTCGGCGACGTCCATGGCGTCGATCGATGCGTCGTAGGCGTCGTCCGCCGTCGTGGTGGCCGCGTCGTCGGAGGCCGCGGCCTGTTCGGCGGCGAGCTTCAGCAGGGGGTCGAGCACGCCGATCTCGCGCAGTCGCTTCATGGGGACGGAGGTGAGGAGGGCCCGGATGCCCGCGGCGTCCGCCTCGTCGTCGCCGGCCGCCTCCTGCCCCGGCCCCTCGTCGGGGACGAGCCGGGCCAGGACGTGGTCCGCCAGCTCGCTGGGGTTGGGGTGGTCGAAGACGAGCGTGGCGGCCAGGGTCAGTCCGGTCGCGGCGCCGAGTTGGTTGCGCAGTTCGACGGCGCTGAGGGAGTCGAAGCCGAGGTCGCGGAAGGCCCGGTCGGCCCCCACGGCGTCGGCCGTGGGGTGTCCCAGTACCGCCGCGGCGCGGCTGCGGACCAGGTCCAGTACGGTCCGGGCGCGCTGCGCCGGTGTCTGGCCCGTCAACTGCTCGCGCAGGGCGTCAGCGGTGGCGCCGGCGCCACTGTCCTGCGCCGCCCGGTCCTCGGTGCCGGCCGGCGCGCCGAGCAGCGGGCTGGGCCGTACGGCGGTGAAGGAACGGACGAACCGGTCGCGGTCGAGGTCGGCGACGATCTCGGTGGGCCGTCCGTCCATGACGGCCCGGCGCAGCGCCACGACGGCGAGGTCCGGGTCCAGCGCACGGATTCCGGTGCGCTGGGCCAGGTCGGCCGCCCGCTGGTCGGCCGCCATGCCCTCGCCGCCCCACACGCCCCAGGCGACCGAGGTCGCGGCCAGGCCCCGGGCCCGGCGGTGTTCGGCGAGCGCGTCCAGGTAGGCGTTGGCGGCGGCGTAGTTGGCCTGTCCGAGGTTGCCGACCGCTCCGGAGGACGAGGAGAACAGGGCGAAGACCGCCAGGTCCCGGTCCCGGGTGAGGTCGTGCAGGGCCAGGGCCGAGGCGGCCTTGGCACGGAAGACGGCCTCGTAGCGGTCCGGGGTGAGGCTGTCGAGGACGCCGTCGTCCAGGACGCCCGCGGTGTGGATCACCCCGGTCAGCGGCGCGTCGTCGGGGACCGCGGCGAGGACCGCGGCGAGCGCGTCGCGGTCGGCGGCGTCGCAGGCGGCGAGGGTGACCTCGGCGCCCAGTGCGGTCAGTTCGGCCCGCAGGTCGTCCGCGCCGGGGGCGTCGGCGCCCCGGCGGCTGAGCAGCAGCAGGTGCCGGGCGCCCGCCGCGGCGAGCCGGCGGGCGACCTGGGCGCCCAGGGCTCCGGTGCCGCCGGTGATCAGGACGGTGCCGGTGGGCTCCCACTCCGCCGCGCCCTGCCCGGCCGGTACGGGCACCAGTCGGCGGCCGAGGGCGGCGGAGGGCCGGATCGCGATCTGGTCCTCTCCCCCGGGGGCCGTGAGGGTTTCCGCGAAGCGGGCCGCGGTCCGCTCGTCGAGGGTGTCGGGCAGGTCGATCAGTCCGCCCCAGCGCTGCGGGTACTCCAGGGCGGCGACCCGCCCCAGGCCCCACACGGCGGCCTGGGTGAGCCCGGGCACCGGTTCGGCGGGGGCGGCCGCGACCGCGCCGCGGGTGACGCACCACAGGGGTGCGGCGATCTCCGCGTCGCCGAGCGCCTGGAGCAGGGCGGTGGTCAGGGCCAGTCCCGCGGGGGCCGTCGCCGTGTCGGGGCCGGGCCCCTCGGCGAGGGCGAGCAGGGAGACCACTCCGGTGAACTCGCGCCCTTCGTCGACCAGTTGGTGCAGTCGCGCGGCCAGCGCCACGCGGTCCGGGCCGGGCACTTCCAGGCGCACGGTGTTCGGGCCCAGGGCGGCGACGGCGTCGGCGGCCCAGGCGTCGTCGGACGAGCCGGCGGGGAGCACGGCGAGCCAGGTGCCGGCCGGGGCGGGGGCGGGCTGTGCGGTGAGCGGCTGCCAGCCGATCTGCTGCCGCCACCCGTCGACGGTGTGCTCCTCGTCCCGCCGGCGGCGCCAGTCCGCGAGCGCGGGCAGCACCTTGGCCAGGGCGTCACCGTCGACGTTGAGGGTCGTCTCCAGCGCGGCGAAGTCGGCCTCGCGCACCGCCGACCAGAAGCCGTCGTCCCCCTCGGCCGGGGCGCCGGGGTCGGCGGCGGACTCGGTGGCCGGCCAGTACCGCTGGTGCTGGAAGGGGTAGGTGGGCAGGTCGGTGCGGCGGGGCGCGGTCGCGGCGGTGCCGAACAGTGCGTCCCAGTCGGGGGCGACTCCCCCGACGTACAGCCGGGTCAGGGCGCTGAGCACGGACTCCTGTTCACCGCGGTCCCGGCGCAGCGCCGGTACGGTGACCGGCTGCGTGGGCAGGGCGTCCAGGGTGTCCTGGGCCATGGCGCAGAGCGTGCCGTCGGGGCCGAGTTCCAGGAAGGCGGTCACGCCGCGTTCGGCCAGGGTCTGCACCCCGTCGGCGAAGCGGACCGCCTCGCGGACGTGCCTGACCCAGTAGTCCGGGTCGCACACCTGCTGGTCGGTGGCGGCCCGGCCGGTCACGTTGGACACGAGCGGGATCGCCGGGGCGTGGTAGGTGAGGGTCGCGGCGACCCGTCGGAAGTCCTGGAGCATGGCATCCATGTGCACGGAGTGAAACGCATGGCTGACCCGCAAACGCGTAGTCTTCCGGCCGTCCGCGGTGAACTTCTCCGCCACCTCCGACACGGCGTCCTCGTCGCCGGAGAGCACCACCGACCGCGGCCCGTTGACCGCGGCGAGGCACACGCCGTCGGCCAGGTGCGGCCGGGCCTCCTCCTCGGACGCCTGGACGGCGATCATGGCGCCGCCCGTGGGCAGGGCGTTCATCAGCCGCGCCCGGGCGGCCACCAGCCGGCACGCGTCGTCCAGGGAGAGGACCCCGGCCACGTGCGCCGCCGTGATCTCGCCGATCGAGTGCCCGGCCACGAAGTCCGGGCGGATGCCCCACGACTCGACCAGCCGGAACAGCGCCACCTCGACCGCGAACAGTGCGGGCTGGGTGAAGCCCGTCGCGTTCAGGCCCTCCTCGTCACCGAACATGACGTCCCGCAGGGGGAGGTCCAGTTCCGTGTCCAGGTGTGCCGTCACCGCGTCGAGGGCCTCGGCGAACACCGGGTAGCGGGCGTGGAGTTCACGCCCCATGCCCACCCGCTGCGAGCCCTGGCCGGAGAACAGCACCGCGAGCTTGCCCCGGCGCTCCGCCGCCCGGCCGTGCAGGACCTGGGGGGTGTCGAGGCCGTCGGCGAGCGCGGCCAGACCGGCGAGGAGCTCCTCGCGGTCTTCGGCGAGGACGGCGGCCCGGTGGGCGAAGGCCGACCGGGTGGTGGCCGCGGACAGCGCCACCTCGGCGACGGTGAGGTCCGGACGGGCGGCCACGTGGGCGTGCAGCCGTCGGGCCTGGGCCCGCAGCGCCTCCGGCACGGTGCCCGTCACCGGGACCGGCAGCAGGCCGGCCGGCTCGGGGCGGGTGGGTTCGTCCGCCGTGACCGGTGCGGGCTGCTCGATGATCACGTGGGAGTTGGTGCCGCTGGCGCCGAAGGCCGAGATGCCGGCCCGGCGCGGTCGTCCGGTCTGCGGCCACGCGACCGCTCCGGTCAGCAGTTCGACGCCGCCGGCGGTCCAGTCGACGTGCGCCGAGGGCTCGTCGATGTGCAGGGACCTGGGCAGTACGCCGTGCTGCATCGCCAACACCATCTTGATCACGCCGGCGACGCCGGCGGCGGCCTGGGTGTGGCCGATGTTGGACTTCAACGACCCCAGCAGGAGCGGCAGTTCGGGCTCCCGGCCCTGTCCGTAGGTGGCCAGCAGTGCCTGCGCTTCGATGGGGTCGCCCAGGGTGGTTCCGGTGCCGTGGGCCTCCACCGCGTCCACGTCGGCCGGTGCGAGTGCCGCGGCGGCCAGCGCCCGCTGGATGACCCGGCGCTGCGAGGGCCCGTTGGGCGCGGTGATGCCGTTGCTGGCACCGTCCTGGTTGACGGCGGAGCCGCGCAGCACCGCGAGCACCTGGTGCCCGTTGCGGCGGGCGTCGGAGAGCCGTTCCAGGACGAGGACGCCGACGCCCTCGGACCAGCCGGTGCCGCCCGCGGCGGACGCGAAGGGCCGGCAGCGGCCGTCCGCGGCGAGCGCCCCCATCTCGCCGAACTCGACGAAGTTCACCGGGCTGGACATCACCGTCACACCGCCGGTGACGGCGAGGGCGCACTCCCCCGCCCGCAGTGCCTGGGCGGCCAGGTGGAGCGCCACCAGGGACGACGAGCAGGCCGTGTCGACGCTGACGGAGGGGCCTTCCAGACCGAAGGTGTAGGACACCCGGCCGGAGAGCAGGCTCGCCGACTGGGCGGTCTGCGCGTGGCCGAGCTGGCCGGCCTCGGGCCGGTAGTCGCCCGATCCGCCGCCGACGAACACCCCGGTGTCGCCGCCGCGCAGCCCGACGGGGTCGATGCCGGAGCGCTCCAGCGCCTCCCAGGTCGCTTCCAGCAGGATGCGCTGCTGCGGGTCCATCACCATCGCCTCGCGCGGCGAGATCCCGAAGAACCCGGGGTCGAAGTCGGCGACGTCGTAGAGGAAACCGCCTTCGCGGGTGACGGTCCGGCCGCGGCCGTTCCGGTCGCCGCGCAGCAGTCGGTCCAGGTCCCAGCCGCGGTCCGTGGGGAAGCCCCCGATGGCGTCGACTTCGTCCGTGACCAGCTGCCACAGGTCCTCGGGCGAGCTGACCCCGCCCGGGTAGCGGCAGCTCATGCCGACGATGACGACCGGGTCGTCGGTCGTGGCGGCAGACCCCACCCGCAGGGCCGCGCCGTGCTCCGCCGTTTCCTCGCCGAGGAGTTCGGCCCGCAGGTGGTCGGCGAGCGCCTCGGCCGTGGGGTAGTCGAAGACGAGGGTCGCGGACAGTGCGAGACCGGTGGCGGTGGCCAGTTGGTTGCGCAGGTCCACTCCGGTCAGCGAGTCGAAGCCGAGGTCCCGGAACGGCTGGCCGGACGGTACGGCGTCGGCGTCCGCGAACCCGAGCACCGCGGCGACCCGGGTGCGGACGAGGGCCAGCAGGACCTCGGTCCGTTCCGCGGCCGGGCGGGCGGCGAGTTCGGCGCGCAGGCCGGTCGCGGTGCCCGCCGGGCCCGCCTCGGCGGCGTCCGGCTGCGCGAGCGCCGCCCGGGCCTCGGGCAGTTCCGCGAAGAGGGCACTGCTCCGGTTGCGGGTGAAGGCGGGCGCGAACCGGTCCCAGCGGACGTCGGCGATCGTCACCACGCCGGTGTCGGTGTCGGTGTCGAGCGAGTGGGCGAGGGCGGTCAGGGCCTGCGCGGAGTCCATCGGCGGCAGGCCGTTGACCCTCAGGTGGGCCGCCAGGCCGTCGGACGCGAGGCCGGCCCAGCCGCCCCAGGCGACCGTCACGGCCGGCAGTCCCCGCTGACGCAACACCCTTGTCACACAGGCGAGTTGGGCGCCCGCCGCGGCCTCGATGACGCGGCCACCGGCGCCCCACGTCGCGGCGATCGTGGAGAAGAGGACGAACGCGTCCAGGGGACGGTCGCCGGCCGCCGCCTCGGCGATCTCCGCGAGTTGCGCCACGTTGGCGCGCAGTGCGGCCAGGGCGGCATGCGGCTCCACCGCGTCGGACGGCTCGTCGGTGTGCACGACGGCGGTCAACGGCGCCTCGGCCGGCAGCGCGGCGAGCGCGGTCAGCAGTGCCTCCCCGTCGGAGGGGCCGCAGTCGAGGACGGTCACCGGCACGCCCAGATCGTCGAATGCCGGCCGCGCCGGCGCGCCGTCCGGGGCGGTGGGGTCGGCCAGCACCAGGTGCTGGGCGCCCTGCCCGGCGAGCCAGCGGACGCACTGGCCGCCGGTGCCGGCGGCCGGGCCGACGATCAGGACCGTGCCGGTCGGCTGCCACGGGGTCGCGGGGCCGTCGTGCGCGGCGCGCAGCAGCCGTCGCCCGTAGAGGCCGGAGGCCCGCAGCGCGACCTGGTCCTCGGCGCCGATGCCCGCGAGGACGGTGCGGAACCGTTCCGCCGCGCGCCGGTCGAGCACCGGCGGCACGTCCACCAGACCGCCCCAGCGGTCCGGGTGGTCCACGGCGGCGACCCGGCCGATTCCCCACACCATCGCCTGGGCGGGGCTGACCTCGGTCTCCGTGCGGCCCACCGACACCGCGTCGCGGGTGACGCACCACAGGGGGGCGTCGATCCCGGCGTCCGCCAGGGCCGCCACGGCCTCGGTCGGCCAGGCCGGTCCGGCGGGGAGCGCGTCGGCGTACGGGGCGGCGAGCAGCGAGACCGCTCCCGTGAACCCGTCCTCCTGCGCCGCGAGTTCGGTCAGCCGACCGGTGAGCGCGGCGCGGTCGGTCGGGTCGGCCTCGACGAGGACGGCCGTCTCGCCGAGGGCGGCGAGGACGGCGGCGGTCCACACGTCGTCGGTGCCGCCCGTCGGGACGAGCGCCAGCCACCGTCCGGTGAGGGTGCCGGGCACGGTGCCGGCCAGCGGGGTGAAGGTCACCCGGTAGCGCCAACCGTCGACGGTGGAGCGTTCGACGCGCTTGCGGCGCCAGGCGGACAGGGCGGGGACGAGGGTCGCCAGTGCGGCGTCGTCCAGTTCCAGGTCGTCGGCGAGCGCCGGGAGGTCCGCGCGCTCCACCGCGTCCCAGAAGTCGGCGTCCGCGGAGTCCTGCGGGCCGTCGTGGTGGGGCTCGGCGGCCGCGACCTCGGGCCAGAACCAATCCTGCTGGAAGGGGTAGGTGGGCAGGTCCACGCGGCGGGCGCCGGTACCGGCGAAGACGCCCGACCAGTCCACCGCGACGCCCACCACGTACAGCTGGGCGAGCGCGGTGAGCAGCGCGGTCTCCTCCGGCCGGTCCTTGCGCAGCGCCGGGACGACGGTCGCGGTCCCGTCCAGGGTGTGCTGGGCCATCGCGGTCAGCACGCCGTCCGGGCCCAACTCCAGGAAGACCGAGGCGCCTTCGGCTTCGAGCGTGCGCACGCCGTCGGCGAAGCGCACCGTCTCCCGCACGTGCCGCACCCAGTAGTCGGGCGAGCACAGCGACTCCGCGACGGCGACCTGACCCGTCACGTTGGACACGACGGGGATCTGCGGGGCCTCGTACGACAGCTCCTCGGCCACCCGGCGGAAGTCCGCCAACATCGGCTCCATCAAAGCCGAGTGGAAGGCGTGGCTCACCGCCAGGCGTTGTGTCTTGCGCCCCTCGCCGGCCAGCTCTGCCGCCAGGGCGAGCACGTCGGCCTCCCGGCCGGCGAGGACGAGCGCCTCGGGGCCGTTGACCGCCGCGATCGACACGCCCTCGACCAACCGCGGACCGCACCACCTCCTCGGACGCCTGGACGGCCACCATCGCACCGCCGCTCGGCAACGCCTGCATCAACCGCGCCCGCGCCGCCACCAGCGCACAGGCATCCTCCAACGACAGCACCCCGGCCACGTGCGCCGCGGCAACCTCACCGATCGAATGCCCGGCGACGAAGTCCGGCCGCACGCCGAGCGACTCCGCCAACCGGAACAGCGCCACCTCGACGGCGAACAACGCCGGCTGGGTGAAGCCCGTCTCGTCCAAGCCGTCCGACTCGCCGAACAGCACCTCCCGCAGCTCGTCGTCGAAGTGCGCCAGCACCTCGTCCAACGCCGCCGCGAACACCGGGAACCTGTCGTACAACTCCCGTCCCATGCCGACCCGTTGCGCACCCTGACCGGAGAACAGCACCGCCAGTTTCCCGTCGCTCCCGCGGGAGACGCCGCGGGCGAGTTCCCGCACCGCCGTCCCGTCGGTGGCGAGCACCGCGCGGTGGGCGAAGGCCGAACGGCCGGTGGCCAGGGAGTGGCCGACGTCGAGCGGTGACGCCCCGGTCAGTGCCGAGACCCGCTCGATCTGGGCCGCCAGCGCGGCCGCGGACTTGCCCGACACCGGCCACGGCACCAGGCCCGGCACGGTCACGGGCTCCGGCGCCACCGGCTCCTCGGTGTCCGGTGCCTGTTCGAGGATGACGTGGGCGTTGGTGCCGCTGACGCCGAAGGCCGAGACACCGGCCCGCCGGACCTGCCCGGTCGCGGGCCAGTCCTGCTGCTCGGTGACGAGCGCGACCGAACCGTCGGTCCAGTCGACGTGCGAGGACGGGGCGTCGATGTGCAGGGTCTTGGGCAGGACGCCGTGGCGCATCGCCAGGAGCAGCTTGAGGGTGCCGGCGACGCCGGCGGCCGCCTGGGTGTGGCCCAGGTTGGACTTGACGGCTCCGACCAGCAGCGGCCGCGGCCGGTCCGGCCCGTAGGCGGCGATCAGGGCGCCCGCTTCGATGGGGTCGCCGAGGGTGGTGCCGGTGCCGTGCGCCTCGACGACGTCGATGTCGGCGGGGGCGAGGCGGGCGTCGGCGAGGGCCTGGCGGATGGCGCGCTGCTGGGCCCGCCCGTTGGGCGCGGTCAGCCCGTTGGAGGCGCCGTCCTGGTTGACGGCGGTGCCGCGCACGATGCCCCACACCTCGTGGCCGTTGCGGCGGGCTTCGGAGAGGCGTTCCAGGACGAGCACGCCCACGCCCTCGGACCAACTCGTGCCGTCGGCCGCTTCGGCGAAGGGCTTGCACCGCCCGTCGGGGGCCAGACCGCCCTGGATCGTGAACTCGGTGAAGGCACCGGGGCTGGACATCACCGAGACGCCGCCGGCCAGGGCGAGGGTGCACTCGCCGTTGCGCAGCGCGTTGGCGGCCATGTGCAGGGCGACCAGCGCGGAGGAGCAGGCGGTGTCGACGGTGACGGCCGGGCCCTCCAGCCCGAAGGTGTAGGACAGCCGCCCGGACAGGACGCTGGCGGTGTTGCCGGTCGCGACGTGGCCGCGGAGGTCGGCGGTGCCGGTGCCCTGACGCAGCAGCTCGGTGTAGTCCTGGCCGTTGGTGCCCACGAACACGCCGGTGCGGCTGCCACGCAGGGTGGTGGCGTCGATGCCGGCGCGCTCGAACGCCTCCCACGAGGTCTCCAGCAGCAGCCGCTGCTGCGGGTCCATGGCCAGTGCCTCGCGCGGCGAGATCCCGAAGAAGGCCGCGTCGAAGAGGCCCACGCCGTCCAGGAACCCGCCTTCGAGGGTGGCGGAGGCACCGTGGGCGAGCGCGTCGAGGTCCCAGCCGCGGTCCGCGGGGAAGCCGCCGATGGCGTCCTCGCCGCGGCTCAGCAGCTGCCAGAGGTCCTCGGGCGACCGGATGCCGCCGGGGAAGCGGCAGTTCATGCCGACGACGGCGATGGGGTCGTCGTCCGCCGCGATGCCGGCGGGGGCCGGGCCGGCCACGTCCACCGCGGGGAGGGTGCCGAGGAGTTCGCCGAGCAGGAAGTCGGCGAGTGCGGTCGGGGTCGGGTAGTCGTAGACGAGGGTCGCGGGCAGTTTCAGGCCGGTGGTGGCCGTGAGGGTGTTGCGCAGTTCGACGGTGGTCAGCGAGTCGAAGCCCAGGTCGCTGAAGGCGCGGTCGGCGCCGATGTCCGAGGTGCCGGCGTGTCCGAGGACCGCGGCCACCCGGGTGCGCACCAGGTCCAGGACGAAGCCGGGGCGCGCGGTCGGCGAGAGTCCGGCGAGCCGCTGGCGCAGCGCCGGCTCCGGCAGGGCGGCGTGCTCGGTCCCGGTGGGCGTGGTCGCCCGGCGCAGTGCGGGCAGGTCGCCGACGAGGGGACTGGGGCGCAGGGCGGTGAACACCTCCGCGTAGCGCGGCCAGTCGATGTCCGCGAGGGTCAGCGTCGGGGCGCCGTGCTCGATCGCCCGCCGCAGGGCGGTGAGGGCGAGCCGGGGCGGCAGAGGGTTGTAGCCGCCGCGGCGGATGCGTTCCTGGACGCTGGTGCCGTCGGCCGCCATCCCGGTCTCCGCCCAGGGGCCCCAGGCCAGCGAGGTGGCGGGCAGGCCGTGGGCGCGGCGCCGTTCGGCGAAGGCGTCGAGGAAGGCGTTGGCCGCCGCGTAGTTGCCCTGGCCGGGTGCGCCGAGGGTGCCGGCCACGGAGGAGAAGAGCACGAACGCGCTCAACTCCTTCTCGCGGGTGGCCTCGTGGAGGTTGACGGTGGCGGTGACCTTGGCGCGCAGGACGGCGCTGAACTGCTCGGGGGTGAGGGTGTCCAGGGTGCCGTCGTCGACGGTGCCCGCGGTGTGGAACACCGCGGTGAGCGGCTGCTCGTCGGGGACGGTGGCCAGGAGCGCGGTGAGCGCGTCGCGGTCGGCGGTGTCGCACGCCGCGAGGGTGACCCGGGCGCCCGACTCCTCGATCTCCGCGGCCAGGTCGGCGGCGCCGGGCGCGTCGGCGCCGCGACGGCTGACGAGCAGCAGGTGCGGGGCGCCCGCCGCGGCCAGCCATCGGGCGACGTGTCCGCCGAGGGCGCCGGTGCCACCGGTGACGAGCACGGTGCCGGTGGGGCGGAAGGTGCCGGTCCCGGGGGCCGGTTCGGCGCGGTGGTGGGACAGGCGGCGGGCGAAGGCCGCGGTGGCGCGCAGCGCGATTTGGTCCTCGCCGCCGCTGTCGGTGAGGACGGCGGCCAGACGACCGAGGGTGGAGCCGTCGAGCGCGTCGGGCAGGTCGACGAGACCGCCCCAGCGCTGCGGCTGCTCCAGTGCGGCCACGCGGCCCAGGCCCCAGACGGCGGCCTGTGCCGGCCGGGCCGGGTGCTCGGCCCGGTCCACGGCGACGGCGGTGCGGGTCACGCACCACAGGGGCGCCTCGATGCCCGCGTCGCCGAGGGACTGGACGGCGGTCGCCGTCAGCAGCAGGCCGGTGGTCGTGGTGTCGGCGGGGTCCTCGGCGCCGTCGCCGGCCGTGGCCAGCAGGGACAGGACACCGTCGAACGCGCCGTGTTCCGCGACGAGTTCGGTCAGCAGCCCGGTCAGATCCCGGCGGTCCGGGGCGGTGACGGCGAGGCGTACCGCGGCGGCGCCCAGGGCACCGGCGACCGCCTCGCACCACGCCGGATCGCCGTCGGCCGGTACGAGCACCAGCCAGGTCCCGGCGGGGCGGGCGGTGACCGTCGGGGCGGTCAGGCGCTTCCAGGTGGTGCGGTAGCGCCAGCCGTCGATGGTGGAGCGCTCCCGGCTGCGGCGCCGCCAGGCGGAGAGGGCGGGCACGACGGTCGTGAGGGTGTCGTCGTCCAGGTCCAGTGCGGATCCCAGGGACGCGAGGTCCGCGCGCTCCACCGCCGACCAGAAGTCCGCGTCCGCGGTGTCGGCGGGGTGGGCCGGTGCGGCGGCTTGGGCGCTCGGCTCGGGCCAGAAGCGCTGGCGCTGGAACGGGTAGGTCGGCAGGTCGATGCGGCGGGCCGCACGGCCCGCGAACACCGCGTCCCAGTCGACCCGGACCCCGTGGAGGTGCAGTTGGGCCAGTGCCGTGGTCAGGGCCGGGGCCTCGGGCCGGTCCCGGCGCAGGGCCGGGACGGCGGTGGCGCGGGTCTCCTCGTCGGTGCCCTCGCGGACCGCGCCGCTGAGCACCGCGTCCGGGCCGAGCTCGAAGAAGGTCGTCACGCCGTGCTCGGTGAGCTGCCGCACGGCGTCGGCGAAGCGGACGGTGCCGCGGACCTGCCCGGTCCAGTACTCCGGTGCGGCGAGTTCGGCGTGGGTGAGCAGGGTGCCGGTGACGGTGGACACCAGCGGCACGGTGGGTGCCTGGCAGGTGACGTCGCGGACGACGCGGGCGAAGTCCGCCAGCATCGGGTCCATGTGCGGCGAGTGGAAGGCGTGGCTGACGCGCAGTCGCTTGGTGCGGCGGCCGCGCTCCTCGAAGTGCGCCGCGACGGCGTGCACCGCGTCCTCGTCGCCCGAGACGACCAGGGAGGTCGGGGTGTTGACGGCGGCGATCGCGGCCCGGCCCTCGTACGGGGCGAGCACGGCGGTCACCTCGTCCTCGGTGGCTTCGACGGAGGTCATGGCGCCGCCGGCGGGCAGTGCGGCCATCAGCCGGCCGCGGGCCGCCACCAGGGTGCAGGCGTCCTCCAGGGAGAGGACTCCCGCGGCGTGCGCGGCGGCGAACTCGCCGATGGAGTGGCCCGCGACGTAGTCGGGGCGCAGGCCCCAGGACTCGGCGAGGCGGAACAGGGCCACTTCGAGGGCGAAGAGGGCGGGCTGCGTGTAGTGGGTCTCGTCCAGCAGCGCGGCCTCGGGGGTGTCCGGGGCGGCGAAGAGGATCTCCCGCAGCGGACGGTCGAGTTCCAGGTCGAAGCGGGCCAGTACGGCGTCCAGTGCCTCGGCGTAGACCGGGTGCCGGTCGTAGAGCTCGCGGCCCATTCCGGGGCGCTGGCTGCCCTGGCCGGTGAAGAGGAAGGCCAGTCGGCCGTGGTCCGGGCGGCCGGTGAGCAGCCCGGCGTCGGCGGTCGCGTCGCGCAGTGCGGTCAGGGCCCGGGTGAGGGCGTCGTGGTCGTCGATGACGACGGCCGCGCGGTGCTCCAGGGCGGACCGGGAGGTGGCGAGGGAGTGCGCGAGGTCGGTCAGCGGCAGGTCGGGGTGGTCGGCGAGGTGGGACAGCAGCCGGCCGGCCTGGGCGCGCAGTGCCGCTTCGGTGTGCCCGGACAGCAGCACCGGCACGGGGGCGGCATCGACGGCGCCGGTGGGCGGGGTGGCGGTGGTGTCCTCGGACGGGTCCTCGGGGGCCTGTTCGAGGATGGTGTGGACGTTGGTGCCGCTGAGGCCGAAGGAGGAGACGCCCGCGCGGCGCGGGTGTCCGGTGCTCGGCCAGGGCAGCGGCTCGGTGAGCAGTCGGAGGGCGCCGGAGCTCCAGTCGACGTGCGAGGAGGGCCGGTCGACGTGCAGGGTGCGCGGCACGGTGCCGTGCCGCAGGGCCATCACCATCTTGATGACGCTGGCGACGCCGGACGCCATCTGGGTGTGGCCGATGTTGGACTTCACCGAGCCCAGCAGCAGCGGGTGTTCGGGGTCGCGGCCCTGGCCGTAGGTGGCGAGCAGGGCCTGCGCCTCGATGGGGTCGCCGAGGGCGGTGCCGGTGCCGTGTCCGTCGATGACGTCGATGCCGCCGGCGTCCACCTTGGCGTTGGCCAGTGCCTGGCCGATGACGCGCTGCTGGGACGGGCCGTTGGGCGCGGTCAGGCCGTTGGAGGCGCCGTCCTGGTTGACGGCGGAGCCGCGGACGACGGCGAGGACCCGGTGCCCGTTGCGGCGGGCGTCGGAGAGGCGTTCGACGAGGACCAGGCCGACGCCCTCGGCCAGGCTCATGCCGTCGGCCTGGTCGGAGTAGGCCTTGCAGCGGCCGTCGGCGGCCATCGCCCGCTGGCGGCTGAAGCCGACGAACGCGGCGGGCGTGGACATGATGCTGACGCCGCCCGCGAGGGCCAGGGAGCTCTCGCCGTTGCGCAGGGACTGGCAGGCCAGGTGCAGCGCGACCAGGGAGGAGGAGCAGGCGGTGTCGAGGGAGACGGCCGGGCCCTCGAAGCCGTAGGTGTAGGAGAGCCGGCCGGACAGGACGCTGGAGATGGTGCCGGTGATCAGGTGGCCCTCGGCGCTCTCCGGGCTCGCGCCGGAGGCTCCGTAGTCCTGGTAGCTGGCGCCGATGAAGGTGCCGGTGCTGCTGCCGCGCAGGGTGGCGGGGTCGAGACCGGCGTGCTCCATCGCCTCCCAGGACGTCTCCAGCAGCAGGCGCTGCTGGGGGTCCATGGCGAGGGCCTCGCGGGGCGAGATGCCGAAGAAGGAGGCGTCGAACTCGGTGGCGTCGTGCAGGAAGCCGCCGCGGGTCGAGTAGGTGTGGCCGGCCCGGTCGGGGTCGGGGTCGTAGAGGCCCTCGGCGTCCCAACCGCGGTCGGTGGGGAACTCGCCGGTGGCGTCGCCGCCCTCGACGACCAGGCGCCACAGGTCCTCCGGCGAGCCGACGCCGCCGGGGTAGCGGCAGCTCATGCCGATGATGGCGATGGGCTCGTCGTCGGCGGCCGCGGTGTACGTGGTGGGGGCGCCGGAGTCGGCCGCGGCCCCGGTGAGGGAGTCGCGCAGGAAGGTGACGAGGGCGCGCGGGTTGGGGTGGTCGAAGACCATGGTGCTGGGCAGCGCGAGCCCGGTGACGGTGGCGATCCGGTTGCGCAGGTCGACGGCGGTCAGCGAGTCGAACCCGACGTCGCGGAAGGCGCGTTGTTCGGAGAGCACGTCGGGCGAGGCGTGGCCCAGTGCGGTGGCGGCCTCGCCGCGGACCAGGTCCAGCAGGAGCCGTTCCTGCTCGACGGGGGCCAGCCCGCGCAGCCGGTCGGCGAACTCGCTGCCGGATTCCGCGGGCCCGCCGGTCTGTTCGGCGAGCCGCTGGATCTCGGGCAGGTCGTCGAAGAGCCGGGTGGGGCGCGCGGAGGTGAAGACGGGGTAGTAGCGCTCCCAGTCCACGTCGGCGACGGCCAGGTGCGTCTCGTCGCCGTCGAGGGCCTGGCGCAGGCCGGTGAGGGCCAGTTCGGGGTCCATGAAGACCAGTCCGCTGCGGCGGATCTGACCGGGGTCGACCCGGCCGAGCTTGAGGTCGTCGGACCAGATGCCCCAGGAGACGGCGGTGGCCCGGGCGCCGCGGGCGCGGCGGTGCTCGGCCAGGGCGTTGAGGTGGGCGTTGCCGGCCACGTAGGCGGCGTGGGCGCCGCTGCCCCACATGCCGGCGGTGGACGAGTACAGGACGAAGGCGTCCAGGTCGTCGCCGACCAGCTCGTCCAGGTGCTGGGCGCCGTTGACCTTGGCGTCCATGACCTTCGCGAAGTCGTCGAGGGTCGTCTCCTCCAGCGTCGCCAGTTCGATGGTGACGGCGGTGTGCACGACGGTGCGCACGGTGCGGCCGTCGGCGGCGAGCGCGTCGAGCATCCCGGCGACCGCGTCGCGGTCGGTCAGGTCGCAGGCGACGACGCTGGCCTCGCAGCCCAACTCGGCCAGCTCCCGGACGATGTCGTCGGAGCCGGGGGCCGCCGGGCCGCGGCGGCTGGTGAGCACGACGTGCTCGGCGCCCTGCCGGGCGAGCCAGCGGGCCAGGTGCGGGGCGAGGGTGCCGGTGCCGCCGGTGACCAGGGTGGTGCCCCGCGGCGTCCAGGGCCGGTCCGGCGCCGGGTCGGCGGGGGTGGCGCGCACGACGCGGCGGGCCAGGACGCCCGAGGCGCGGACGGCGAGTTGGTCCTCGCCGGTGCGGCCGGAAAGGACGGCGGCCAGGCGCTCGGCGGCCCGCCGGTCCAGTGCGTCGGGCAGGTCGACCAGACCGCCCCAGCGCTGCGGGTGTTCCAGGGCGGCGGTCCAGCCGAGGCCGTGGATCTGGGCCTGGTCGGGCCGGGTGAGCCGGTCCGCGCGGCCGGTGGAGACCGCGCCCCGGGTCAGGCACCACAGCGGCGCGTCGAGGCCGGCGTCGCCGAGCGCCTGGACGAGCGTGACGGACAGGGCCGTCGCGCGGCTGAGCGCCGGGTGGTGCGGGCTCGGGCCCTCGGCGGCGGCCAGCAGGGACACCACGCCCGTGAGGTCCGAGGCGCCGTCGAGGTCGGCCAGCCGCGCGGTCAGCGTCGCACGGTCCAGGCAGGCGTCCTCCAGGACGAGGGTGCGGGCCTCGGCGCCGTGCGCGGTGAGGACGCCGGTGACGTCGTCGCCGTCGGTGTCCTCGGTGGTGACGACGAGCCAGGTGCCGGTCAGGGCCGCCGTGGGGAGGGCGGTCAGCGGCTGCCACGTGGCGCGGTAGCGCCAGGAGTCGACGGCCGCCAGGTCGCGCCGGCGCCGGCGCCAGTCGGACAGGGCCGGCAGGACGGGTTCCAGGGCGGCGCGGTCCAGATGCAGGCGGGAGGCGAGGGAGTCGACGTCCGCCTCCTCCACCGCGGTCCAGAACTCCGCGTCGGCGGGGTCCGCTTCGGCCTGGTTCCGGGTCCGGTCGGGGATGGCCCACATCTGCTCGCGCTGGAAGGCGTAGGTGGGCAGCGGCACCCGGCGGGCGCCGGTGTCGGCGAAGACCGCGGACCAGTCGGCGTCCGCGCCCCGGACGAAGGCTTCGGCCAGGGACGTCAGGAAGCGGTCGGTGCCGCCGGTGTCGCGCCGCAGGGTGCCGAGGACCGCGGTCGTGCCGCCGGTCTCCTCGGCGATCGCCTGGACGCCCATGACGAGCACGGGGTGCGAGCTGACCTCGATGAAGAAGCCGTGGCCCTGGCCGAGGAGTTCGCGGACGGCGGACTGGAAGCGGACGGTCTGGCGCAGGTTGGTGTACCAGTAGTCGGCGTCCATGGTGGTGGTGTCCAGCCAGTCACCGGTGACGGTGGAGAAGAACGGCACCTCGGCCGGGCGCGGGCGGACCGGTGCCAGGACGCTGTGCAGTTCCTCCCGCACCCGCTCGACCTGCGCGGAGTGCGAGGCGTAGTCCACGGCGATGCGCTTGGCGCGGACGTCCTCGGCGACCAGTGCGGCCTGGAGGGCGTCCAGCGGCGCGGTGGCCCCCGAGACGACGGTGGAGCGGGGGCCGTTGACCGCGGCGATCGACAGGTCCTCGTAGGCGGCCAGGCGCGCTTCGACGTCGGTGGCGGGCAGCGGGACGGACAGCATGCCGCCGGTGCCGGCCAGTCCGCGGGCGATGGCCTGGCTGCGCAGGGCGACGACGCGGGCCGCGTCCTCCAGGGAGAGTGCCCCGGCGACGGCCGCCGCGGCGATCTCGCCCTGCGAGTGGCCGACCACGGCGTCCGGCTCGATGCCGTAGGAGCGCCACAGTGCGGCCAGCGACACCATCACGGCGAAGGAGGCCGGCTGGACGACGTCGACGCGGTCCAGCGTCGGTGCGCCGTCGGCCTGGCGCAGCACGTCGAGCAGGGACCAGTCGACGAACTCCGAGAGGGCGGTGGCGCATTCGGTCAGGCGCTCGGCGAAGACCGGGGACTCGTCGAGCAGCCGCGCTCCCATGCCGACCCACTGCGAGCCCTGGCCGGGGAAGACGAAGACGGTCTTGCCTTCGGTGTCGGCCGTGCCCTGGACGACGCCGGGCGCGGAGCCGCCGGTGGCGAGGGCGTCGAGGGCCGCGCGCCGGGTCCGGTCGTCGGTGCCGACGACGACCGCGCGGTGGTCGAAGAGGGTGCGCGCGCTCACCAGGGAGTGGCCGACGTCGAGGGCGTCGGGCGTCGGTTCGGCGTCGAGGTGGGCGGCGAGGTGGGTTGCCTGGGCGCGCAGCGCGCCCGGGGTGCGGGCGGACAGCATCCAGGGGATGGCGTCGCCGGCCGGGGGCACCGACGGTGCCGGGGCCGCGTCCTGCGGGCGGGGGGCCTCTTCGAGGATGGTGTGGGCGTTGGTGCCGCTGATGCCGAAGGAGGAGACGGCGCAGCGGCGCGGGCGTTCGCCCTCGGGCCAGTCGTGGGGTTCGTGCAGCAGCGCGACGGTGCCCGGGGTCCAGTCGATGTGGCTGGAGGGGGTGTCGGCGTGCAGGGTGCGCGGCAGCGCGCCCCGGCGCAGGGCCAGGACCATCTTGATGACGCCGGCGACGCCGGCCGCCGACTGGGTGTGGCCGATGTTGGACTTCACCGAGCCCAGCAGCAACGGGTGTTCGGCGTCGCGGCCCTGGCCGTAGGTGGCGAACAGGGCCTGCGCCTCGATGGGGTCGCCGAGGGCGGTGCCGGTGCCGTGCGCCTCGACGGCGTCGATGTCCTTCGCGGCCAGTCCCGCGTTGGCCAGGGCCTGGCGGATGACGCGCTGCTGGGAGGGGCCGTTGGGGGCGGAGAGGCCGTTGGAGGCGCCGTCCTGGTTGATGGCCGAGCCGCGGACGACGGCGAGGATCTCGTGGCCGTTGCGCTGGGCGTCGGACAGGCGCTCCAGGACGAGGACGCCGACGCCCTCGGCGAGGGTCATGCCGTCGGCGCCGTCGGAGAACGCCTTGCAGCGGCCGTCCTCGGCGAGGGCGCGCTGCCGGCTGAAGGCGACGAACGGGTTGGGGTTGGTCATGACGGTGGCGCCGCCGGCCAGGGCCAGGGAGCTCTCGCCGTTGCGCAGGGACTGGCAGGCCAGGTGCAGGGCGACCAGGGAGGAGGAGCAGGCGGTGTCGACGGTGACCGCCGGTCCTTCGAGGCCGAAGAGGTAGGCCAGGCGGCCGGAGAGCACGCTCGGGCTGGTGCCGGTCACCAGGTGGCCGGCGGAGCCGTCCTCGACGCCGAGTCCGTACTCCTGGTAGGTGGAGCCGATGAAGGTGCCGGTGGCGCTGCCGTGGACGGTGGTGGGGTCGATGCCGGCGTACTCGAACGCCTCCCAGGTGGTCTCCAGCAGCAGCCGCTGCTGGGGGTCCATCGAGAGTGCTTCGCGCGGCGAGATGCCGAAGAAGGAGGCGTCGAACTCGCCCGCGTCGTGGAGGAAGCCGCCCTGGGCGGAGTAGGTCGTGCCCGGGTTGTCCGGGTCGGGGTGGTAGAGGCCGGTGTCCCAACCGCGGTTGACGGGGAAGTCGGTGATGGCGTCGACGCCGTCGCTGACCAGGTCCCACAGGTGCCGCGGGGAACGGACGCCGCCCGGGAAGCGGCAGCTCATGCCGACGATGGCGATGGGCTCGTCGAAGCGGCCCGCGGACGTCGCGGCCACGGCCGTCGGAGCGGCCGGGTCGCCGGCGGTGCCCAGCAGTTCCTCGCGCAGGTGGCGGACGAGGGCGGCGGGGGTCGGGTAGTCGAAGACCAGGGTGGCGGGCAGGGCCAGGCCGGTGAGGGCGGCCAGTCGCTTGCGCAGTTCCACGGCGGTCAGCGAGTCGAAGCCGGCGTCGCGGAAGGCCCGCCGGTCCGCGATGGCGTCCGCGGAGTCGTGGCCGAGGGCCACGGCCGCCTCGGCGCGCACCAGGTCGGCCAGCAGCCGCGTCTGCTCGTCCTCGTCGAGACCCCGCAGGCGTGCGGCGAATTCCGGCGCGGCGCTGCCGTCCTCGGTGCGGGCGAGGGCCTGGACCTCGGCGATCTCGTCGAAGAGTGCGCTCGCGCGGGCGGCGGTGAAGACCGGGTGGTAGCGCTCCCAGTCGATGTCGGCGACGGTGACCGTGACGTCCTCGTGGAGGACGGCGCGGCGCAGTTCGGTGAGGGCGTTCGCGGGCGCGAGGAAGCGCAGTCCGCGCTTGTGCAGTTCGTCGGTGACGGCCTCGTGGGTGGCCATCCCGGCCTCGGCCCAGGGGCCCCAGGCCACGGAGGTGGCGGGCAGGCCGCGGGCCGTGCGGTGCTCGGCCAGGGCGTCGAGGTAGGCGTTGGCGGCGGCGTAGGAGCTCTGTCCGGCGCTGCCCCACACTCCGGCGATCGAGGAGACCAGGACGAAGAGGTCCAGGTCGTGGCCGTCCAGGAGGCTGTCGAGGTGGGCCGCGCCGAGCATCTTGGCGGCCATCGCGTCCGCGGCGTCGGCCAGCGGGGTGTCGGTGAGGGCGGCGTTCTGGCCGACGCCGGCGGCGTGCACGACGCCGGACAGCGGGTGCTCCGTGGGGACGGCGGCCAGCAGGGCGGCCAGTGCGTCGCGGTCGGCGGTGTCGCAGGCCGCGAGGGTGACCCGGGCCCCCAAGTCCTCTATTTCCGCCGCGAGTTCGGCCGCGCCGGGGGCGTCGGGGCCGCGGCGGCTGGTGAGGAGGAGGTGGTCGGCGCCGCTGCGGGCGAGCCAGCGGGCCACCTCGGCGCCGAGCGCGCCGGTGCCGCCGGTGACGAGCACCGTGCCGCGCGGCGCGGTGAAGGCGTCGGCGGGCGGCAGTTCGGCCTGCGGGTGGCGCACCAGGCGACGGCCGAACGCACCGGTGGCCCGGATGGCGAGCTGGTCCTCGCCGCCGCGGGTCGCCAACGCGCTGACCAGGTGCTGGGTGGCGGGGGCGTCGAGCGTGGCCGGCAGGTCGATCAGGCCGCGCCACAGCTGCGGGTGCTCCAGGGCGGCGACCCGCCCCAGTCCCCAGACGGCTGCCTGGAGGGGGTTGTCGAGCGGGTCGGCCGGGTCGGTGGCGACCGCGCCGCGGGTCAGCGTCCACAGGGGGGCGGCGAGGTCGACGTCGACCAGTGCCTGGGCCAGGACGAGGCTCAACGCGAGCCCGGTGGGCAGGTCGGCGCTGATCTCGGTGCCGGGGCGGTCGGCGAGCGGGAGCAGGGACAGGATGCCGGCGAAGGCGCGGTCCTCCCGGGCCCGTACGGCGTCGATCCGGGCGGCGAGTTCGGCGCGGTCGCGGCAGGCGTCGTCCAGGGTGAGGGTCTCGAACTGGGCGCCGTGACCGCGCAGTGCGTCCAGGATCTCGTCGCCGTCGATGCCGTCGGCGGTGACGAGCAGCCAGGTGCCGTCGAGTACGGGCGCGGCGGCGGCCGTCACCGGACGCCAGGCGACCTGGTAGCGGGTGGAGTCCAGCAGCGCCTTCTCCTGCCGCAGTTGGCGCCAGGAGGACAGTGCGGGCAGCAGCGCGTAGAGGGAGGCGTGCTGTTCGTCGCGCAGCCCGAGGAGGGTGGCCAGTTCGGTCGCGTCGCCGCGTTCGACGGCGCCCCACAGTGCGGCGTCCGCCGGGTCGACGGCGGCCTGCGCGGAGCGGGCCGGGGCCGGTTCGGGCCAGTAGCGCTCGTGTTGGAAGGCGTAGGTGGGCAGCTCGACGGTGCGGGCGCCGGTGCCGGCGAGGTAGCCGGGCCAGTCGACGGCGGTGCCGCGCACGTGCAGGCGGGCCAGTGCGGTGGCCGCACAGCGCTCCTCGTCGCGGCCGAACCGCAGCAGCGGGACGACGTGCACGTCCGCCGCGTCGCCGAGGGCCTCCTGGGCGGGGGCCGACAGCACGCTGTCGGGGCCGACTTCGAGGAACGTGCCGGCGCCGCAGTCGTGCGCGGCGTGCAGGGTGTCGGCGAAGCGGACCGCGCGGCGGGCGTGCGCGACCCAGTAGTCGGCGGAGCGCAGCTCGTCGTCGGTGGCGGGGCGCCCGGTCAGGCCGGAGATGACGGTCACGTCCGGCGCGTGGTAGGTGAGTTCGGCGGCGACCTCGCGCAGTCCGTCGAGCGCGGGCTCCATGAGCGGCGAGTGGAAGGCGTGGCTGACCGCCAGGCGCTTGGTCTTGCGGCCCTGGGCGGCGAAGTGGGCGGCGATCTCCTCGGTGGCGGCCAGGTCGCCGGCGACCACGACGCTGTGCGGGCCGTTGACGGCAGCGAGGGAGACCTCGTGCTCGCGCCCGGCGAGCAGCGGCGCGGTCTCCTCCTCGGTGGCCTGGAGGGAGAACATCGCGCCGCCGGCGGGCAGCTCCTGCATCAGCCGGCCCCGGGCGGCCACCAACCGGGCCGCGTCGGGCAGGGAGAGGACCCCCGCGACGTGCGCGGCGGTGATCTCGCCGATGGAGTGGCCCAGCAGCACGTCGGGGCGGACGCCCCAGGTGCCCAGCAGGCGGTGGAGCGCGACCCCGAGGGCGAACAGCGCGGGCTGGGTCCACTCGGTGCGGTCCAGCAGCGCGGCCTCGGGACTGCCCTCAGGGGCGAACAGCACGTCCTTGAGGGGACGCTCCAGGTACGGGTCGAGGGCGGCGGTCACCTCGTCGAGGGCCGCGGCGAACGCGGGGAAGCGGGCGGCGAGTTCACGGCCGGCGCCGGGCCGCTGGCTGCCCTGCCCGGAGAACACCACGGCGAGCTTGCCCGCGCCGCCGACCTCGCCCTCGGTGACGGCGGAGGTGGGCCGGTCGGCGGCCAGGTCGGCCAGTGCGCGCAGCAGGTCGTCCCGGTCGCCGACGACGACGGCGCGCTGGTCGAAGGCCGAGCGGGTGGTGGCGAGGGACAGCGCGACGTCGACCGGGTCGAGGGCGGGCCGCTCGTCGAGGAAGGACCGCAGGCGGGCGGCCTGGTCCCGGAGCGCGGCCCGGCTCGTGCCGGACAGCGTCCAGGGCACGACGGCCGGGGTGCGCGCGGGCGCCTCGCGCCGCTCGGGGACGGCCGCCGGCTCCTCGACGATGAGGTGGGCGTTGGTACCGCTGAAGCCGAAGGAGGAGATGGCGGCGCGGCGCGGCCGGTCGGCCTGCGGCCAGGGCGTCTCCTCGGTGAGCAGGCGCACCGCGCCGGCGTCCCACTCCACGTGGGAGGACGGCTGGTCGGCGTGGAGGGTGCGGGGCAGCACGCCGTGGCGCAGGGCCAGGACCATCTTGATGACGCCGGCGACGCCGGCCGCGGCCTGGGTGTGGCCGATGTTGGACTTCACGGAGCCCAGCAGCAGCGGCTGTTCGGCGTCCCGGTCCTGGCCGTAGGTGGCGAGGAGGGCCTGGGCCTCGATGGGGTCGCCGAGGGTGGTGCCGGTGCCGTGGCCCTCGACCGCGTCGATGTCCGTGGTGCTCAGGCCGGCGGCGGCCAGCGCCTGCCGGATCACCCGCTGCTGGGACGGGCCGTTGGGGGCGGTGAGGCCGTTGGAGGCGCCGTCCTGGTTGACGGCGGAGCCGCGGACCACCGCCAGCACCTGGTGCCCGTTGCGGCGGGCGTCGGAGAGGCGTTCCAGGACGAGGACGCCGACGCCCTCGGACCAGCCGACGCCGTCGGCGCCGTCGGAGAACGCCTTGCAGCGGCCGTCCGTGGACAGGCCGCGCTGCCGGGAGAACTCGATGAGCGCACCCGGCGTCGACATCACGGTGACGCCGCCGGCCAGGGCGAGCGTGCACTCCCCCGCGCGCAGCGCCTGCATCGCCCAGTGCATGGCGACCAGCGACGACGAGCAGGCGGTGTCGACGGAGACGGCGGGGCCTTCCAGCCCGAGGGTGTAGGAGACCCGGCCGGAGACGACGCTCGGGGCGGTGCCGCTGCCCTGGTGGCCCTCGAACTGTCCGCCGGCGAGGACGGTGGCATAGTCGTTGTACATCACGCCCGCGAACACGCCGGTGCGGCTGCCGCGCAGGGACGTCGGGTCGATGCCCGCGCGCTCGACGGCCTCCCAGGACGCCTCCAGCAGCAGCCGCTGCTGGGAGTCGGTGGCCAGGGCCTCACGGGGGCTCATGCCGAAGAAGGCGGGGTCGAAGTCGGCGGCACCGTGCAGGAATCCGCCGAAGCGCGAGTAGGAGGTGCCGGTCCGCTCCGGGTCCGGGTCGTAGAGCGCGTCGAGGTCCCAGCCTCGGTCGGTGGGCAGGCCCGAGATGGCGTCGGTGCCCTCGGACACCAGCCGCCACAGGTCCTCGGGCGAGGCGACGCCGCCCGGGTAGCGGCAGCTCATGCCGACGATGACGATGGGGTCGTCGTCGGCGGCGGCGCGGGGAGCGCTGGCCGCGGTGGCGACCTCGGAGCCCATGAGTTCGGCCAGCACGTGCGTGGCGAGGGCGTCGACGGTCGGGTAGTCGAAGATGACGGTCGCGGCGGTGCGCAGCCCGGTGGCCGCGTTGAGCCGGTTGCGCAGTTCGACGGCGGTCAGCGAGTCGAAGCCCAGCTCTCGCAGGGGCCGGCGGGCGTCGATGTCGGCGGTGCTGGCGTGGCCGAGCACGCCGGCCACTTGGCCGGCCACGAGGTCGCGCACGACCTCGTGGCGGTCGGTCTCCGCGAGCCGGGAGAGCCGCTGCACGAGGGTGACGGCCGCCTCCGAACCGGAGACCACCGAGCGGCGGGCCGGGCCGCGGACCAGGCCGCGCCACAGTGCCGGCACCTCGCTCTGGAGGCGCAGCACGGACAGGTCGAGCCGGGTCGGCAGCAGGACGGCGGCGTCCGTTGCGGTGGCGGCGTCGAAGAGGGCGGTGCCCTGTTCCACGGTGAGTGCGGGGGTGCCCAGGCGGGCCATCCGCGCGAGGTCCTCGTCCGTCAGGCCGCCGGTCATGCCGGCGGTGGGCTCCCACGGGCCCCAGGCCAGGGAGAGTCCGGGCAGGCCCTGGGCGCGGCGCAGCTGGACGAGCGCGTCGAGGAAGGCGTTGGCGGCGGCGTAGTTGCCCTGGCCCGCCGTGCCCACGGTGCCGGAGAGGGAGGAGAAGACGACGAAGGCGGCCAGGTCCAGGTCCCGGGTGGCCTCGTGGAGGTGCCAGACGGCGTCGGCCTTGGGGCGCAGGACGGTGCTGAGCTGCTCGGCGGTGAGGGACTCGATGACGCCGTCGTCGAGGGTGCCGGCGCTGTGCACGACTGCGGTGACCGGGTGCGCGGCGGGCACCCCGGCCAGCAGCAGGTCCACGGCGGCGCGGTCGGCCAGGTCACAGGCGGCGATGGTCACCTGGGCGCCGTGTTCGACCAGTTCGGCCACGAGTTCCCCGGCGCCCTCGGCGTCCGGGCCGCGGCGGCCGACGAGCAGCAGGTGCCGCACGCCGCGCTCGGCGACCAGGTGCCGGGCCACTACGCGGCCCAGGCCGCCGGTGGCCCCGGTGAGGACGACGGTGCCCTCGGGGTCCCACTCCGCGGCGGCCTGCGGCGCCTGGGCGCGGGCGAGGCGCGCGGTGAGCACGTCGGTGCCGCGGACGGCGGTCTGCGGCTCGTCGAGGGCCAGGGCCCGCAGCAGCGGCTCGGCGACGGGCTCGTCGAGGGCCGGGTCGAGGTCCACCAGGGCGAAGCGGCCGGGGTGTTCGTTCTGCGCGACGCGCACCAGGCCCCAGACGGCGGCGGCCACCGGGTCCGGCGCCTGCCCGTCGTCGGTGGCGACGGCACCGCGGGTGACGAAGACCAGCCGGGAGGCGGCGTACTGCTCGCCGGCCAGCCAGTTGCGCAGGCACTCCAGGACGTGGGCGGTGCGGGCGTGCACCGAGCTGACGACCTCGTCGCCGTCGCCGGCCGCACCGGCGACGGGGGCGAGCACCACTTCCGGGGCGCGTTCGGCGTCCACGCCGGGCAGCGCCGTGACCATGAGGTCCGGCGACGCGAGGGCCTGTTCCAGGCCGAAGAGGTCCGGGCCGAGGACGGCGAGGGCGGTGGGCGCCTCCTGGGCGGGCTGGCGCGGTGCGGTCCAGCGCAGCTCGAACAGGGCGTCCCGGACCAGGGAGTCGGTGGTGCCGAACCGCTCGTCGGGTATGGAGCGCAGCACGAGCGAACCGACGGAGGCGACGGGCGCACCGGTGGTGTCGGCGACGGCGAGCGCCATCGCGTCGTCGCCGACCGGGGTCAGCTTCACCCGGACCGTCGTCGCCCCGCTGGCGTGCAGGGTCACGTCCTGCCAGGAGAAGGGCAGGCCGCCGCGGGCCCCCTCGCCCAGGTCGGCGAAGGCCGCGGCGTGCAGCGCGGCGTCCAGCAGGGCCGGGTGGATCCCGAACGACGCGGCGGACTCGGCGGCGGAGCCGTCCGCGTCGGGCAGGGTCACCTCGGCGTAGACGTCGTCGCCGCTGCGCCAGGCGGCGTGCAGGCCCTGGAAGAGGGTGCCGTACTCGAAGCCGGTGTCGGCGAGCCGGTCGTAGAAGCCGTCGAGGTCGAGCGGGTGGGCGTCGGCGGGGGGCCAGACGGTGGCGTCGAAGCCGGCGTGGTGCTCGCCGGCGACGAGGGTGCCGGAGGCGTGCTCGGTCCAGGGGAGCTCTTCCGGCCCGTCGGGACGGGAGTGGACGCTGACCGCGCGGCGGCCCGACGCGTCGGGCCCGCCCACCCACACCTGCACCTGGACGCCGCCCTCCTCGGGCAGCGGCAGCGGGGCGGCCAGGGTGAGTTCCTCCACCCGGCCGCAGCCGGCCTCGTCCCCGGCGCGCACGGCAAGTTCCAGGAAGGCGGTGCCCGGCAGCAGCACCGTGCCGCGCACGGCGTGGTCGGCGAGCCAGGGGTGGGTGCGCCGGGACAGGCGTCCGGTCAGCAGCAGGCCGTCGGAGTTGGCGACGGACACGGCCGCGGTGAGCAGCGGGTGGTGCGCGGCGCCCAGGCCGGCCGCGCGCACGTCGCCGCCGGCGGGCAGGCTCTTGGGCCAGTAGCGGCGGCGCTGGAAGGCGTAGGTGGGCAGCTCGGTGCGGCGGGCGCCGGTGCCCTGGAAGTAGGGCTCCCACTGGACGGTGACGCCGCGGGTGTGCAGGCCCGCCAGTGCGGCGGTGAGGGTCTCGGCCTCGGGGCGGCCCGGGCGCAGCACCGCGAGGGTGGCGGGCACGCGGTCGGCGGCGTCGGCGGATGCGGGGGCGTCGGCGATGGTGTCGGTGGCGGCGGCCAGGCAGGTCTGGGCCATGGCGGACAGGACGCCGTCGGGGCCCAGTTCGAGGAAGGTGGCGGCGCCGTGGCCGTGGAGCCAGTCGAGGGTGTCGGCGAACCGCACGGCGTGCCGGGCGTGGTCCACCCAGTAGTCGGGGGAGGTCAGTTGCTCGACCGTGGCGAGGGTGCCGGTGAGGCCGGAGACGACGGGGATGACGGGTGCCTGCGGGGTGAGGCGGGCGACGACGGTGCGGAACTCCGCCAGCATGGGTTCCATGAGCGGCGAGTGGAAGGCGTGCGAGACCCGCAGCCGCTTGGTCTTGCGGCCCAGCGCGTCGAAGTGCGCGGCGACGGCGTCGACGTCCTCGACGTGGCCGGCGACCACCACGGCGGTGGGTCCGTTGACCGCGGCGATCGAGACGCGGTCCGCCCGGTCCGCGAGTTGGGGCAGGACCTCGTCCTCGGTGGCTTCCAGGGAGACCATGGCGCCGCCGTCGGGCAGCGCCTGCATCAGGCGGCCGCGGGCGAGCACCAGGTCCGCGGCGTCGGCCAGCGTGAAGACGCCGGCGACGTGCGCCGCGGCGATCTCTCCGATGGAGTGGCCGGCGAGGAAGTCCGGTGTGAGGCCGAAGGACTCGGCGAGCCGGTACAGCGCCACCTCCAGCGCGAAGAGCGCGGGCTGGGCGTAGCCGGTCCGGTCGAGCAGGGCGGCGTCGGGCGTGCCCTCGGCGGCGAACAGCACCTCCTTCAGGGGCCGTTCGAGTCCCTGGTCGAGGTGGCCGAGGACCTCGTCGAGGGCGGCGGCGAAGACGGGGAAGCGGGCGGCGAGTTCGCGGCCCATGCCGGGCCGCTGGGAGCCCTGGCCGGCGAAGAGGAAGGCGAGCTTGGCCCGGGTGCGGGCGGTGTCCTGCACCAGGCCCGGGGCCGGCGTGCCGTCGGCGAGCGCGGTGAGGGCGGCGCGGGCCCGGTCCAGGTCGGCGGCGGTGAACGCGGCGCGGTGTTCGAGGCCGGAACGGGCCGTGGCCAGGGCGTGGGCCACGTCCACGGGCGCGATGTCGGGGTGCGCGGTGAGGTGGGCGAGCAGTCGGGCCGCCTGGGCGCGCAGGGCCTCCCGGGTGCGGCCGGAGACGAGCCACGGGACGACGCCGGGCGCCACGGGTTCGGCCGGGTCCTCCGGGCCCGCCTCGGGGGCCGGGACGGCCGGGGCCTCCTCCAGGATGGTGTGCGCGTTGGTGCCGCTGAGCCCGAACGAGGAGATGCCGGCCCGGCGCGGCTGTTCGCCCTGCGGCCAGGCGACCTGCTCGGTGAGCAGGCGCACGGCCCCTTGGGACCAGTCGACGTGCGAGGTCGGCGCGTCCACGTGGAGGGTGCGCGGGAGCAGGCCGTGCCGCAGGGACAGCACCATCTTGATGACGCCGGCCATGCCGGCCGCCGCCTGGGTGTGCCCGAGGTTGGACTTGACGGAGCCCAGCAGCAGGGGGTGTGCGGCGTCCCGGCCCTGACCGTAGGTCGCCAGGAGTGCCTGGGCCTCGACGGGGTCGCCCAGGGTGGTGCCGGTGCCGTGCGCCTCGACGACGTCGACCTCGGCGGCCGAGAGCCGGGCGCTGACCAGCGCCTGCTCGATGACCCGTTGCTGCGAGGGGCCGTTGGGTGCGGTCAGCCCGTTGGAGGCGCCGTCCTGGTTGACGGCGGAGCCGCGGATGACGGCCAGTACCTGGTGCCCGTTGCGGCGGGCCGTCGAGAGGCGCTCCAGGACCAGGACGCCGACGCCCTCGCCCCAGCCGGTGCCGCCCGCGGAATCGGCGAAGGAGCGGCAGCGCCCGTCGGCGGCGAGCCCGCCCTGCCGGCTGAACTCCACGAAGGTGGTGGGGCTGGACATCACGGTGACGCCGGCGGCCAGCGCCAGGGAGCATTCGCCCTGGCGCAGGGAGTGGGCGGCCAGGTGCAGGGCCACGAGGGAGGACGAGCAGGCGGTGTCGACGGTGACCGCCGGGCCCACGGTCCCGAAGAAGTAGGCGAGCCGGCCCGAGAGGACGCTGGTGGCCGTGCCCGTCACCCGGTGCCCGGCGGAGCCGTCCTCGACGACGAGTCCGTAC
>LIQL01000101.1 GCA_001418405.1 Streptomyces diastatochromogenes | reverse complement strand
CTGATGCCGAACGAGGAGACCCCGGCCCGGCGCGGACGATCGGCGTGCGGCCAGGCGGTGCGCTCGGTGAGCAGCCGCACCGCGCCAGCCGACCAGTCGACCCGGGTGGAGGGCTCGGTGACGTGCAGGGTGCGCGGCAGCGTGCCGTGCCGGAGGGCCAGCACCATCTTCATCAGGCCGGCGGCGCCGGCGGCGGCCTGGGTGTGGCCGAGGTTGGACTTCACCGACCCCAGGAGCAGCGGGCGGTCCGGGTCACGGTCCTGACCGTAGGTGGCCAGGAGCGCCTGGGCCTCGATGGGATCGCCCAGGGTGGTGCCGGTGCCGTGCGCCTCGACGGCGTCCACGTCGGCCGGGGACAGACCGGCGCTGGCCAGTGCCTGACGGATCACCCGCTGCTGGGACGGACCGTTGGGCGCCGTCAGGCCGTTGGAGGCACCGTCCTGATTGACCGCCGAACCGCGCACCACCGCCAGGATCTCGTGCCCGTTGCGGACCGCGTCCGAGCGGCGTTCGACGACGAGGACGCCCACGCCCTCGGACCAGCCGGTGCCGTCGGCCGTGTCGGAGAACGCCTTGCAGTGGCCGTCGGGTGCCAGACCGCCCTGGCGGGTGAAGCCGGCGAAGCTGGTGGCGGTCGTCATGACGGTGACGCCGCCGGCCAGGGCCAGGGTGCACTCGCCGGCGCGCAGCGCCTGGACGGCCCAGTGCAGGGCGACCAGCGACGAGGAACAGGCGGTGTCGACGGTGACCGCGGGGCCCTCGAAGCCGAAGGCGTAGGCGAGCCGGCCGGAGAGGACGCTGGCCGCCAGTCCGGTGCCGGCGTGCCCCTCGACGTCCTCCTGGGCGCGCAGCACGAGCCCGGCGTAGTCCTGGCCGTTGGTGCCGACGAAGACGCCGGTGCGGGTGCCCCGCAGCCGGGCCGGGTCGGTGCCGGTGCGTTCGACGGCTTCCCAGGCGGTTTCCAGCAGGAGCCGCTGTTGGGGGTCCATCGCGAGGGCCTCGCGCGGGGAGATGTCGAAGAAGCCGGCGTCGAAGTCCGCGGCGTCGTGGAGGAATCCGCCCACCCGGGTGGCGCTGTGGCCGTGGCCGTCGCCGGCGAGCAGGTCGAGGTCCCAGCCGCGGTCGGTGGGGAACGCGTCGATGCCGTCGCGGCCCTCGGTGAGGAGCTGCCAGAGGTCCTCGGGCGAGGCGACGCCGCCGGGGAAGCGGCACGCCATGCCGACGACGACGATCGGGTCGTCGTCCGGCGCGATGGTCGGTGCGGGCGGTGTCGCGACGGCGGCTTCCGGCCGGGCGCCGGTGAGTTCGGTCAGCAGGTGGTCGGTGAGCGCCCGCGGTGTGGGGTGGTCGAAGACGAGGCTGGGCGGCAGGGCCAGACCGGTGCTCGCCGCCAGGGTGCGGCTCAGCTCCACCGCGGTCAGCGAGTCGAAGCCGAGGTCGCGGAAGGGCTTGTCGGCCCGGATGGCGTCGGTGCCGGTGTGCCCGAGGACCGCGGCGGCCGTGGTGCGGACGACGCGCAGGAGGGCGGCCGGACGGTCGGCGGCGGCCGTGCCGGCCAGTTGGTCGCGCAGGTAGGCGGCGGCGCCGGCGTGTCGGCGGTGCGCCTCCTGGACCGCGCGGGCCGCGGTGCGGGCCGCCGGCAGCCGGCTCAGGAGCGGGCTGGGGCGCAGGGCCAGCAGGGATTCCAACAGGCGGGGTTGTTGGAGGTCGGCGAGGACGAGGGTGGGCTGCGGTTCGGTCACGGCACGGGCCAGGGCCGGGACGGCGACGGCCGGTTCGAGCAGGCCGACCGGGTCGGCGCCGGGGCGGGCGTGCCGGGCGGCCATGCCGTCGCCGGCCCAGGCGCCCCAGGCGAGCGAGGTGGCGGGCAGGCCCTGGGCGCGGCGGCGTTCGGCGAGTGCGTCGAGGACCGCGTTGGCAGCGGCGTAGCCGGCCTGGCCGGGGTTGCCGACCGCACCGGCGACGGACGAGAACAGGGCGAAGACCGCCAGGTCGGTGTCCCGGGTCAGCTCGTCGAGGAGGATGGCGGAGGCGACCTTGGCGCGGAAGACCGGGGCGAGCCGGTCCGGGGTGAGGCCGGTCAGCGCGCCGTCGTCGAGCACGCCGGCGGTGTGCACGACGGCGGTCAGCGGGCAGTCCTGCGGGACGTCGGCGAGGACCCAGGTCAGTTGTCGCCGGTCGGCGGCGTCGCAGGCCACGAGGGTGACGCGGGCGCCGAGGGCGGTGAGTTCGGCGGTCAGCTCGGCGGCGCCGGGCGCGTCGGGGCCGCGGCGGCCGAGCAGCAGCAGGTGGTCGGCGCCGCGGGCGGCGAGCCAGCGGGCCACGTGCCGGCCGAGCGCCCCGGTGCCGCCGGTGATCAGGACGGTGCCG
>LIQL01000100.1 GCA_001418405.1 Streptomyces diastatochromogenes | reverse complement strand
ACCTCCTCGACGGGCAACGCGACGGACATCATCCCGCCCCGCCCCGCCAACGCCCGCCCAATCGCCTGACTGCGCAACGCCACCACCCGCGCACCATCACGCAACGACAACCCACCCGACACCACCGCAGCAGCAATCTCACCCTGCGAATGCCCCACCACCGCGTCCGGCACCACCCCATGAGCCCGCCACAACGCCGCCAACCCCACCATCACCGCAAACGACACCGGCTGAACCACATCCACCCGATCCAACGACGGCGCACCCTCCACCCCCCGCAACACCTCAACCAACGACCAATCGACGAACTCCCCCAACGCCGCCCCACACTCAACAACCCGCTCCGCGAACACCCGCGACTCATCGAGCAGTTGCGCCCCCATACCGACCCACTGCGACCCCTGACCGGGGAACACGAACACCGTCCGCCCCGCGACATCGGCCACGCCGCGGGCGACCACGGGCGAGGCGCCGTCGGCCGCGACCGCGTCCAGTGCGGTCAGCGCGGTCAGCGGGTCGGTGCCGGCGGGCGGTACGACGACGGCGCGGTGGGCGAAGCGGGCGCGGGCGGAGACCAGGCTGAGGCCGATGTCGAGCGGGCCGGCGGCCGGTTCGGCGGTCTCGACGTACGTGCGCAGGCGCTCGGCCTGGCCGCGCAGTGCGGCGGCGCTGCGGGCGGTGACCACCCACGGGACGACGCCGCCGGCGACCGGGACCGGTGCGTCGGCGGGCCGCTGCGCCCCGGCGGCGGATGCCGCGGTCGGCGCCTGCTCCAGCACGGCGTGCGCGTTGGTGCCGCTGATGCCGAACGAGGAGACGGCGGCCCGGCGCGGCCGGCCGGTCACCGGCCACTCCCGCGCCTCGGTCAACAACCGCACCGCGCCCCCGGACCAGTCCACATGCGACGACGGCTCGTCGGCGTGCAGGGTCCGCGGAAGCCGGCCGTGCCGCAGCGCCATCACCATCTTGATGACGCTGGCGATGCCGGCGGCGGACTGGGTGTGGCCGATGTTGGACTTGACCGAGCCGAGCAGCAGTGCGTCCTCGGGATCGCGGTCGCGGCCGTAGGTGGCGAACAGTGCCTGGGCCTCGATGGGGTCGCCGAGCGGGGTGCCGGTGCCGTGCGCTTCCAGGGCGTCGATGTCGCCGGGGGCGAGGCGGGCGTTGGCCAGTGCCTGGCGGATGACGCGCTGTTGGGACGGGCCGTTGGGGGCGGTCAGGCCGTTGGAGGCGCCGTCCTGGTTGATGGCGGAGCCGCGCAGGACGGCGAGCACCGGGTGGCCGTTGCGCTGCGCGTCGGAGAGCCGTTCGACGAGGACGATGCCGACGCCCTCGGCGAGGGTCATGCCGTCGGCGGCGTCGGAGAACGCCTTGCAGCGGCCGTCCTGGGCGAGGGCGCGCTGCCGGCTGAACGCGATGAACGGGTTGGGCGTCGTCATGACCGTGGCGCCGCCGGCGACGGCCAGGGTGCTCTCGCCGTTGCGCAGCGACTGGCAGGCCAGGTGCAGCGCCACGAGCGAGGAGGAGCAGGCGGTGTCGACGGTGACGGCCGGGCCTTCGAGGCCGAACACGTACGACAGGCGGCCGGACAGCACGCTGGGGCTGCTGCCGGTGACCATGTGGCCCTCGGCTCCGTCGCCCGCGCCGAGGCCGTACTCCTGGTAGCTGGAGCCGATGAACGTGCCGGTGAGGCTGGCCCGCACGGTGTCCGGTCGGATGCCGGCCCGTTCGAACGCCTCCCAGGTGGTCTCCAGCAGCAGCCGCTGCTGCGGGTCCATGACCAGCGCCTCGCGGGGCGCGATGCCGAAGAAGGTGGGGTCGAAGGCGTCCGCGTCGTGGAGGAAGCCGCCCTGGGTGGAGTAGGTGGTGCCGGGCCGGTCGGGGTCCGGGTCGAAGAGGTTCCCGGTGTGCCAGCCGCGGTTGACGGGGAAGTCGCTGATCGCGTCGGTGCCGGAGTCGACGAGGTCCCACAGCTGTTCCGGGGAGCCGACGCCGCCGGGGAAGCGGCAGGCCATGCCGATGATGGCGATCGGCTCGTCGTCGGCGGCGCCGGTGGCGACCGGGCCGGCGACTTCCAGGACCGCGCCGAGGACCTCCGCGCGCAGGTAGTTCGCGAGTTCCAGCGGCGTCGGGTAGTCGAACACCATCGTGCTGGGCAGCGACAGGCCGCTGAGGGTGCTCAGGCGCTTGCGGAGTTCCACGGCGGTCAGCGAGTCGAAGCCGACGTCGCGGAAGGCGCGGTCCGCGGGGACCGCGTCGGCGGAGTCGTGCCCGAGGACGGTGGCGGCCTCGGTGCGGACGAGGTCGGTGAGCAGGCGCAGTTGGTCGGGTTCGGCGAGGGCGCGGACCCGGGTGACGAGTGCGGAGGCGTCGGCCGGTTCCGGTCCGGTGCGCCGGTCGTCGGCGAGGGCACGGATCTCGGGCAGTGCGGAGAGCAGGGCGCTGGGGCGGGCGGAGGTGAACAGCGGGGCGTAGCGCTGCCAGTCCACGTCGGCGACGGTGACGGTGACGTCCTGGCGGACCACGGCGCGGCGCAGTTCGGTCAGGGCCGGGGCCGGGTCGAGCAGGCCGAGGCCCTGGCGGCGCAGGGTCGCGGAGACCGCGTCGTCGGCGGCCATGCCGGCCTCGGCCCACGGGCCCCAGGCGACGGAGGTGGCGGTCAGCCCGCGGGCGCGACGGTGCAGGGCGAGCGCGTCGAGGTAGGCGTTGGCGGCTCCGTAGGCGCTCTGGTTGCCGCTGCCCCAGACGCCGGCGATGGAGCCGAAGAGGACGAAGAAGTCCAGTTCGCGGTCGCCGAGCAGGGCGTCGAGGTGGGCGGCGCCGGCGAGCTTGGCGGCGGTCAGGGCGGCGAAGTCGGCGGTGCTGAGGCCGTCGAGCGGTCCGTAGTGGCCGACGCCGGCGGTGTGCACGACGCCGGTCAACGGCAGTTCCCCGGGCAGGTCGGCGAGGAGCGCGGCGAGCGCTTCGCGGTCGGCGGCGTCGCAGGCGACGACGGTGACCGCCGGCCCGACTTCGGCCAGCTCGGCCCGGAGCGCGGCGGCCCCGGGGGCGTCGGGGCCGCGACGGCTGGTGAGGACGAGGTGCTGGGCGCCGGCGCGGGCCAGCCAGCGGGCGACCTCGGCGCCCAGGCCGCCGGTGCCGCCGGTGATCAGGACGGTGCCGGACGCGCTGAACTCCCCGGCCGCGGGCAGCTCGTCGACGGCGTGCCGGACCAGCCGCCGGCCGGACACGCCGCCGGCCCGCAGCGCCACCTGGTCCTCGCCGTCGGGGACGTCCTTGACGGCGAGGATGCCGGCGAGCCGCTGCCCGGCCCGCTGGTCGAGGACGTCCGGCAGGTCGACCAGGCCGCCCCACAGCCGGGGGTGCTCCAGGGCGACGCCGCGACCCAGCCCCCAGGCGGCGGCCTGGACGGGGTGGGTGACCGGGTCGTCGGGGCCGGTGGAGACGGCGCCGCGGGTGGCGGTCCACAGTCGGCCCCGGGCGTCGGTGTCGGCGAGGGCCTGGACGAGCGCCACGGTCAGCGCCAGTCCTCGGGTGAGCGGCGGGCAGTCGTCCGCGGGCCGTTCGTCGAGCGGCAGCACGGACAGCACCTGGGTGGTGGCGTCCACGCCGTCGGTCCCGGTCAGCCGCTCGGCGAGGCGCCGGCGATCCGTGCAGGAGTCGTCGAGGACGAGGCGGTGCACGCGGGCGCCGTGGGTGCCGAGGGCGTCGGCCAGTGCGTCCAGGAGGCCGGCGTCGTCGGCCGCGGTGGCGTCGGAGGCCACCAGGAGCCAGGTGCCGTCGAGTACCGGGGCGGCGGGCTTGCTCAGCCGCGTCCACTCCACCCGGTAGCGCAGGGTGTCGAGGAGGTGCTTCTCCTGGTTGCCGCGCCGCCAGGACGTGAGGGCGGGCAGCAGGGTGTCCAGCGGCGGGTGGTCCTCGGCGTCCAGCCCGAGGATGGCGGCGAGCTCCCGGGCGTCGCCGCGCTCGACCGCGGCCCAGAGCCGCTGGTCGGCGGGGTCGGTGGCGGTGGCGGCCGGGGCGGGCAACTGCGGCCAGTAGTGCTCGTGTTGGAAGGCATAGGTCGGCAGGTCGGTGCGGCGGGCGCCGGTCCCGGCCAGGTACCCGGCCCAGTCCACGTCCACGCCGCGCACCTGGAGGCGGGCCACGGCGGTGGCCGCGGACGCCTCCTCGGAGCGTCCGGCGCGCAGCACCGGCACCAGTTCGACGTCGGGGTCGTCGCCGAGCGTGTCCTGGGCCATCGCGGTGAGCAGGCCGTCGGGGCCCAGCTCCACGAAGGTGGTGGCGCCGGCCTCCCGCAGCGTCCGCACGCAGTCGGCGAACCGCACGGCCTCGCGGACGTGCCGCACCCAGTACTCCGCGGTGCACGCCTCCGCGTCGTCGGCACGGGCGCCGGTGAGGTCGTAGACCAGGGGGATGCGCGGCGCCCGGTACGTCAGCCCTTCGGCGACGGTGCGGAAGGCCGCCGTCATCCCGTCCATGTGCGGCGAGTGGAAGGCGTGGCTCACCCGCAGCCGCTTGGTCTTCCGTCCGCGCGCGGCGAAGGCGGCGGCGATCTCCTGGGCCGCGGTCTCGTCGCCGGAGACGACCACGGACTGCGGCCCGTTGACGGCGGCGAGGGCCACCGCGTCGGTGAGGTGTCCGGCGATCTCTTCCTCGGTGGCCTGGATCGCGTACATGGCGCCGTCGGCCGGCAGTGCCTGCATCAGCGTCGCCCGTGCGGCGACCAGGCGGCAGGCGTCCGCGAGGTCCAGCACCCCGGCGACGTGCGCCGCGGCGATCCCGCCGATCGAGTGGCCCGCCACCAGGTCGGCCCGGACGCCCCAGCTCTCCACCCACCGGTACAGCGCGACCTCGACGGCGAACAGCGCGGGTTGGGTCCACCCGGTCTCGTCCAACAGGGCGGCCTCTTCGCTGCCGTCCTCGGCGAACACCACCTCGCGCAGCGGCCGGTCCAGCAGCGGGTCGAGCGCGGCGCAGACCTCGTCGAACGCCGCGGCGAACCGGGGCTGTCGTGCGTGGAGTTCACGTCCCATCGCGGCCCGCTGGCTGCCCTGTCCGGTGAACAGCACGGCGATCCGGCCGCGTCCGGCGGCTTCGCCCTCGACGACGGCGGGGTCCGGCCGGCCGGCGGCGAGCGCGCCCAGCGCGGCGCGCAGCTGGTCGTGATCCTGCGCCACGACGGCGGCCCGCCGTTCGAAGCGGGTCCGGGTGGTGGCCAGGGAGAGCGCGACGTCCACGAGCGCGGCGTCCGGCCCGTTCTGGAGGTGTTGGAGCAGCCGGGCGGCCTGACCGCGCAGGGCGTCCCGGGTGCGCCCGGTCAGGACCAGCGGCACGGCGCCGGGCGAACGCCGCGGTGCACCGGCCGCGTTCGCCGCCCGGGGAGCCGGCGCCTGTTCGACGATGACGTGCACGTTGGTGCCGCTGATGCCGAACGAGGAGACGCCGGCGCGGCGGGCCCGGCCGGTCTCCGGCCAGGCGGTCTGCTCGGTCAGCAGTTCCACCGCGCCCTCGGACCAGTCCACGTGCGAGGACGGCGCGTCGACGTGCAGGGTCCGGGGCAGGACGCCGTGCCGCATCGCCAGCACCATCTTGATGACGCCGGCGACACCGGCCGCGGCCTGGGTGTGCCCGATGTTGGACTTCACCGAACCCAACAGCAACGGCTGCCCGGCATCACGGTCACGGCCGTAGGTGGCGAGGAGCGCCTGGGCCTCGATCGGGTCGCCGAGCGTCGTGCCGGTGCCGTGCGCCTCGACGACGTCCACGTCACCGACGGTGAGACCGCCGCTGGCGAGTGCCTGGCGGATGACCCGCTGCTGGGACGGACCGTTGGGCGCCGTCAGGCCGTTCGACGCGCCGTCCTGGTTGACGGCCGAACCGCGCACCACCGCCAGGATCTCATGACCGTTGCGGACCGCGTCCGACTGGCGCTCCAGCACCAGCATGCCCACGCCCTCGGACCAGCCGACGCCATCCGCCGCGTCCGCGAACGCCTTGCACCGCCCATCGGACGACAGACCCCGCTGCCGGGCGAAGTCCACGAACACCGCCGGCGTCGACATCACCGTCACCCCACCGGCCAACGCCAACCCACACTCACCACTACGCAACGCCTGCATCGCCCAGTGCAACGCCACCAACGACGACGAACACGCCGTATCAACCGTCACCGCCGGGCCCTCCAGACCCAACGTGTACGCCACCCGACCCGACGCCAGACTCGGCGAACTCCCACTCCCCTGAAAACCCTCGAACTCCGGACCCGCCAACATCGCGCTGTAATCGCTGTACATCACGCCCGCGAAAACACCCGTCGCACTGCCCCGCAGGCTCAACGGGTCAATACCCGCCCGTTCCACCGCCTCCCACGACGACTCCAACAACAACCGCTGCTGCGAATCGGTCGCCAACGCCTCCCGCGGACTCATCCCGAAGAAACCAGGATCGAACTCCCCGGCCTCGTGGAGGAATCCGCCCGAACGCGTGTAGGTCGTGCCCGGGTGATCCGGGTCCGGGTGGTAGAGGGACTCGACGTCCCAACCGCGGTTGGTCGGGAATCCGGAGACCGCGTCGGTGCCTTCGGTGAGGAGCTGCCACAGGTCCTCGGGCGAGCCGATGCCGCCCGGGTAGCGGCAGGCCATGCCGACGATGACGATCGGGTCGTCCGCGACGACCGCGCTGCGCCGCGCCGCGGATGCCATCTCGGCCTGCGTGCCCAGGAGTTCGTCGCGGAGGTGGGTGGCGAGGTGGCGGACGGTCGGGTAGTCGAAGACCAGGGTGGCGGGCAGGCGCAGACCGGTGGCGGTGTTGAGGCGGTTACGGAGTTCGACCGCGGTCAGGGAGTCGAAGCCGAGGTCGCGGAAGGCGCGGCCGGCGTCCACGTCGTCACCGGTGGCGTGGCCGAGGACCCGCGCGACCTGGCCGCGGACGAGGTCCAGGACCAGTTCCTGGCGCCCCTCCTCGTCGAGTCGGCCCAGACGCTGGGCGAGGTCGTTGGCGGTGGCGGATCCGGCGCCTGCGGCACGGCGGGCCCGGACGCGGATCAACGACCGCAGCAGCGGGGGTACTTCACCCTGCGCCCGCAGGACGGGAAGGTCCAGCCGGACCGGAACGCAGGTCGCATCGGAACCGGCCAGGGCCGCGTCGAAGAGGGCCAGCCCCTGCGCCACCGAAAGCGGCGGAACACCGGAACGACTCAACCGGTCCGCATCGGCATCCGACAACGAACCCGTCATCCCACCGGACCGCTCCCACGGCCCCCACGCCAACGACACACCCGGCAAACCGGATGCCCGCCGCTGCGCCATCAACGCGTCCAGGAACGCATTCGCCGCCGCGTAGTTGCCCTGACCAGGACTGCCGAACGTCCCCGCCACCGACGAGAACACCACGAACGCGCCCAAGCCCATCCCACGCGTCGCCTCATGCAGATGCCACGCCGCATCCACCTTCGGCCGCAACACCGCCGACAACCGCTCCGGCGTCAGCCCCGCAACCAACCCGTCATCCAACACCCCGGCCGCATGCACCACAGCCGACACCCGATGACCAGCCACCAACCCCAACACCGCAGCACGATCGGACACATCGCAGGCAACCACCCGCACCATCGCACCGGACTCCGACAGCTCGGCGACCAACTCGGCCGCACCCGCCGCCCGTTCACCACTGCGACTCACCAACAGCAGCTCCCGCACACCGTGCTCGACCACCAGATGACGGGCCAACACCGCACCCAAACCACCCGTACCACCAGTGATCAACACCGCACCCGCACCACCGGCGAACCCCGCACCCACACCCGCCGCCGACTCCCCCGCAGGCAACGCCCGACGGACCAGACGCGCGGCCCGCAGGGCGTCACCGTGCACGGCGAGTTGCGGTTCGTCGCTGACCAGGGCGGTGACCGGGAAGGCGGCGGGGTCCGTGGTCGGATCGAGGTCGAGGAGGGCGAAGCAGCCCGGGTTCTCGGACTGGGCCGAACGCACCAGGCCCCACACCGCAGCACCGGCCACGTCGTGCCCGGTCGTCGCGCCCCGGGTCACGAAGACCAGGCGCGCGGCGGCCAGGCGTTCGGGGCGGGTGAGCCAGGTCTGCACGGCGGCGAGCGCTTCGGCGGCGCAGCGGTGCGCGGCCGCGGCCGGGTCGGTTGCGTCGCCTTCGGTGCCCGGAGCGGCGAGGCCGGCGAGGAACAGCAGGACGGTGGTCGGGGCCGGGCCGTCGGCCGCGGCGAGCGCGGCGAGGTCCGGGTGGCCGGTGCTGTGGGTGAGAGCCGGGTGGGTCCGCAGTCCGAAGGGGTCGCGGCCGACCAGGGCCACCGCGTCGGGCGTGGTGGCGGGCGGGCGGACGGGAGTCCAGTCGAGGCGGAAGAGGGCGTCCCGGGCGAGCGCGGCGGTGGTGTCGAGCTGCTGGTCGGCGACGCCGCGCAGGACGAGCGTGTCGACGTGGAGCACGGGGGCCCCGGTGTCGTCGGCGACCGCGAGGGCGAGGGCGTCGTCGGCGGTCGGGGTCAGGCGGACGCGCAGGGTGGTGGCGCCGCTCGCGTGCAGGGCGACGCCCTCCCAGGAGAACGGCAGGCCGCCGCGCCCGCGTTCGCCGAGGCCGGTGAGGGCGGTGGCGTGCAGGGCGGCGTCGAGCAGCGCGGGGTGGAGGCCGAACGCCTCGGCGTCGGGCCGGGCGGTCTCCGGCAGGACGACCTCGGCGTAGACGGCCCCGTCCAGGCGCCAGGCGGCGTGCAGGCCCCGGAAGGCGGGGCCGTAGGCGAATCCGGCGTCGGCGAGCCGGTCGTAGTGGCCGTCGAGGGACAGTGGTTCGGCGTCGGCCGGGGGCCACTGGGTGGTGTCGAGGGCGGGCTGCGGGTCGCCGGCGGGGGCGGTGTCGGCGGTGGTGAGGACGCCGGTGGCGTGGGCGGTCCACGGGGTGTCGTCGCCGGTGTCGGGGCGCGCGTAGACGTTGACGGTGCGTCGGCCGGTGGCGTCGGGGGTGCCGATCCACAGTTGGACCTGGACGCCGCCGTGCTCGGGCAGGAGCAGCGGTGCGGCGAGGGTGAGTTCTTCGACGCGGTCGCAGCCGACCTCGTCGCCGGCCCGGACGGCGAGTTCGAGGAGGGCGGTGCCGGGCAGCAGGGTGGTGCCGCGGACGGTGTGGTCGGCGAGCCAGGGGTGGGTCTGCCGGGAGAGGCGGCCGGTGAGGAGCACGCCACCGGCGTCGGCGAGGGAGACGGCGGCGGACAGCAGCGGGTGGTGGGCGGCGCCGAGGCCGACGGAGCGCAGGTCGGCGGCGGCGCCCTGGAGGGCCTTGGGCCAGTAGCGGCGGCGCTGGAAGGCGTAGGTGGGCAGGTCGGTGCGGCGGGCGCCGGTGCCGGCGAAGTAACCGGTCCAGTCGAGGGCGGTGCCGTGCACGTGCAGGCCGGCCAGAGCGGTGGTGAGGGTGTGTTCCTCGGGGCGGCCGGCGCGCAGGGCGGGCACGGTGACGGCGTCGGAGGCGGCGGCGTCCAGGCAGTCCCGGGCCATCGCGGTCAGCACGCCGTCGGGGCCGAGTTCGAGGAAGGCGGTGGTGCCGTGCCGGGCGAGCCAGTCGATGCCGTCGGCGAAGCGGACGGCGTGCCGGACGTGGTCGACCCAGTAGTCGACGGAGGTGAGTTGGGCGACGGTGGCGGGCTTGCCGGTCAGGTTCGACACGACCGGCAGCAGCGGCGGGTGGAGGGTGAGGCCCTCGACGACGGTCCGGAACGCCGCCAGCATCGGCTCCATGAGCGGCGAGTGGAAGGCGTGCGAGACGCGCAGTCGCCGGGTCCGGTGACCGTCGGCCGCGAGCCGTTCGGCGAGGTCGGTGACGGTGCGGTCGTCGCCGGAGAGCACGACGGCGGAGGGGCCGTTGACGGCGGCGACGGACACCTGGTCCTCGTGGCCGGCGAGCAGCGGGACGACGGTGGCTTCCGGTGCCTGGACGGCGATCATCGTGCCGCCGTCGGGCAGGGCCTGCATCAGGCGGCCGCGGGCGGCGACGAGGGTGGCGGCGTCGTCCAGGGTGAGGACGCCGGCGAGGTGGGCGGCGGTGATCTCGCCGACGGAGTGGCCGGCGAGGTGGTCGGGGCGGAGGCCGAAGGACTCGACGAGCCGGTAGAGCGCGACTTCGACGGCGAAGAGGGCGGGTTGGGCGTAGGCGGTGCGGTCGAGCAGGGCCGCGTCGGTGCCCCACAGCACGTCGCGCAGGGGGCGGTCGAGGTGCGGGGCGAAGGCGTCCAGGGCCTCGTCGAGGGCGGTGGCGAACGCCGGGAAGCGGGCGGCGAGTTCCCGTCCCGTGCCGAGGCGTTGGGCGCCCTGGCCGGTGAGGAGGACGGCGAGGCGGGTCTCGGCGCGGGCGGTGCCGGTGACCGGGGCGGGGGCGGCGGTCGCGTCGTCGTCTTCGGCGAGCGCGGCGAGGCCGTCGGTGAGCGCCGTGCGGTCGGCGGCGAGCAGCACGGCGCGGTGCTCGAAGCCGGCGCGGGTGGTGGCGAGGGAGTGGGCGACGTCGAGCAGGTCGGCGTGCGGGGCGTCGTCGAGGGCGGTGCGCAGGGCCGCGGCCTGGCCGCGCAGGGCTTCGGGGGTGCGGCCGGAGAGCAGGACCGGGACGGTGCCCGGCGTCACGGGGGCGGTGCTCGGCGTGGTGTCGGTGCCGGCCGGGGCGTGGGTCGTCCCGGTCTCCTCGGGCTGTGCCTGGGGGGCCTGCTCGATGATGGTGTGGGCGTTGGTGCCGCTGATGCCGAAGGAGGAGACGGCGGCGCGGCGCGGGGCGCCGGTGGCGGGCCAGTCGGTGGGGTCGGTGAGCAGGCGCACCGCGCCCTGCGACCAGTCGACGTGCCGGGTGGGTTCCTCGGCGTGCAGGGTGCGGGGCAGCACGCCGTGCCGCATCGCCAGCACCATCTTGATGACGCCGGCGACGCCGGCGGCGGCCTGGGTGTGGCTGAGGTTGGACTTGACCGAGCCGAGCAGCAGCGGCCGGTCCGCCGGGCGGTTCTGGCCGTAGGTGGCGAGCAGTGCCTGGGCCTCGACGGGGTCGCCGAGGGTGGTGCCGGTGCCGTGCGCCTCGACGACGTCGATGTCCCCGGCGGTCAGTCGGGCGTTGACCAGGGCCTGTTGGATGACCTGCTGCTGGGAGGGGCCGTTGGGGGCGGTCAGGCCGTTGGAGGCGCCGTCCTGGTTGACGGCGGTGCCGCGGACGACGGCGAGGACCTCGTGGCCGTTGCGGACGGCGTCGGAGAGGCGTTCCAGGACGAGGATGCCGACGCCCTCGGCCCAGCCGGTGCCGTCGGCGGTGTCGCCGAAGGAGCGGCAGCGACCGTCCGGGGACAGTCCGCCCTGGCGGCCCATCTCGATGAAGGTGCCGGGGCCGGACATGATGGTGACGCCGCCGGCCAGGGCGAGGGTGCACTCGCCGGCCCGCAGTGCCTGGGTGGCCAGGTGGACGGCGACAAGCGAGGAGGAGCAGGCGGTGTCGACGGTGACGGCGGGGCCGACCGTGCCGAAGGTGTAGGAGATGCGGCCGGACAGCACGCTGCCGGTGTTGCCGGTGAGCTGGAAGCCCTCGGCGCCGTCGGCGGGGCCGACCCGGTAGTCCTGCGCCATGGCGCCGATGAAGACGCCGGTGCGGCTGCCCTTCACGGACGTCGGGTCGATGCCGGCGCGTTCGAACGCCTCCCAGGCGGATTCCAGGACGACGCGCTGCTGCGGGTCCATGGCGACCGCCTCGCGCGGCGAGATGCCGAAGAACTCCGCGTCGAAGTCGGGGGCGTCGTGCAGGAATCCGCCGGCTGCGGTCGGTGCGGTGGCGAGTGCCTCCAGGTCCCAGCCGCGGTCGGTGGGGAACGGGCTGACGCCGTGTTCGCCGGCCGCGACCAGTCGCCAGAGGTCTTCGGGGCTGCGGACGCCTCCGGGGTAGCGGCAGGTCATGCCGATGATGGCCACCGGTTCCTGGGCCGCCGACTCCAGCTCGCTGACCCGCCGCCGGGTGCGTCGAAGGTCGGCCGTCGCAAGCTTGAGGTAGTCCCGGAGTTTTTGTTCGTTGTCCATCTCAACTCAACCCATCTCGACAGCCGACGGCCGCACGTGAATGGCGTCCGACTTCTCCGCGTCATTCGGGCGGGGGGTCGGATCGCCACCTGGATTCGCCACTCACCGGGAGAATCCATGTGGCGAGTGTCGTCGGAATTCCCGCGGGAATCCCCTAGTGTTCGAAAACCTGGCCCTATTACCAGTTGGCGGTGAGCAGGAGGTCGGCGTATTGGTTTTCGCGGGAAACCTGCGCCAGGTCGGAATCGACCATCATGCGCATGAGGGCGGGGAAATCGACGTCCGGTTTCCAGCCGAGGCGGTCGCGGGCCTTGGCGCTGTCGGCGCACAGCACCTCGACCTCGGCGGGCCGTACCAGGTCGGGGTCGATGACGACGTGGTCCTGCCAGTTCAGGCCGACGTGTTCGAAGGCGAGCCGGACCGCGTCGCGCACCGAGTGCATCTGGCCGGTGCCGATGACGTAGTCGTCGCCGGCGTCCTGCTGGAGCATCAGGTGCATGGCGCGGACGTAGTCGCCGGCGTAGCCCCAGTCGCGGACCGCGTCGAGGTTGCCCAGGGAGAGCTTGTCCTGGAGGCCGTGCTTGATGCGGGCGACCGCGAGGGAGATCTTGCGGGTGACGAACTCCTGGCCGCGGCGCGGGGACTCGTGGTTGAAGAGCATCCCGGAGACCGCGTACATGCCGAAGGACTCGCGGTAGTTGCGGGTGATGTAGTGGCCGTACGCCTTGGCCGCGCCGTACGGGCTGCGCGGGTGGAAGAGGGTGGTCTCGCGCTGCGGGGTCTCCGCCGCCTTGCCGAACATCTCCGAGGAGGACGCCTGGTAGAAGCGGATCTGACCGCGCGGGTTGGCGGTGCGGGAGGTGGACAGGCCGCTGACCATGCGGATGGCCTCCAGCATCCGCAGCACGCCCATGCCGTTGACCTCGGTGACGAGTTCCGCCTGCTGCCAGGACATCGGGACGAACGAGATCGCGCCGAGGTTGTAGACCTCGTCGGGCTGCACGCCGTCGACCGCGGAGACCAGGCTGCCCTGGTCCATCAGGTCGCCGTCGATGAAGTTCAGTTCGGCGGCGAGCCGGCTGACGCGGGACTTGCGGGGGTTCGCCTGGCCGCGGATCAGACCCCACACCTGGTAGCCCTGCGACAGCAGGTGCTCCGCGAGATAGGAGCCGTCCTGGCCGGTGATTCCGGTGATCAGCGCTCGTTTGGACATGGCCAACCCTTCTCGATCACGAAAGAGACCGTCCAAACCCTGGAGCTCGGCCACGACCTGGCGTCGAATACGCAGTCCGGACGATAGATACCGGCACGCTCGCAAGCCGCGGAAGACGCTGTCAACGCATCCCGGGGTTTTTAGGGAATTCCCGAGTTCCGGACCGTCAGGAGTGCGCCGTCGTCGCCAACACTAGTGAGATTTCGGTGCGGAATGCGGTGCAATGACGTGGGTCGGCGGAACGGCCGACCGCGTCCACCACCGAGCGGCCCGGCGCCGCCGTCAACCGGGGTGTTCCTCCGTGCTGCTGAGACTCCTGCGGGCGCAGTTGCGCCCCTACGCGGGGGCCACCACCGCCCTCGTCGCCCTCCAACTCGTCCAGATCCTCGGCACGTTGCTGCTGCCGACGCTGGGTGCCGCGCTCATCGACCAGGGCGTGGTGCGCGCCGACCGCGATCGGGTGACCGAGCTGGGGGCGGTGATGGTGGCGGTGGCCGTGGTGCAGATCGCGGCGGCGCTCGGGGCGGCGGCGCTGGCGGCGCGGACCTCGACGGCGATCGGTCGCGACCTGCGGTCCTCGGTGTTCCGCCGCATCCTGGACTTCTCCACCCGCGAGGTCGGGCGGTTCGGCACCCCGTCGCTGCTCACCCGTGCCGTGAACGACGTGCAACAGGTGCAGAACCTCGCCCAGTCCGGTTTCGGCATCGTCGTCTGCGCCCCGCTGATGTGCCTGGGCAGCGTGCTGCTGGCGCTGCGTCAGGACGTGCCGCTGGCGCTGCTGCTGGTGGCGCTGGTGCTGGTGGTGGCGGTCTGTTTCGGTCTGCTGCTGGCCCGGATGGGCAGCCTGTACGCAGGGATGCAGGTGACCCTGGACCGGCTGGGGCGGCTGTTGCGCGAGGCGATCACCGGGGTGCGGGTGGTGCGGTCCTTCGTCCGCGACGACCACGAACTCGGCCGCTTCGCGCAGACCAACGACGCCTTCCTGGCCCTGTCCCAGAGGGTGGGCCGGCTCATCGCGACGATGTTGCCGGTGGTGCTGCTGATCATGAACGGGTTCACCGTCGCCCTGCTGTGGACCGGTGCCCGACGGATCGACGCCGGCAGCATGCCGATCGGTGCGCTCAGCGCGTTCCTCAGCTACCTGTCGCTGATCCTGATGTCCGTCGTGATGCTCGCCTTCGTGTTCCTCTCGGTGCCCAGGGCCAGGGTCTGCGCCGACCGGATCGCGGAGGTCCTGGACACCTCGCCGAGCGTGGCCCCGCCCGCCGCGCCGCAGCCGGTGCGGGGCCCCGCCGGCCGGATCGCCCTGCACGGCGCCGGGTTCCGCTACCCGGGCGCCGAGGAGGCCGTCCTACGGGACGTCGACCTGACCGTCGAACCGGGCGAACGGGTCGTGGTGCTCGGCAGCACCGGCAGCGGCAAGACGACCCTGCTGAACCTCGTGCTGCGCCTGTCCGACGCGACCGAGGGCACCGTGCGGATCGGCGGCACCGACGTCCGCGAGCTGGCCCCCGGCGTGCTCGCCGCCACCGTGGGCTTCGTCCCGCAACGGCCGTACCTGTTCTCCGGCACGGTCGCCGACAACCTGCGCTTCGGGCGGCCGGACGCCACCGACGCCGAGCTGTGGGAGGTGCTGCGGGTGGCCCAGGCCGCCGATTTCGTGGCGCGGATGCCGGACGGCCTCGACGCCGCGATCACCCAGGGCGGCGGCAACGTCTCCGGCGGCCAGCGCCAACGGCTGTCCCTCGCCCGGGCGCTGCTGCGCCGCCCGGACGTCTACCTCTTCGACGACTGCTTCTCGGCCCTCGACCAGGCGACCGAGGCCACGCTGCGGGCGGCGCTGGTGCCGTACACCGCGGGCTCGACGGTGCTCACCGTCGCACAGCGGGTCTCGGCCACCCACGAGGCGGACCGCGTCGTCGTCCTCGACCGCGGGCGGATCGTCGCCCAGGGCAGCCACGACGTGCTGCTGCGCACCAGCCCGACGTACCGCGAGATCGTGCTCTCGCAGCTCACCGAGGAGGAAGCCGCCCATGGCCGCGCCGGACGTCCCTGAGGAGCAGCCCGCGGCGCCCCGGCCGGTCCGTCGGCTCGTCGGCCTGTTGCGGCCGCAGCGCCGCGCCGTGGCGCTCGCCCTGGTGACGGGCGTCGCCGGGATCGTGCTCAACGCGTTCGGGCCACTGCTGCTGGGCCGGGTCACCGACCTGATCGCCGACGGCGTGCTCGGTGGCGGCCCGGGCCCGGCGCCCGGCGTCGACACCGGTGCGGTCGGCCGGCTGCTGCTGGTCCTGCTGGCGCTCTACCTGGTGGCGTCGCTGTTCCTGTTGGCCCAGGGCCGGCTGGTGGCGTCCGCGGTGTGGCGCACCATCCACGACCTGCGCCGCCGCGCACGGGAGAAGTTGACGCGGTTGCCGTTGCGCCACTTCGACCGGGAGCCGGCCGGTGAGCTGCTCAGCCGCACCACCAACGACATCGACAACCTCCAGCAGATCCTCCAGCAGACCCTCGCCGAGCTGATCACCGCGGTCTTCTCGCTGCTGACGATGCTGGTGCTGATGCTGGTGATCTCACCGGTGCTCGCGGCGGTGATGCTGCTCAGCGTGCCGGTCTCGGCGCTGCTCGCGGCCCGGATCAGCAAGCGCGCCCAACCCCACTACGCCGCGCAGTGGTCCGCCAACGGGGCGCTCAACGCCCACGTCGAGGAGGTGTGCTCCGGACACTCGTTGATCAAGGGGTTCGACCGCCGCGCGGCGGCCGAGCGGCGCTTCGACGCCTGCAACGACGCGGTGTACCGGGCCGCCGCCAAGGCGCAGTTCGCCTCCGGCGCCATGGAACCGGTCATGATGTTCGTCGCGAACCTGGGCTACGTGCTGGTGGCCGTCGTCGGCGCCTGGAAGGTGGTCAGCGGCTCCCTGACGCTCGGTGACGTCCAGGCGTTCGTCCTCTACGCGCGCCAGTTCAGCCAGCCGGTCGTGGAGATCGCCTCGGTGGCCGGCCGGCTCCAGTCCGGCATCGCCTCCGCCCAGCGCGTCTTCACCCTGCTCGACGCTCCCCAGCAGGCGGCCGACCCGCTCCGGCCCGACGCACCGGCCCGCGCCGAGGGCCGGGTCGAGTTCGCCGACGTGTCCTTCCGCTACTCCCCCGACACGCCCCTCATCGAGCACCTCTCGCTGACCGTGGAACCCGGCAGCACCGTGGCGATCGTCGGCCCCACCGGCGCCGGCAAGACCACCCTCGGCAACCTCCTGATGCGGTTCTACGAGCCGGACTCCGGCCGCATCCTCCTGGACGGCACCGACACCGCCACGATGACCCGGGACGACCTGCGCTCCCGTTTCGGACTGGTCCTCCAGGACACCTGGTTGTTCGGCGGCACGATCGCGGAGAACATCGCGTACGGCGCGCCCGGGGCCTCCCGCGCGGACGTGGTCGCCGCGGCCGAGGCGACCTGCGCCGACCGCTTCGTCCGCACCCTGCCCCAGGGTTACGACACCGTCCTGGACGACGAGTCCTCGACCGTCAGCGCCGGCGAGAAGCAGTTGCTCACCGTGGCCCGGGCGTTCCTCGCCCGGCCGGCCGTCCTGGTCCTGGACGAGGCCACCAGCTCGGTGGACACCCGCACCGAGGTCCTGATCCAGCGCGCCATGAACTCCCTTCGGGCCGGCCGGACCAGCTTCGTGATCGCGCACCGCCTGTCCACGATCCGCGACGCGGACCTGATCGTCGTGATGGACGGCGGCCGCATCGTCGAACGGGGCACGCACGACGAACTCCTGCGCGCCCGGGGCCTCTACGCCCGGCTGCACGCCGCCAGGACCCACCCGACGACCGCTGCCAACGTGGCCACCAGTTGACCCGCGCACCCCACGGGTCCTCACCCGTCAGCCTGCACCCCACGGTCAACTCACGCCACGCCTTGACCACGTTCGGATGAACCCTGCCGGCTTCTCCTTACGGCGCCGGGCGAAATGGGTCATACAGAACTGTGCATATCCACGAGGAACATGTCAGCGAGCCCGGGATGGTCGTCATCGACGTCACCGCCGCCGACGAAGCCACCGCCACCCTTGCCGCGGCCGAGCTGGGGCGCCTGTGGCGTTCCAGCGGCCCCTCCGCACCCTGGCACACGCCGGGCCGTCCGGGCGTCTCCGTCCGCGCCTATCTGGACCTGCGGCACCGTCCCGCGGCGACCGAGGAGGTGCATCCACTGCCCGGATCGCGCCGGAAGTACCGCACGCACGGCAAGTAGACCGGCCCCGCCACCGCGGTACGGACGAGCAGGACCACCACCCCGACCGCGAGGGCACCCACCCCACGATCCACTTCGGGTGCCGCCGACCCCTCCCGCGGCACGCGCCACGAACACCAGCGGTCGCCCCGGACACGCTGTCGGTCCGAACCGGCACCCGGAGGCACTCGGATCACCACGTTTCCCGGCATCCGACCATTTCCGGGAAGGGCGCCGTAACGGCCCCGCACCACGGGCACCATGATGCCCATGACGACTGAGGACTTCGGCGCTGCCGGACACCCCGCCGACACCGATCGGCCGCACTCCCCGGCGCAGCCGGACCGACCAGCCGCTCCGCGCGCCCTGTGGACCCGGCCCTGGGCCGCTGGACTGGCCGGCTTGGTGGTCGGCGCGGCGGCAGTGGGCACCACCTGGCTGACCCTCGCGGACGGCGACGGCGCCGCCGGGGGCAGCGGAGTGGGGCCGACCTCCACCAGCAAACTGGCGCTTCCCGCCACCCTGGGCACGTTCGTGGAATTCCAGGGAGCCGCGCGCCGCTCCGGCAGTCGCGGCGCGGACCAGACCGCACAGCGGATCGCCAAGTCCGATGCGGAGAGCACCCGCTTGCTGTCCCGTGCGTACGGGGGTGCCGGGGCAGCCGTCCGCACCTACGCGCAACGGGACGACGCGTCCACCACCGTCCTGGTCAGCGCGGTGCGCGGCGGGAGTCCGGCGCCGTTCGTCCCCTATCAGGACGCGGCGGCCCTCGGACTGGTCAGACCCATGCGCGAGGTCCGCACGGTGGGTGACGTCGCCTGCCTGATAGTGAACCAGCCGACGCCGGCGGGCCAGACACCCCGCCCGGACTCGGTGAACGTCGACCACTGCCAGCGCACCAAGGAGGGCCTGACCGTCACCGTCGGCAACATCAGCGGGGACCTCCGCACCAGCCCCGATCAGGTGGCGGCCCTGGTGGAGGACGTCTGGTCGGACGTGACCTGACGCCCCACACGTCGACGGGGCGGCTCGCGCAGTTCCCACGCCCGGGAGCCGCCCCGTGCCCGTGGTGCCGGCCGGCCGTCGGAGGCCGCCTAGCGCTCCTCGGACGGCGCGGCCGTCGCCTCCGAGGGCGTGGCACCGGGTTCGGCCAGGAGGCGGGTGCGGAAGAGGTCCAGCACCTGGTCCAGGGCCGCGCGGGTCGGCTGACCCGGTTCGTCGATGAGGTGCTCGGTCAGCACGGAGTGCGGCGCCTTCGCGGCGTTCGGGTTCGCCGCCGAGTCGGGGAGTTCGACCGCGACGAAGGCGTCGCCCAGTTCGCGGCGCAGGAAGGCGAACCGGTCGTCCGGCACCAGGCGGTCACTGCGGAACCGCAGCCCCAGCACCTGGAGGCCCTCGCGCGCGCAACGGCCCCGCACGGTGGCCAGGTCCGCGGCCGAGATGTCGATGCCGGCGGCCCGGCTTTTGGTCAGGGGGAACGGCATCGACGGCTGGGACAGCACGGGCGCCAGCAGCCGGTCGTCGACCGCCATCCCGAGGGCGAAGCCGCCGGTCAGGCACATGCCGACGGCTCCCACACCCGGCCCTCCGCAGCGCTCGTGCTCGTCCGCGGCCAGGGCCCGCAGCCATGTCACCACGGGCGAGGACTGCCCGGTGGCCAACACCGTGAACTCCCGGCTCACGCAGACCTTCCGCAGCGACGCGGCGAGGTACTGGCCGGCCTTCCGCCGCCCGACGTTGACCGGATCGGGATCGCGGCCCGGGGTGCCGAAGAGCACCGGGAGGACCGCGGTGCAGCCGATGGCGGCCACCCGTTCGGCGAAGGCGAGCACCTTCGGCGTGATGCCGGGAATCTCCGCGATCACGATGACGGCGGGGCCGGTGCCGCGCCGGAGGATGCGGCGCGTGACGCCGTCGTGGGTGAAGGTCTCCCGGTCGAAGCCGGTCAGGTCATGATCTGCCATGGGATACCACCCTGGTGACGGATGACGGCTCGGGACCGGTCGGCTGGTGCCTGCGGGCCGAGGCGCCGCGCTCCGCCCCGTCCGGTGCCCTGCGCGATCCGGTGTGGTCTGCTGCGCGCGATATTACCCACGGGTCAACCGGCGGGACACCGGGCCGGTGCTCCCGGGCCGCACCGCCTCACGGCCGCGCGGCCCCGGCGGACGCCCCGCCCGTCGTGCCGCCGGCGCCGCCCAACTCCCAGCCGCGGAACGAGCAGTAGACGATCAGGACGCCGCCGACGACGATCGCCCAGTCGGCGAGGTTCATCACGCTGAAGTCGCGCACGGCGAGGAAGTCGACGACCGCGCCCCGCAGGCCGCCGGGCGCACGGAAGACCCGGTCCGTGAGGTTGCCGAGGGCGCCGCCGAGCAGGAGTCCCAGCGCGATGGCCCACGGGGCGCTGTGGAGCCTGCGCGCCAGGCGCACGATCGCCACCGCGACGGCCGCCGCGATCAGCGTGAACACCAGGGTCATCGCCCCGCCCAGGCCGAAGGCGGCGCCGGAGTTGCGCACCACGCGGAGTTCCAGCCACGTGCCGAGCACCGGAACCGGCGCGTGGTACTCCAACTTCTCCACGACGAGGAGCTTGCTGCCCAGATCGACCGCGTAGACGAAGACGGCGATGGCCAGGAGGAGCGGGGTGCGTCGCCGCCCCGTGCTCACCGCCGCCCCCTCATCCGTCGCGGTCTCGTCCATGGCCCCGTTCTCGTGCGTCAACGTGCTTCACCCCGTTGCTCGTTGTTCCGGTCCACCCCCTCGGGGGGGCAGTCCACCTTACGTGTGAACGCGGCTGGGGACGTCCCGATCCGCGGGCCGCGGTGCGCCGCGCCCCGACAGGCGCCGGGCGGCCGCGCGTCGACCGTGAGCGCCTCGGCCGGATCCGGGTACCGTCGTCCGCGCGGACCACGAGAATTCTCGTTCATATACAAGTAAACGGTGCGTCACGTAGGGTCCGCGGACGGCCCCGGGCGCGGGATGCCGGCGTCCGGGGAACCGGGAAGTGAGGGGAAGTCGCTCGTGTCCGGTGAGTGCCTGTTCCGCGGGGTCGGCTTCGGTCTGGTGCGGGCCCCGGTCCTCCCGTCGTGCCGCGCGGGGGACGCCCGGACGCACCCCGGCCACGACCCCGACGAGGCCGCCGACCCGGCCGGATCCTTACGTGCCCTGGCGGCCGACCCGCTGGTCCGGGAGGCGGTGTCGGTGGCCGGTTCCGCGCTGTCCGAGGTCGTGCGGCGCGTGCTCGACGGCGCGCCGGACGTCGGACCGGTCAGGCTACGGCGCTCGGTGGAGGCGTTGGCCGCCGCCCGACTGCGGATGAGCACCCGCCCCACGTCGTGCGGACTGATGGCGGGGGTCGCACCGGTGCGGTGCGCCACCGACGGGACGGCGGCGAAGGTGCACTGGGGCGGCGCCCACCGCCGCGCGGTCCGCCCGGACCGGGAGTGGTTGGCCACCGTCGTCGCAGACTGGGAACGGCGCCCGGGCGTGCTGCGCCACCTGCGCGTGGTCGTCAACGCCCTGTGCACCGATCGTGGTGGCCGGTTGGTCCTGCCGTACGCACCGCAGCCGGCGCCGGCGGACGGCCCCGAGGGCGCCATCGCGGACGACGCCGGGGACCGGCGCACGGTCCGGGAGGTGAGCGTGCGCAACACCGTGGTGGTGCAGGCCGTGCGGGAACTCGCCCACCGGCCGCTGCGAGGAGCCGAGTTGGCTCGCGCGCTGCGGCAGCGCTTCCCCGGCGCCACCGAGGAAACGGTGTACGCGACGCTCGGCGAACTGGTCGCCAAGGACATCCTGCTGACCGAGGCCCGCCCGCCGCTGGAGGCCGCCGACCCGTTGCGGCACGTGCTGCGGGCCTGCGCGGGCGTGCCCGACGCACACCTTCCGGAGCTCGCCGAACTCCGCACGATCGAGGGCGAGTTGTCGTCCTACGCGGCCACGGAGGTCGGGGGTGGGAGCGCCGCGCTGGAGCGGGTGCACGGTCGGATGCGGCGGTTGTACGACCGGCCGTCCCCGCTCCGCGTGGACCTCGTTCTGGACGTCGAGGTGCGGCTTCCCGGCGCGGTGGCCGAGGAGGCCGCGCGGGCGGCGGAGTTGTCGTGGCGGTTGGGCCCGCGCCGGTCCGAGCCCCGGCGACTGCGCGAGTACCGCGAGGCGTTCGTGGAGCGCTACGGGACCGATCGCGTCGTCCCGGTGCTGGAGGCGCTCGACCCGGACGTGGGACTGGGCGCGCCGGCCGGCTACCGGCGGCCCGGCACCCCCCGGCCGGGCCGGGCGGACGAGGCCGACCCGGAGCGGGACCGGACCCTGGCCGAGTTGGCCCAACAGGCGCTGTTGGACGGCGGTTCCGAGGTGGTGTTGACGGACGACCACCCCGCGGTGCGCCGCCTGGCCCGCGACGACGGGTGGCCACCGGCGTCCTTGGCCCTGCACGCCCGGCTGCTCGCCGCGTCCGCCGAGGCGCTGTCCGACGGGCGGTTCGGCCTGGTGCTGACCGGCGGTGCCGGGCCGGCGGGGGCCGTGTTCGGGAGGTTCGGCCACCTCCTCGACGATCGTTCGGGCGCCGAGTTGGGCACCCTGGTGCGGGGCGGGGCGCCGGACGGAGCGTTGCGCGCCCAGGTGACGTTCCGCCCCGGGCACGCCCGGCACGGCAATGCGGCGCAGGTCCCGCAGTGGCTGGACCGCCTCCTGCCGGTGGGGTGCTTCGCCGATCCGGACGACCCCGGCGTGCTGGACCCGCGCCGGCTCGCCGTCCGCGCCGAACCGGACCGGCTGCGCCTGGTGGACTCCGCGACCGGTCGGCCCGTCGACCCGGCCGTCTTCCACCTCCTCACCCCGCAGTGGGACCTGCCCGACGTGGCGCGCTTCGCCGCCGAGCTCGCCGAGGGCGGTACCCGTCCCTGGCGTGCCTGGGACTGGGGCGGGGCCGACGTGCTGCCGTACCTGCCGCGGGTGCGTTACGGGCGGACCGTGCTCGCGCCGGCACGGTGGCGGCCCGCCCCCGAACTCCTCGACGCCAGGCTGCCGTTCGCGCAGTGGTGGGATGCCTGGCAGCAGTGGCGGGAGCGGTGGCGGGCCCCCGGACGGCTGTGGGTGGGACGGCGGGACCGGGGCGTCCAGGTCGACCTGTCGCTGCCCGGACATCCGGCGCTGCTGCGGCACGAGTTGTTGCGGTCCGGCCAGGTCGAACTGCACGAGGTGCCGGCCGATGCCGCGGGCCACCCGGACGGTTGGCTGCGCGGCCCGGACGGCGCCCACCACGCCGAAGTCGTCCTCCCCCTGCGCCTCGCCCGGGGCGTGGACCGGCCGGCCCCGTCACCGCCCGCGGTCCGGCGCCACGTTGCGCCACGCGCCACGGCCGGCGTGCACCTGCCTGGCGGGGAATGGCTCTCCACCGCGTGGTACGCCCCGGCCGAACGGCACGAGGAGTTGCTCGTCGGCCATCTGCCGGGGCTGCTGGAGCAGCTCCCGGCGGAGGTGGACCGGTGGTTCTTCGAGCGCCGCCGCGATGCGTACGGGGCACACCTCAGGCTCCGGTTCCACGCGCCGCCCGAGGTGTTGGCGGGGCGGCTGCTGCCGCGGCTGCACGACACCACCGGTCGGCTGCGCGCCGACGGTCTGCTCGGCCGGGTGGTCTGTGACGCCTACGACCCGGAGCTGGAGCGGTACGGCGGGCCGGAGGCGATCGCGGCCGCCGAGCGGGTCTTCCACGCCGACAGCGTGACCGTGGTGGAGCACCTGCGCCGCAGGTTCGCCCGGCAGGACGGTGCCGAGCCGCTGCTGCTGGCCGCCGCGGGCCTCGCCGACCTCGCGCGCGCCTTCCACGACGACGGCGCCGCGGGCTCCGTACCGGACGGCGGGCACCGCGCGGGTGCGGACTGGTTGTTGCGGTCCGTGCCGAGGGACGACGAGGCGCACCGCGCCTTCCGGGAGCGCCGGCGGCAGGTGCTGTCCCTGGTCGACCCCTACCGCAGCGTCCCGGGGCCGGCCGCCGCCGGGGACGTGTTGCGCACCGCGTGGCTCCGCCGCGGAGAACAGGCGTCGCGTTACGGCAGGCTCCTGCGCGGACTGGGCCAGCGCTCCTGGAGCCACCCGGACCAGGTGCTGCGGGGGCTCCTCCAGGCGCACCACAACCGGCTGGTCGGTCTCGACCCGGAGTCCGCGCGCCTGGCCCACGCGGTGGCCCGCGGTGCGGCCGCGGCGCACTCCGATCGCAGGAGGCAGGGCCGGTGACCGGTCCCACGGCTTCCGTCCGGCGGGTAGCTGCTAGCGTTCCCGACCTGGGAACGGCACGCCGGCCACGGCCGGTTGGGGGGATCGGGACACATGACCGCAGAGCCTGCGACGGCGCCGGTCCGGCTGAGCGCCGGGGCGGTGATTCCGCTCCCGACGTTGGATCCCGCCGCGCCGCTCGACGACCTCGCCTGGTTGGACCGGGCGATCGGGAACGCCCGGGTGGTGGCGATCGGCGAGAGCGCCCACTACCAACACGAGTCGTTCCTGCTCCGCCACCGCCTGTGCCGTTATCTGGTCGAGCGGCACGGGTTCGGCGCCTACGCGGTGGAGTCGGGGTTCGCCGAGGGCTGGCGGGTCGATGACTGGGTCCGCGACGGTGCGGGCCGGCCCGACCGCGTGATGGCGGACGGCCTGACCTCGCTGATGGGACTGTGGCGGCCGCAACGCGCCCACCTGGAGTGGTTGCGGCAGCACAACCGCACGGCCGACCGTCCCGTCGGCTACTACGGGATCGACCTGCCGGGCTCGATGGTCTCGCTGCTCCCCGGGCTGGACGCCGTCCTCGCGCACTTCGCGGTCGCCGAACCGGAGTTCACCCCGGATCCGGCGGTGCGCGCGACCGCGGCCGCCTTCTCGGCGCCCTCCGCGTTCTCCGCCCCGGAAGCGACGGCCGCCTACCGGGCGCTTCCCCAGGCGTCCAAGGACGCCCTCACCGCCGGGCTCGCCGATCTCGCGGCCCGGCTCGGCGCGCGCCGTCTGGAGCACCGGCGGCGGACGACGGCCGGCGCCCACGAGCGCGCGCTCCGCACGCTGCGCAGCACGGTCGCCCTCGACGCGATGCTGCGCGAGCTGGCCCGCGGCCACCACGACGACGCCCTCCACCACCGCGAGGCGATGCTCGCGGACACCGTCGAGTGGATCCTGGGCCGGGAGGACCGGATCGTGCTGGCCGCCCACAACGGCCACGTCCAGCGCTGCCCCGACAACCTGCCGGTGGTGCCCCCGACGACGCTGGGCATGCACCTGGCTGACCGGCTCGGCGACGCCTACCTGGCCGTCGGCACCTCCTCGGCCACGGGGCGGACCCTCAACACCGGCGCCAGCTTCTACTCCGGCACGCTCTTCACGGACCTGGAGGACGCGCCGCGGCCGGGCAGCCTGGACGCGCTGCTGGCCGCGAGCCACGACGGGCCCTTCGCCACCGACCTCCGACGGCTCCCGCCCGCCGACACCGCAACCCTGCGGGCCGCCACCGCACACCGTTACGGCACCTTCTACGCCGAACACGACCCGCTGGACGCCTTCGACCTGCTCGTCCACCTCCCGCACGCCACTCCGGCCGCTCCGGACACCGCCGCGCTCGCCCACGCGCCGGGCGAGGTCCGGGACGCCTTCGCCCGGTGGCGGGCCCACTGAGCAGGGACCACGGCACGACCGGGCAGGCCGGTGCGCGGTGCTCCACACGCCGCGGCCCCGCGTCCGCACCGAAATCCCGGTGCGGCGCCGGACAGTCGTCTGGGATCATCCTGGATGCACTGCGCCAGGGAGGCGCTGGCCGACGGCACCGTCGCTTTCCTCGCCCTTGACGTCGCGCGGTCGGGGTCCGGGCTCTTTCCGGCCTCCGACCCCCGCGCCACTCACCCCCTCTCTTCCCGGTCGTGCTCTGCGTCACGGGCTGCCCGACGCCCGTCGACCGCGGGTCCCACCGGGGCCGTTGCGTCCGTTCGTCCGACCGTCGTCCAGGCGGCGTTGCGGAGGGTGCACGGGCCGCCCGGGTGGACGGCGAGCGTCCCGGCGGCGATGTCCAGGGAGACGGTGGCCAGGGTCTCCCAGCGGGTGCCCGGGGCCGCCGCCGGCTGCGGATGGCAGCACAGCTCCGCGCCCTCGTCCCCGTGGCAGGTGAGGACGGCGAGCAGGTCCGCCCGGTCGGGCGCCTGCGGCAGCTCCGCGGTGCGGCGTTGCAGGGCCGCGAGGCGTTGGTAGGTGTGCGGGTCGGCGATTCCCATCGCCTCGCCGTCGGCGAGGGCGGGGGCGACGAAGTGGTTGGTGCGGAGCAGGAACCCGTCGTCGCGGGGAGCCAGTCGGGCCGTGCCCACCGGGCTGAGCTCGACGGTGGCCGCGGAGGCCCGGTGGTCCGCGTAGCCGGCGAGGGTCAGTGAGCTGGAGGCCGCGACCGGGACGGTGGTGGCCAGTTCGACGGCCTCGGCGACGGTGGCGCAGGTGTCGAGCACCTGGCGGGCCAGGACGTGCACCGGCAGCCAACTTCCGCTCGTGGTACTGGACTTGTCCCCGTCGTGCCCGAGGATGTTGAAGTGCAGTCCCAGGCCGGCGGCGTTGACGCCGATCTTGCCGACGATGCCGTACTCGGTCACGGTGCGGACCACGCGGCCGTCCGGGTGCTCGATGTTCCAGACGAACCAGCCGTCCCGCAGGCCGTCGTGCCAGTCCCAGGTCTGTGCGGTGACCGGCGGCCGGCCGTCGGCGGGGGCGTGGACCACCGTCGAGCACTCCGGTTGGGGCCGGGCGGCGAACCTGCCGAGTATTTCCGTGCGGGCGTTGAGCACGGCGATCCGCCACGGCGGGAGGTCCGCGCCCCGGGCCATCCCCTCGATTTCCTCCGCGAGTTCGGGCGCCCGGGCACCGATGTGCGCGAAGGCCGCGCGGCCCCAGTCGGCGACGTCCTGCGGACGCACGCCCGCGACGGCGAACAGGCGGTCGTAGAAGGCGCCGGTGCGGCGGATGCGGTCCGGGAAGGCCCGGCCGAGCGTCCCGTCCGCGGTCGCCGGGGGCGGCTTCGGACGAATGGAAGACGGTGGGGGTGAGAGTGAGAGTGGGGGTGGGGG
>LIQL01000010.1:1125-1507 GCA_001418405.1 Streptomyces diastatochromogenes | reverse complement strand
CCAGGTTTTCCACGCCCGATCCGGGTCGGTGGGAATCGCCTCCGGGAGGGTGATTCCGGGAATTCCGGCGTCGAGCAGAGCGACCCCGCGCAGGTGGCTCTCGAAGGTGAGGGCGAGGGAGAAAGCGACCCAGGCGCCGATGTCGTGGGCGACCAGGGAGTAGGTCGACACTCCGAGAGCCTTCACGGCGGCGTGGACGTGCGCGGCGACCGCGTGCGTGTCGTAGCTGCGCTCCGGACGCTCGGAGTGGCCCTGACCCGGCAGGTCGATCGCGATGACGTGGCACCGGTGGGCGAGGTCGGGCATCACCTTTCGCCAGGCCCACCAGGTTTGCGGGAATCCGGCGAGCAGGACGACGGTCGGGCCGTTGGGCCGTCCGCCT
>LIQL01000010.1:0-1111 GCA_001418405.1 Streptomyces diastatochromogenes | reverse complement strand
CGCGGACGGGGTTGCTTTCGGAGACATGCGGAGTGCTGGTTGCCGGGCCGGTCACGGGGATCCTCCATCGGTGTCGGGTGTGCGGTCGGGACGGTGTGGCCGACGGCCGTGGCTGGGGCCACGTGGGGTGTTTCTCGCGCGGTCGCGAAGTGCCCGCAGCATGCCTGGCCATGACCACGTTCGAAGGCTAACGCATCTTGGACCGATCGGTTCAAGATAGGATGGTGCGCAACACGGCCCGAACCATCGACGCATCGGCAAGGAAGTGCCGCGTGGCAGGCAAGAAGCAGTTCGACATGGACGCGGCGCTCGACGCCGCGATGATCCAGTTCTGGCGCAACGGCTACGCCGACACCTCATTGGGCGATCTGTCTCGGGCAACCGGTCTGAACCGCAGTTCCATCTACTCCTCCCTCGGCGACAAGGACACGCTCTTCCTGCGCTGCCTGGACCGCTACGCCGCGCGCTACGGCGAGAAGTACGACGCCGCCCTTTCGTGCGCGGCCTCGGAACCCGTTGCCGCGGTTCGTGCGTTCTTCGACGTCACCCTCAAGCGCATCGCCGATCCCGAACTCCCCGATGGGTGCCTGATCGCCCAGTCGGCCNNGCGCTGAAGGCCGGCCGACTGACCGACCAGGACGCCGAGGTCTTCGCCGTACACACGGCGGCCGTGAACCAGTCGCTCGCCGTCATGAGCCGGGCCGGGGCGAGCCCGGCGCAGCTCCTGGCCATCGTGGGCGTGACCGTGGACGCGCTGTCGCAGACGCTGCGCGCGTAACGCACCCGATCACGCACGGCGTCGGCGTCCCACACCGCGCCCGCGAGCGGGTGCGGGGGCCGGTGCGCGGGAGCGTGCCCCAGCACGTGTCGCATTGATGGCCATCTCGGCGATGCCTTTCGCAACGTGGTAGGTGGTGGGTCATCAAGCTTCTGCGGCTTTTCCGTTTGGGCCTACCGGCAATACGGCGCCATGTTGCGCCTTTCCTGTGCCGGCTGATGGCCCCGTTGGCCCCGCAGTTTCGGTGGGGTGCTGCCCAGGCGCCGGCGAAGGGAACGACCCGATGGCGTGGTCGCCGCTGGTGAGCGCGGCGGTTGCGGCCGGGTCGTGCGG
>LIQL01000001.1 GCA_001418405.1 Streptomyces diastatochromogenes | reverse complement strand
CCCGACGCCTGCGCTTTCCCCTGGATGTGCCATGGGAACTGCTTACCTCATGGCCGCGCGCGGCGCCCCGTGCCCCCCGGAACCGGGCGGTGCCGGTTCCCCCTCAGGCCGCGTCCCCCGACGTCCGCTGCCGCGGGATCCATGGCCGCAGCCGGTCCCGGAGCCGTGCGGTCCGTTCGTCCGCGTCCCGGCGCTCACTGACGTAGCGGTGTATGTGCTCCTCGGTGATCTCGGAGGCGTCGGCCAGGCCGTACGCCCGGCAGATGAGCTGGACGACGCTGAGGTGCCGGGAGTCGGGATGGGGGCCTGGGTTGGGGCCGGGGTTGGGCTCCATGGCGTTCTCCGATCCAGTGGTCCAGTGATGTGCGATTCGGTGATATGCCGGACATTTCCCGGAAGGGAGAATGCTCCACCGTGCGGCGCCGTATCCCTTGTACGGGATACGCCCACGCCAACGGGTGCCCCGGGGAACGCACGTACTGACGCATGGTCAGGTGGCGGCGGGGTAGCGCGCACGACCCGCGCGACGGGGGCGTGCGGTGCGGGCGCCGCGGGGCGCCCGGAGGTGCGGGAAACCGGTCGGCCGGTCGGGGGAGCCCCCGGCGAACGGCGAAAACCGGCCAGTGGCACGGGGGAGGGGATGTCGGTCGCGGTGCCCTCGGCGTGCGGCCCGGCGCGACGCGACGGTGCCCGCGCCGCCGTACCGACGAGGGATCGTTGATCGAGTTTTTCCGCCGCCCGTATGGCGTCGGTCGCGCACCGTGGCGTTAACTGTCCCGCATCGTGGGACGGGCAACGGCCGGGGAGGGCGCCGTCGTTGTGGGACAGCTGTGGGGGGACGGCCGCATGACCGGGGACCGGAACGATCCGAGGGTCCGCGCGCTCCGCGTGGCGGTGGGCCGGCTCCGCCGCCAACTGGCCGTCCTGCCTGGCGAGTTACCGGACCGTGCGGCCGCCGACGACGAACTGGCCGCACTGGACGCGATGGTGAGCCACGGCGCTCCCGAGGTGATCCGGCTGCGCCGTTCGCTGTTGTTGATAGCCGGGGCGGTGGGCTCGGTGAGCGCACTGTCGCCGGCGCTGTCCGAAGTCCGCGAGCGGATCGACGGTTTCGGCGGGCTGCCGGGCGGGTGAGGCGACCCGGGCGGGGCGGCTCACCCGGACCTCACGCCGGCGTCTGGTTGGCCAGCGCCACCGACAGTTCGGCCGCCACTTCCTGGAGCACCGGGATGATCTTGTCCGTCGCGGCCTCGGTCACCCGGCCGGTCGGCCCGGAGATGGAGATCGCCGCGGACGTGGGGGAGTTGGGGACCGGAACCGCGAGGCAGCGGACGCCGATCTCCTGCTCGTTGTCGTCGACCGCGTAGCCGAGGCGGCGCACGTCGGCCAGGGCGTCGAGGAAGTGCTCCGGGTCGGTGATGGTCTTCTCGGTCGCGGCGGGCATGCCCGTGCGGCCGAGGAGCGCGCGGACCTCCTCCGGCGGGTGGTTGGCCAGCAGGGCCTTCCCGACGCCGGTGGAGTGCGGCAGCACGCGGCGGCCGACCTCGGTGAACATCCGCACCGCGTGCCGGGACGGGACCTGCGCGACGTAGACGATCTCGTCCCCGTCGAGGAGGGCCATGTTGGCGGTCTCGCCGGTCTCCTCCACGAGGCGGGCCAGGAACGGCCGGGCCCAGGTGCCCAGCAGGCGCGAGGCGCTCTCGCCGAGCCGGATCAGGCGCGGGCCGAGGGCGTACCGGCGGTTGGGCTGCTGGCGGACGTAGCCGCAGGCGACCAGCGTGCGCATCAGCCGGTGGATGGTGGGCAGCGGCAGGCCGCTGCTGGCCGAGAGCTCGCTCAGGCCCACCTCGCCGCCGGCGTCGGCCATCCGCTCCAGGAGGTCGAAGGCGCGCTCGAGGGACTGGACCCCGCCGCTGGCGCCTGCAGGCTTGGCATGGGCGGCGGAGGTGCTGGCGCTGGACGGCGGCACGTCGCGTTCCTTTCGGGGCGGGTCGGATCGGTCTCGGCTCTTCATCCTTGCGGGCGCCGGGCCCGACCGGAGCAGCCTACCGGTCACACCGCGCAGGTACACCGCCTATCGCACAGTCGTTCCCGCCGGTCAGCGCCCGTATGTCCCAAGGTGCCACCTCCTTGCCGTAGATCTCTTGACGGTGCCAGTGGCCGTAGCTACGTTCTGCTGCGCGAAACCTACTGTCCATTCTGTGGAATCCTCCAAATCGTTGGAGCGTCATGCGCATTCTCGTCATGAACCCGAACACCACGGCTTCCATGACCGCTTCGATCCGCGCCACCGCCACCGCGGTCGCCGCACCGGGCACCGAGATCCTCGCCACCGAACCCCTCTGGGGGCCGGAGTCCATCGAAGGCCACTTCGAGGGGTACCTCAGCGCCGCCGCCGTCCTGGACCGGCTCGCCACCCTGGACACCCCGTTCGACGCGCTGGTCATGGCCGGCTTCGGCGAACCCGGCCGGGAGGGCGCCCAGGAACTGCTGGACGTCCCCGTCCTGGACATCACCGAGTGCGCCGCACAGATGGCGCTGATGCTCGGCCACTCCTACGGCATCGTCACCACCCTCGACCGTGCCGTGCCGCAGATCAGGGACCGGCTGCTGACCGCCGGGCTGCTCCAGCGCTGTGCCGGGGTCCGCGGCACCGGGCTCGGGGTCCTGGAGCTGGAGGAGGACCCGGAGCGCACCGTCGAGGTGATCCTTCAGACCGCCCGAGCGGTGGTCCGCGACGGTGCGGAGGTCATCTGCCTGGGGTGCGGCGGGATGGCCGGACTCCAGGAGCGGGTCGCGGCGGAACTCGGGGTGCCCGTCGTGGACGGCGTCGCCGCCGCGGTGAAGTTCGCGGAGGCGGTGGTCGGCCTCGGCCTGACCACCAGCGCGCAGCGCAGCTTCGCCCCGCCCCGCCCCAAGGCCATCGGCTCCTGGCCGCTCAGCCGCCACCTCTCGCGCACCGCGGCGGGGGAGCGGTACCGCATGCACGATTCCGCACGTCACACCGACTTTTCCAGTGAAACGTCAGGCATCTGATGACTGGCGCCTAAGCTCCACCCGACCTGCCTGGGAGGACTCATGAGCACATCCCCGCAGCACCGTCCGGGACCGCCGGACCCGAGGCTCTTCAACGAAGACCTCGCACCGGCGGCGAAGCGCACCTGGGGCACGTACAGCGTCTTCGCGCTGTGGATGTCCGACACCCACGCGATCAGCAACTACGCCTTCGCCGCCAGCCTCTTCGTGCTGGGGCTGCCGGCCTGGGAGGTGTTCCTCGCCCTGCTGGTCGGCATCACGATCGTCTACTGGCTGATGAACCGGATGGGACACGCCGGGCACCGCACCGGCGTCCCCTACCCGGTGCTCGCCCGGGCGAGCTGGGGCGTCTACGGCGCCAACATCCCGGCGCTGTTGCGCGCGGTGATGGCGGTGGCCTGGTACGGCATCCAGACCTGGCTGGCCTCCACGGCCGTGGTGCTGCTGACGTTGCAGATCGCACCCGGTCTGGACGCGTACAACCACAACTCGGTGCTGGGGCTGTCCACCCTGGGGTGGATCGCCTTCATGGTGATGTGGGGGCTCCAGGCCGCGCTGCTGACCCGCGGCATGGAGTTCATCCGCAAGGTCCAGGACTTCGCGACCGGGCCGGTGGTCTGGCTGGTGGTGCTGGCGCTGGCGGTGTACCTCGTCATCGCGGCGCACGGCGACATCTCGCTGACCCGCAGCCTGACCGGGCTCAGCGGCACCGCGCAGGTCCGGCAGAGCCTGATCGCGGTCAGCCTGACCGTGGCCACCTTCTTGACCCTGGTCCTCAACTACGCCGACTTCGCCCGCTTCACCCCCGACCACCGCTCCTACCGGCGGGGCAACCTCGTCGGGCTGCCGGTGAACTTCACCGCCTTCGCGGTGGTCGCCGTCCTCGTCACCGCCGGCACCATCGCGGTCTTCGGTGAGGCGATCTACGACCCGGTGAAGGTGATCCAGAAGATCGACAACCCGGTGGTCACCGTCATCGGCGCGCTGGCCTTCATCGTCGCCACCATCGGCATCAACGTCGTGGCCAACTTCGTCTCGCCCGCCTACGACTTCGCCAACCTGCTGCCGAAGTACCTGGACTTCAAGCGCGGCGGCATGATCACCGCGGTGCTCGCGGTGCTGGTCATGCCCTGGAAGCTGTACTCCTCGGCGCTGGTGATCCAGTACTTCCTGGGCGCGCTGGGGGCCTTCCTCGGTCCGCTGGTGGCGATCCTGCTCGTCGACTACTACCTGGTGCGACGGGGGCGGATCGACGTCGATGCGCTGTTTTCGGCCGATGCCGCCGGGGCCTACTTCTACCGCCGGGGCTACAACCCGAAGGCCGTGATCGCCTTCCTGCCGGCGGCCGCGGTCTCCGCCTCGGTGGCGCTGATACCGGCCCTCGACGCCGTGGCGCCGTTCTCCTGGATCTTCGGCATGGGGATCTCGGGGCTGCTCTACGCCTTCGTCTCGCGGCGCGAACGGGCCGCGGCCGGTGCCGGGCCGATTCCGCAGGACATCATCGCTTCGCAGGTCAGGGGCGAGATGGTGACGTCGGTCGAGGAACCGGAGCGGTCCGGTGCGATCGCCGGGCCGGCCGCCGCATCGGGGTCTTGACGGGCCGCGGTCCTGAGTGAAGACTCATTCAACAGACTGTTGAATTCCGTATACCAGTGGTCCACTCCGGCATTCCGGGGTGCTGGAGAATCCGCGCCGGCGGCGGCACGGCCCGCGTCGGACGTGCCCCGCAGGCGCCGGCCCGCGACCATGAAACAACGATATGGGAGGTACTGGGTGTCCGAAATAGAGCTGGTGCTGCGTTCCACGCGCGTCGTCACCCCGGAGGGGACGCGGGCCGCGTCCGTCACCGTCCAGGACGGGAAGATCGTCGCGGTCCTGCCGCACGACGCCGAGGCCCCGGCCGGCGCCCGAGTGGAGGACTTCGGCGACGACGTCCTGCTGCCCGGCCTGGTGGACACCCACGTGCACGTCAACGACCCCGGTCGCACCGAGTGGGAGGGCTTCTGGACGGCCACCCGCGCGGCCGCCGCCGGCGGCATCACCACGCTCGT